>JBAMLT010000043.1:0-12360 GCA_039793425.1 Caldisericota bacterium
CAACCCTATCAAGACCGGTTCTTATTCCAGTTTTAACTGCACAGATGTTTGAAGAATAAACTAAAGCATTCCTCACTGTCATTTTTCCAAGATATCCTTCTGTCCATTCAGTTGGAGTCCAGCCATCTATATTAATATATTCTGAAGATAAAATTGTTGCTGGAGTAACCACACCATTTTCAATAGCAGGAGTATAATCAAATATCTTAAATGATGAACCAGGTTTTCTTAATGCAAGAGCCCTATTAAACTGTGTTTCAGAATAATCTCTTCCTCCAACCATTGCAAGTATTTCACCTGTCTTTGGATTAAGAACAACAACTGCTCCTTGAGGTTGTCTTACTCCAAGTTCATCCTTTTTATCTGAGAATATCTTTGCCTTTATATTATCCTCTATAACCTTATTAAATGATGTGAATGCTAAAGTCTGTAAGTCCGGATCTATTGTTGTATATATCTTAAGACCACCCTTATAAAGAATCTCTTCTCCTAAGATTTCTCTTACTCTATCCTTTACATAATCTATAAACCAACCATTAGGATCGTTTGATATGTCCTCTTTATACTCTTTTAAGATGATTTCTTCTTCATATGCTTTTTTTGCCTCTTCTTCTGTTATAAAACCATTCTTTACCATTCTATCAAGAACAATCTTTTGCCTTTCTTTTGCAAGATCAAAATTTATAGTTGGTGGAAATACACTTGGTGATGGAAGAATCCCAACAAGCATTGCAGATTCAGATAAGGTTAAATCTTTTGCATGTTTTCCAAAATATCTTCTTGCTGCTGCTTCTACTCCATATGCTCCTGAACCAAAGAATACCTGATTTACATAATAGGTTAATATCTCCTCTTTTGAATATATTCTTTCAAGACGGAGAGCAAGAATCATCTCTTTTATTTTTCTTTCAAAGGTTACCTCTTTACTTAAAAATAGTTCTCTTGCAAGTTGCATGGTTATTGTAGAACCACCCTCAACTATCGCTTTTTCTTTATAATTTATAATCATCGCTCTTATTAAAGATTTTAAGTCAACACCTTTGTGTGAATAAAATCTTTCATCTTCACTTGCAATTAATGCATTTATAAAATGTTCTGGTAATTCACTTAAAGGAACCATTATTCTATTTTCAGCAAAATAAACTGTTTTTATTAAATTTCCATTTCTATCATAAATTTCAGATGATTCTGGTGGTTCATATTGTATATCTTTAATATTTGGAAGAGCAGCAGCATATTCTTTATAAATTTTATATACATATATTGAGATAAATCCTGAAATTATAAGAAAGATAATAAATATTATAAGTAAAACTTTTAAAAACTTATTAAGTCCTTTTCTTCTTTTCATAACAGATTATAATTATATAATTTTTTTCTTAAAAATTAAACTCTATGGATAAATTTTATAAAATATATTTGGATTTGTTGCCTCAAGTATTCTTATTTTATTAAAACCATTATTTTTAAAAGTATCTATTAAGTCATTAGAAATTTTATCTATTATATTCCATGCAATCGCCTTACAGAAAAAACACGAAGGAGTGTTGCCTTGAAAATTTACAAAAATATCTATAGAATCATCATAAAGAGTATAACCGTAAACAAGATTAAGGTCATATATTGAAGATGAAGTTTCAGGGTCTTTCACTTTTTTCAATAGATCTATAATTTTCTTATCCATATTACACCTCAACTTTAAATAAAATTCTAAGAAGATAACCAAAAATAAATGATACAAATGCGATACCTAAACTTAAAAATGCCATTTCTATGAATCTATTTTTAAAGGGCATGTCCTTAACAGTTGAAATAAAAAATGAAGTTATAAATATAACTATAAGAGCCATAGTTAAAGTTAGAATAAAGGCAAATGAATAGTTTTTGAAGATAAGGTATGGATATATAAGAAATATTACAGTTATTATATATGTAATTCCAGTATAAATACTTGCTTTTAATGCACTTTCGTCTTTTTCTGCTTTTTTTGATAAATATTCAGAAGATGCCATAGAAAGGGAAGCTGCGAAACCTGTTATGAATCCAACCACAAAAATTAAAGGAGAGTTTTTTAGAGTAAAAGTTAAACCAGCAAGTGCCCCTGTTAATTCAATAAGTGCGTCATTTATTCCTAAAACAATTGAACCAATGAAATTTACTTTTTCCTCATCTAATAAATCTAAAAGTTCATTTTCATGGTTATTTTCATCTGATAATATTTTTTTGAAAATTTCCTTTTCATTTTCTTCGAGATTATTAATTAAACTTTCGTAATTTTTTTGTGCTCTTTCTTCTCCATTTTCCATCAATTTTATAGCAAATGTTAAACCAAAAATTTTTGTTAAAATTAGGTTTTTGAAGATGAAAAATTTGTTTTCCTTAACTTCTAAATTTGTAAAACTCTTTATTATATTATGATGTCTTAATTCATCTAAAGAAATTTTTTCTAACACCCCCCTATTTTTACCTTTTACCCTCTTTGATAATTCTTTATAAAAATAATGTTCTGTTATTTCGAATGTCTGAAATTGAATTAATTTTTTTAAATCTTCAGTTGATATTTTTTTCAAATCTCCTCAAGTAAAGAAGTGAAAGTATCATGATGCTCTTCTTCATCTTTTAAAATATCTTCAAATATTTTCTTTGTTGTAATATCTCCTTCATCGGTTGCTGTCTTTATTATGTTTTTATAAAGACTCATTGCATTTTCTTCATCTTTAACATCCTGTTCTATCATCTCTTTTAATGTATTACCTACAAAAATTGGAGTTGGTTTTGTAGTTGGTATTCCTCCAAGATAAAAAAGTCTTTCGGCTATGGCTTCTGCGTGCTTCATTTCTTGAATTGAAATTGCCTTCAACTCCTCAGTAACTGCAAAATGTTTAACTCCTCTCCACTGAACATGTTGCCAGAGATACTGAATTGATACTTGTATCTCTCTTGCAATTGCCTGATTTAATAACTCTTTTAAATTTTCTGATGCCATTTTAAACCTCCTTTTTTAGTTTTTTTAAAATTTTATATGTTACTAAAAAATTATTTAAGTTTCTTCTTTTAATATCCTTAATTTTAATTTTAATATTAGATTCATCGTTAAGTAAAAATCTAAAGTCATTAAAATGTTCATCAAAACAACATGAATAAGAAGCAGTGGTTCCAGTAAATTTAACTTTTAAAAATTTATCATTATTTTCTATTGTTTTTACTATACACTCTGGTTTTCTTTTTTTATTAAATTTCTTAACTATATTACTAAGTGAATAACTATTCATAAAAGATTTAAATCTTTATGTTTTTTAATAACCATATCAACAAAATTATCTAATAGCAAATAATCTTTATCAATAGGGTCTCCTTTAATTAAAACAGGTTCTATTAATTCTACTTTCAAATTTTTCACCATATCTTTTAAAATATTCAGTGTCTGACCACCCCAACCATATGAACCAACAACTCCTAAAAATTTTGTTTTTGGCTTTAGAGCATTCATTAAATAGGTGATATAAAGAATAAGAGGATGAGGACCGGTTAAAACTGTTGGTGTACCAAGAATTACTGTTGCTGAATCTACAATCGAAATGGCTATTTCACCCAAATCACTATCAGTTAAATTGAACTGCTTAACATTTATACCTTTTTCTATCAATCTTTTTACAACATAGTTGATTATATTTCTTGTACTTCCATGCATTGAAACATAAACTAATACTACTGTGTTTTTAACTTTATCTGAAATCCAATCTTTGTATAGATTTATTATAAATTCAGGTTTGTCATAAACATATCCATGACTTGGTGCAATGATTTTTATATCAAGATCTTTAATTTTACCAAGATTTTTTTCAATAATATTTCTAAAAGGCATCATAATTTCAGCATAATATCTTTTTGCACTATTTTCTGCTTTAGTTTCATTTTCAACAAATAGAGAACTTGATGCAGTATGAGAACCAAAAAAATCACAGGTAAATAATATTTTATCTTCAATTAAATATGTTACAAATGTTTCAGGCCAGTGAACCCATGGAGTAAAAATAAATTTAAAATTCTTGTTACCTATTTTTAATATTTCATTATCATTAATCAAATGAAATCTATTTTCATCAATATGTAGATGAGAAATCAATAATTCTTTTCCTTTTTCATTTGTTATAACTTTGGCATCTTTGTAGATATCTAATATAAATGGAATTGAACCAGAGTGGTCTTGTTCTGAATGATGTGAAATAATATAATCTAATTTTTCAATGTTTAACTCTTTTAAATTTTTAATTAATTCTTCTTTTTTTGTTGGGTCAACTGTATCAATAAGAATATTTTTATCTTCAGTTTTTATTAAGTAAGAATTATAACTTGTTCCATCAGGAAGAGGAATCAATTCATCAAACAATCTTCTATCCCAATCAATTGAACCAACTGAAAATATATCTTTTTTTAATTTAAGTATCGCCATAATAAATCTCCTTTAATTATTGTGAATAGTTAATATAGTGGCCAGAATTTATTGTCAAACCATATCTTCTCTTTTAATTCTTCATCGATTTTTGAAAGAAATTCAACATGACTTTTTTCCCATTCACTTAACCAATTTAATAGTTTTCTTTCATCTTCATTATCAGCATGTTTTGCTTTTTCTGAATAAAAATTAAAAGCCTCTTTTTCAAAATTTATAGCAAGGTATATTGCAAGGGATTCATAGTCAGTTATTTTTATTTCATTTTTAAGTTTTTCACTTATCACATAATCTGAAACATTAAATTTTGATGGTATCTCTTCTGGTAATATAAAAATACCTTTTTGAGTATAATTCTCAAACTGTTTTTTAATAATTTCTATATGTTTTTCTTCCTCTTCTTCCATAAGTTTAAAAATATTTTTAACCTCTTCTATTTTTGCTTCTTCTTTAGATTTTTGATAAAATGATTTACCTCTTATTTCAAGAAGTAAGGCACCTTTTAAAATATCCAGAACATTTTCATTATTCATTTTAATCTATTTCTTCGAACATACTTTTATCAGCACCACAAACTGGACAGACCCAATCTTCAGGAAGATCCTCAAAAAGTGTTCCAGGTGCTATTCCACTTTCTGGATCTCCTACCTCTGGATCATAAATGTAACCACAAACTGTGCATTCAAATTTTCTCATTAAATACCTCCTTTATTTTTATTTTAAAAATTACTTATTTTCTTTTATATAAGTTGGAGCATTCTTAGGTGATTTACCTTTTTTAATTTCATGATAGTAGGCATAGGTTAAAGGTTCTTCATCATTAAATTTTCCACAATTTATAATTTCTCCAACAAATATAGTATGTGTTCCGACATCCATCTGATTAATTACTTTTAATTCTATGAAACCAATTGTATAATCTTTGATAATTGGTGCCTTTGAATCACCTATAGAATAATTAACTCCTTGAAATTTATCTATGTCTCTTCCTGATTTAAAACCAAACTGACCTATAAATGTCATTGGAGTATCTTTTGATAAAATTGAAACTGTAAAAATTTTACTATTATCAATAAATTCATGAGTTAAATTATTTTTATTAATACAAACTGCAATTCTTGGTGGTTCTGAAGTAACTTGAAAAACTGTATTTGCTATTTGTCCATTATATTTTCCATCCTTTGTTGAACTTATAATATATAGCCCATAACTTATTTTAAATAAAACTGTTAAATCCATTTAATCTCCTTTTTTTAATATATTAAAATTTTTTGAATCTATCTTTTGAAACTCCACAAACTGGACATTTATTTGGAGGTTCGCCTATATGAGTATAACCACATACTGGGCAGATATAAATATCACTTATTTCTATATCTTTATTTTCTTTTGCTGAATTTTTTGCCTTTTTATAAAGTTCGGCATGAATTTTCTCAGCTTCAAGTGCATAATGAGTTGATAATTCTGCTCCTTTTTCTTCTTGTAGTTTTGCTGTATTGTTGTAAACTGGGTACATTTCTTCAATTTCAAAGGTTTCTCCATCGATACCTGTTTGTATATTTTCGACTGTTTTACCTATATAACCGAGGTTTCTTAAATGATTAGTTGCATGCACCTGTTCTGCAAAAGAAATTGCTTTAAATAATCTTGCAATATTAGAAAACCCTTCCTTTTCAGCAATATCACTGAAGATAAGATATTTCATATGAGCCATAGATTCACCAGCAAAGGCATCATTTAAAAATTTTTCAGTCATCTTTTTCATAACAACCTCTCCTAATTAAAACTTAATATCTATGGAATTACTCCATAAACCATGAATGTTACAATAAGAAAAAGCGATTAATTTTCCATTTTTTTCAGTTTTCATTGAAAAAATAACTTTTGGGTTTGTATAAATTGTGCTTGTATTTGGTCCTTGAGTTGATTCACCATGTGAATTAAATTCAACCTTTCCAATCTCATAAGGAAATTTTTCACCTTCTGGATGAAAATATAAAGAGATCCATTTTATGTGGTGCTCTGTTGTATTTGGATGTGGAATTTCCTTTCCCACAAATATATGAACATTAAAGAATTCTCCTTTTTTTATTTCACCATTAACTTCGATATAAGGTACATGTTTTTCACCCTTCCAATCACCTGATTGAAAAAACTGATTTAAATCTAACATATTAACCTCCTATAAAATAAAATAAAAATTGTAATTATTACAATTATATTCAATTTTTACTATTTTTCAAACAATTTTTACATATTCCCAGTAAATAGATATGATGTTCAAGAATTTTGTTACCTTCAATCTCTTTTTTACTATAGATCTCATCATCAATTTCAAGATCATAAATATTGCCACATTTTATACATTTAAAATGAGCATGTGGTTTTGTGTAAGCATCAAATCTTAATTCATTTCCTTCGATTGTAATAGATTTTACTAAGTCATGTTTCATGAAAAGTTTTAATATATTATAAACAGTTGTTTTAGATAAGGTTGGAATTTCATCTTTAATATTATCATATATCATATCAACAGATGGATGATTTCTGTGAGAAAATAGATACTCATATATTTTTAATCTTTGTATAGAAGGACTTATGCCTTTTTCTTTTAACGTTTTTTTTAATTTTAAAGTTGTTGATTCTTTTTTTTTCATTTAAACACCTCTCCTGTTTCTTTATACCAGAGAACAAAATCCAAATGTTCTAAAGGTATATTAATTTTTTTTGCGAACTTTCTCATTTTATCTTCGATGTCAAAATATTTATTTTTAGATAAAGATGTTGGTATTTTTTCAATTATACCAATTTTATATAGATTTTTCAAAATATGTCTATCAAGTATTGCAAGATTTTCTCCAAAACCAATGTTTCTTAAAAAATGAGAGGCTTCTTTATAACCCAAACCTTTAATATTTTTTACGATCCATTCTCTTAATTCGAATACTGAATCAAAATTATTAATTAATTTTTTCAATGAATCACTTTCTTTAAAAATATTCAGTGCATTTTTTACATACTCACTCTTTTTATATTTAAATCTCACACCTTTTAGGCAATTTAATAAATCTTTAGAATCATAATCAATATTTTTAAAATCAACAACTGCATTAAAGCACATCTTTGCTTTTGATTGAGGTGTCAAAATACAGAATATTAGTTCATCAAGTAATTCTTCATGATTTCCTCTTTCCCATATATTTTCAAATTCTTTTAATCTTTTTTCTATTTTATTTTTTATTTTTTTGTATATATTTTTAATTTCATCAATTGAATTTTGATCAATCATAAAATTTCTATATTATTTTCAATAATTTCTATACAAAGTGAGATTAAGTTTTCAATATCTTTTATAGAACAAATCTCAACGGTTGAGTGTGTATATCTTATTGGAACACATAAAGGAACTGCTTTAAAACCTTTGTTTGTTATTTCTATTATACTTGCATCTGTTGAACCACCACTCACACCAATTTGATAAGGAATATTTGTTTTAATAGCAATTTTCTTTACAAAATCAAAAACATCTTCATCAACAATCATTCTTGTATCAACCTTTCTAATAACAGGCCCTTTATCTAAATTTATTGAATTTTTATAAACAGATGGAACATTGTAAATATCTGTTGATGACATTGAATCAACTGCTATAACAAAATCTGGGTTAAAATTATTTGCTAAAACTGATGCTCCTCTTAAACCAATTTCTTCCTCAACTGTGAATGCTATTATTATATTGTTAAATGGCTTAATCTTACTGAAATGATCAAGAATTTTTATCAATATATACACTCCAACCCTATCATCAAGGCCTCTTGAGATAATATAATCATTATTAATATAAAACTCTTTTTGAAAAACTATTGGAGTTCCTATCTCAATTCCTTTTTCTAAAACTTCTTGTTTTGATTTTGCGCCAATATCAATTTTAAGATCATGCCAGGGAATAACACTTTCAGATGTTTTACCATCTGTAGTTAGGTGTGGTGGCAATAATCCAGTAACTCCTATAACATCTCCTTTAGAACCTAAAACTCTGAAAACTCTTGAAAGTAAAACTCTATCATCAATTCCACCAATTTTTTTAAACGAGATTAATCCATTATCATCTATTGCGGAAACAACCAGTCCAAGTTCATCCATATGAGCAGCAAGTAAAATAAAATTATCTGATTTACCTTTTTTTATTGCAATTAAATTGCCAAGATTATCTACTTTTATATCATCAGGTTTTAACTTTTCTATTTCTTTTTTTATCCTCTCTCTTATTTTTGACTCGAAACCAGAAACGCCTTCAACAAAAACTAAATCTTTTATTAAGTTTAAATCCATTTTTTCCTCCAAATTATTTACTTTCTCTTATTATAAATTTTTTTAAATCATAGAAATTTAATAAAAGTGAAACTGATTTTGAAAGGTCTTTATCTATTTGAGAAGAGTAAATCAAAACCTCATCATTTATATTTACCTTTTCATATAAAATTTCAACATCTTCATTTTGTAGTCTTACACAACCTTGAGAAACATCTTTGCCAATAGAAAGGGGGTCGTTAGTTCCGTGTATTCCATAACCAATCCAAGAAAGACCTATCCATCTTATTCCTAAGGCGTTTTCCTTATTTTCTAAATATGGAGGGTAAATTTTGTTATCAATAAACCATTTTGGGTTTATACTTTTGCCTGTAATTTTAAAGACACCCTCTTTTGTTTCAGTTTGATTATCACCAACAGCAACTGGAAAAACTAAAAAATCATTATCTTTATTATAAACAATAACAAAAAGAGATTTATCAATTTTAATAAAAGGTATAGAAAAAACAAAAAGAAAAAGAAATAAAAATATTCTTTTCATTCTTCAACAAGTTCAATTAAAACACCAAAAGTACTTTTTGGATGTAAAAATGCAATCTTTGTTCCATGAGAACCCATTCTTGGTTTTTCATCAATTAAAGTTATACCTTTTTCTTTTAATTCATTTAAAGTTTTATTGATATCTTTCACAAGATATGCTATATGATGAATTCCTTCTCCCCTTTTTTCAATAAATGATTTAATTGGTGAATCAAAAGTTGTGGGTTCAAGTAATTCGATATTAACATCACCAATCTTAAAACTTGCAACTTTTACTTTATTTTCTTTTAGTTCTTCAATATATAAAATCTTCAAATTAAACTTATCCTCATAAAATCTCATACTACTTTCTAAATCTTTTACAGCAATTCCAATGTGATGAATTTTTTCAAACAATTTAAGCCTCCTTTTCAACTAATAATTTTTTATATAAATTTATTCCCAATAAAAATGCCTTTTTATTATTTTCAAAATCTTTTTTCATTTTTTCTAATGTTTTTATTATTGAATCTTCTTTAATAATATCGGTTAATTTTATTAAAAAACCAAGTGAGATAATATTTGTATATTCATTTTTATTGAAAATATCTAAAGATATTTTTGTAAAAGGTAGTTTATATATTTTGTTTTTTGTCAAAAAATCTTCATTTAAATCTTCAAATGTATTATCAAAAAGAACAGTAGTATTTTCTTGAATTAATTCTTTAAACTTAATCAAAGATTTTTTTGTTAAAGAAATAAAAAAATCGGCATTTTCTATTTTTGGATAATCAATGGGTTCATCAGATATAATAACCTCTGATTTTGATATATCTCCTCTTTGAGCAGCAGTGTAAATTTGAGTTTGAACTGAATGTAAATTTTCGATTATGGCAGATTGTGATAATAAAGTAGCAACAAATATTATGCCCTGACCACCTTTTCCAGTAAAAATAAAATTTTTTCTCATTTTGTTTTTAAATCCTCAACTATTTTAAAATAAATTTCTTCAAATGTTTCTCTTCTTTCATTTTTAAATATTCCTATTGGAAGTTTGTCCTTTTTTTCTTCTTCTTTTAAAACATCTTTCTGATCTATACTATAAACAAAATCTTTCAATTTAATAAAAAATTTTGCTGGATCTTCAATTCCTTGTAATCTTCCATAATATGTTGGGCATGGTGTTATAATCTCAACAAACGAAAAACCTTTATATATTAAAGATTCCTTAATTACTTTCAAAAGCATATTATAGTGATAAACTGTCCCTCTTGCGATAAAACCAGCACCAGCACCTTTAAGAAGTTCAACAGAATCAAAATCTGAATCATATTTTCCATATGGAGTTGTCGATGTTATTTTTTTTAATGGAGTTGTCGGAGATGCCTGTCCTCCTGTCATTCCATAGGTCATATTATTAAAAAGAAAAACTTTTATATTTATATTTCTTCTTGCTGCATGAATCATATGATTTCCACCAATTGATAAACCATCACCATCGCCAGTTATCACAATAACATTTTTTTCTGGATGTGATAATTTTACTCCTGTTGCAAAGGGTATTGCTCTTCCATGAAGGGTATGGAGTGAATCAAAATCAACATAACCAGGAATTCTTGATGAACAACCAATTCCTGATACAAAAATTATGTCTTCTTTCTTTAAATTCAAATCTGAAAAAGATTGTAAAATTGCTCTTAAACCAATACCAAGTCCACACCCAGGACAAAAAATCGTTGGAAGTTTTGAATAATCTAAGTAATCTTTATATGTCATAAAAGTTCCTCTATTTTTTTATAAACTTCTCCTATTTTTGGAATGTCTCCACTTGTAAAGCCGATAAAATTTATTTCTTTATTACAGGATAAAATTCTCTTTATGTCTAGAAATAATTGTCCTTTATTGAGTTCTATAACGATTACTTTTTCAATATTTTTAAATAGATTGATAATTTTAATATCATTCAATGGATTTAATGTGATTGGTCTAAAAAAACCAGTTTTAAAACCCTTAGAATCAAAAATATTCTTAAGTTCTTTTATTAATCCACCAATAATTCCAAATCCAACAAAAGCGATCTCTGCATTTTCTAAACCATCACTTTCATATAAAAAAAGATTTTCCTTATTGTGTTCAATTTTATTCATCAGATGATTCATCACTTTTTCAACATTACTTTTTTCATTAGTTGGAAAACCTGTCTCATCATGAAATAAACCTGTTATTCTTACTTTTTTACCTTCTCCAATAAAAGGGTTAGAAGTTAAATCATATTCAAAATTAAACGGTAAATCTAATTTTTCTTTTTCTTTAAATTTTAGATTATAAGGAGGAAGAGTTCTTTCGACTTCTGCTCTCATATGAGCAACACTTTCATCAGAAAGTATAATAACAGGGTTTCTATAATAGAAAGCGACATCAAAAGATATTCTTGTAAGCCAGTAAAATTCCTGAGGATTTTTTGGAGAAAAAACAATCATTGGATGATCACCATGAGTTCCCCACTTACTTTGCATATAATCTCCCTGAGAAACATTGGTAGGTAGTCCTGTTGAAGGGCCTCCTCTCATTACATTTATAATAACACATGGTGCTTCGGTTATGGTTGCATAACCTATTCCTTCTTGCATTAAAGAAAATCCTGGACCAGAAGTTGCAGTTAATGCCTTTTTACCTGATAAGGAAGCTCCAACAACTGCACAGATTGATGCTAATTCATCTTCCATTTGAAGAAAAATTTTCCCAAATTTTGGCAATTCTTTTGAAAACATTTCAAGAATTTCACTTGATGGAGTTATCGGGTAACCTGCAAAAAAATCTATTCCACCATCAATAGCACCATATGATGCAGCGATATTTCCCTGTAAAAATTCCTTCATAATTCTTTTACCTCAATTGCAAAATCAGGGCATAAATTTTCACACAATTTACAACCAATACAATCATCCTGATTTTTTACAAATATTTCATATTTTTCATCAAGATCAAAAACTTTTTTAGGACATACATTCAAACATATAAGGCAGTTTTTACATAAATTTTTATCTATTATAACTTCAAAAGTTTTCCTTTTAATA
>JBAMLT010000044.1:0-1524 GCA_039793425.1 Caldisericota bacterium
ATAAAGATGTAAAAAATTGATTTGGCAAATTATGATGAGGTACTTTCAAATGGCGAAGTTAAATAAATAATCATTAATGTAGGGAAACATTTAAATTTTTCAATGAAATATCAATATGAATCCTATGCAGAATAAGATCTTTTTCATACATAAAGTTGCGTCTCCTATAATTAAAAAGATTTCGATTCATATTAATATAAAAAAAATTATTACTAACGCTTTAATTTTAGCGAAATATCTAGAAGATCATAATATCAATTTTGAATATATATTTCATCGGTATTATTACAAGAGTTTCATTAAAATTAAGAATAAATTAAAATTCTGGGAGTTTGAAATTAAAAATATATATGGTTACATTGGGTTTTTTATAAAGAATAACAAGAATTTTTCTAATACTAAGAATCAAACTTTTTCAACTTTTTTAATGATAAATAATGGAGGTGATTTATCTTGAAGATAGATTATATATGCATCGGATACCATCCTATCATAGGTGGAACTGAAAATTTAGTTAAAAATCTTGCCGAAAAAATGGCACAGAAAGGTCATGATGTAACGGTTCATACCAGTATGTATAATCCAAATCATTTGGGGAGACTTAGCCATTATGAAATTATTAATGGTGTTAAGGTTAGAAGGTATTCACTTTTTCCATTCTATCTTTTCTTTCCTAAAATTATTGAACCTCAGATAATTCATTTATTTTCATATGGGGATAATTTTATTCTTCAATCCTTTTTGCATGCTTCAAAATGTTTAGTAAGTTCACCTATAGGTGAGGAAATATATGCTAAACATAAAATTAGAAATAAATTTTTAGGAAAACATGCTTTAAGAATTTCAAAGATAGTCTTTGCAATGACAAGTTTTGAAAAGAACGCATTAAATAAATTTTATGGAATACCTTTAGATAAGATTTTTATTCTGCCAGGAGGTGTAAGTCAAGAATCCTTTTCTTCACCCAATCTAAATAATGTAAGGAAGGATTTTTTAGGTTTTAATAAAAAGAAATATTTTACTAGATTAGCAAGAGTAGATAGAGTTAAAAATTTAGAGTTCGGGATACAACTCCTTAAATATTTCAGTGATCTGGAGTATGTAGTCATTGGGCCAAAAGATGATATAATTTATTTAAAAGAATTACTTGAATTGGGTAAGAAATTAGGAGTAGATGATAGAATAATCTTTACTGGTAAAGTGAATGAGGATGAAAAACGCTATTTGCTACACAATTCCTTTTTTTACCTGATAGCAAATTTTGAAACGTTTGGAATCTCAACATTAGAGGCTATGGCACAAAACGTTCCTATAATTGCACCGAATATAGAAGAGTATAAAGATATACTAATAGATCACGTAAATTCCCTGATTTATGAATATAATTCAATTGAAAGTTGTATTAAGACCGTAAAATTAATGTCTGAAGATAACCTTTTACGCTTAAGACTAGGTGAGAACGGTAAAAATCTTGTGAAAGATAAATTCGTATGGGATCATATTGCAAATGTTTTAGAAAGAGTG
>JBAMLT010000045.1:0-1518 GCA_039793425.1 Caldisericota bacterium
TACCTCCGTTTTTTCTTTTCCTAAATTCGATAGAAGTTTTAGTTTTGTTTTTTCACTCATGCCTTTGTGCTTTTGGATCCATGTCTTTTCACTTTTTGCTATGCCCTCAAGATCAAGATCTTCATTTAATCCAGAAATACTTTCGTAAATTTTCAAAGGTCTGTTAAGCATGTTGAAAGTGAATATTCCTTGAACCTCATGCTTTTTGTTTATCCTTGAGATCTTTTTCTGATTTTTAATTACATCAAGTTTTGAATATTTTGGATTTTTACAGATTGTCTCATCCGCATACCAAATTCCATTGAAATTGTAAAATGGGCATAATGGTGCATCGCATGAAAAAAAGAAAGGGCATTCCTCATTAGTCATTGCCCTGACCTCCTTTCAACTTTTTAGATTCAAACTCATCCTCGGATATCGGTATTGCCTCCGTTGAAAAATATGAACTGAATCTGTATGCATTTTCACCTTTGAATTCTTTTGGGAATTGTAATTTGTAATAATGTTCATTTTCGAAATCAAAGGCATCTATCAATGTTATACCCATGTCTTCAAAGAATTCTTTGGTATAGTATTCTGAGGTCTTAAAGTATTTCAAATACAAATTTTCATAAGGTTTTTCTACTTTTTCAGTCCCTTCATGTGAAAAATTGCGATTTTTGTCGAGGGATTGATTTTTTTTAGTATTTGACTGATTTTCTGAGAGGTCAGTCCCGAAATTGCCCGTTTCTATATCTTTAGCATTTTTTATTTTATCTCTTATACTATTTTGATTTGAATTATTTTTTTCAACAAAACCTCTAAAAGAAAAGGAATTCAATTTTCGGGACTGACTATTTACAGACCCAGTAAAATACTGAACTTTTTCAGTCCCTATGGGTTTTTTCACATTTTCTGCATGAAGGGACTGATCATATTTATCTGTTTCATCATATATATTTTCAAAATCTTTCAATGAAATATTTTCTTTGAATTTTTCTTTGTTTATGTCAGAAAAGATGTTATTAATACCGTTTATGGGCAATATAATTAATGGATACCATGCTTTGAATTTGTGCCCTTGAATTCTTTTATCTATTGAATTAATTTCATAACCCAAATAATTCAAAGTGTTTCCGATTGCTTTTTTGTTTATTTTTACAGTGCTTAAACCTTTTTCTCTTGCCCATTTAATGATGTCCTTTTCCATGACCTCTTCAATTGTAATAGGTATTGTTTTACCCTTTGTTTTAATGGTGAAAAAATCTATATTTATATGTAAATTATTTTCCTTAATGAATAGTTTAAAGTCCTCTATATCCGTAAAAATCAAACCTTCATTTTGCCTGTTTTTCAAATATGCTAATATGGGCCTCGTGTCCTCGATGTATTTTTCTTTATTCCCTTCAATCCCTTTGTAATTTGTGAATGTCCCTCTTTGAACAAAAGGCATATAATAATTGTCTATAACTTCACTGAAAATCAGATCCAGTTCATGAGGATCTGTTAATGCCTGAATCCATTGCCCTATTTCCTCAT
>JBAMLT010000046.1:0-1510 GCA_039793425.1 Caldisericota bacterium
GATTGTCCTTTAAAAATTCAAAAAAATTATTAAATAACAAACTTATTTATGTTAGATGAAATTAAGAAAGTTAAAAACAATTTTCACATATAATTTGAATGAAATGGTTAAAGATAAAAATTCTGAACACAAAACTATGATATTTTTTTGGCCAAGGTCTATTTTTATTGATGTTGAATGGAAGAAAGATCCGGGTGCTATACCTCTTGGATTCACAAAACTAGGGTATAAAGTAACTCTTATTGTAGGAAAGATGGAATCTACTAATATTCCCCCTTCCATAAAAGTAATAGAGTTAGATCCTAATAACTCATATTTATATGAACTTGCTGAAAAATTTAATAATCCAAAATATATTATAAAATACAAGAAATTGAGATCCTTAATTTATTCGATTAAGGAATCAGTTAAGGCTTTAAAAGTTTTTATTAGGGAAGACCCATCGATTATATTAATAGAACATAATACATTATCATCATTTATTTCAGTAATAATTTATAAATTTTTAATATTTTTTAAAACTAAAATATTTATGAAGAAAAAAGGTAATGAAAAAAGATTTTTAATAAAACTTGATATTGATCCAGAAGATATTAAAAGAGATCCTAAAAATAAAGGTATCAAGGAATTTCTTTTCTATTTTTTCCTATTATTTTTATTAATTTTCGATAAAATTATTGTTGAAAGTTCTTGTACATACAATGAATTGTCTAAATTGAATTTTTCGCAAAAACTTTTAAAAAAGTTGGTTGTAATTCCTAATGGTTGTAATACAAAAGATAATAAAATTAATAAATATATTAGGAAAAAAATCATATTGAGTGTAGGTAGAATTACGGCTCAAAAAGGTTTTGATATTCTAATAAAGAGCTTTCAAAAAGTTCATATGAGTCATAGTGATTGGCAATTAAGAGTAGTTGGACCTGTAGGAGACCAAGCGTATTATGATCAACTAAAAAATTTAATTAAATCTTATAATCTTGAAGCTTCAGTTTTTTTTACTGGAGGGTTATATGGGGATGATTTGGAAAATGAATATAATAATGCTTCAATTTTTGCCCTTTTATCTCGGTGGGAAAGTTATGGAATAGTTAGAAATGAGGCAATTGCTCATGAATTACCTTTAATAACATCTGAGGCAGGATGTGGAATTTATTTTAAAAATTATGGATCAATAGTAGTGCCCATAGAAAATATAGAGAAATCCGCAGAAGCAATGCTAAAACTAATAGAAAATCCAGAATTAAGGGAGAAGATATCCAAAAGTCAATTGAGTGCAATCATTACTTATGATGAGGTAGCAAGAAAAATTGAAAATATTTCAAAATTGTAATTTTTATATGAATATTTTATATATAATTTTATATGTATTGGGGTATCCTTGGTTAGCAAATAGTTTAACAAAAAGTTTTAAAATGAAATCATATAGAAAATTAAAGGGTAAATTCAAAGTGGTAAAGGAAAATGTATATCGTCAGTATTGGTAAATTTCTAACCAATTATTAATGGT
>JBAMLT010000047.1:0-1509 GCA_039793425.1 Caldisericota bacterium
CAAACAAATCGAACCCGGTCTGTAAATCAGTATTTAACTCACTGGATTTACCCATATAAAGGTAAATTTCACCCTCAAATGATCAGAGCATTACTAAACATTATAGGATTAAAAGAGGGTGATACTGTCCTTGACCCTTTTTCAGGCAGCGGAACCACAGCACTTGAAGCACAACTTTTAGGAATAAATTTCATAGGAATAGATATTTCACCACTTTGTATTATTCAGGGAAGAGTTAAAACAGAATCAATTTATGTTATAGAAGAGATAGAAAAAATAAAGAATGATATTTCAGCAAATATTGTTCCCAATTTATTCCAAACCAATGAGAATTACTATAATTTTTTAAATAAATTATCAAAAGATGAAAGGGTAAAAAATTTTTATATATTGGCGCGGTTATTAGCTGTAAGTGATAATTCGCGCAGAAGTCGTGATTTTGTCAATTCTTTTCTTAAAAATGTTGATTTGATGTTGGCATCAGTAAAAGATTATATTCGGATTAAAGAAAGGCTAAACTTAAAATTGGGAAATGTTAAGATTGAAGTTGGAGATTCAAGGAATATAAGATTATCCGGTAATTCAGTAGATGGAATAATTACATCTCCGCCTTACTCAATTGCACTTGATTATGTTCAAAACGATATTCATTCTCTTAAAGACTTAGGATACGATGTCTTAAAAATGAGAGATGATTTTATTGGAGTAAGAGGGAATGGAAGAAGCAGGGTTGAACTTTATAACGAAGATATGAAAAAATCATATAAAGAAATGTATAGAGTGCTAAAACCTGATAAATATGCTGTTATAGTTATCGGTAATGCTACTTATCAAGGGCAGGAAGTAAAAACAGTAGAATTTACCATTGAATATATGGAAAATCTTGGATTCAGTTTGGTCAAGAATATAAATAAAATAATCTTTGGACTTTATAATGTGATGAAAAAAGAAAATATTTTAATTTTTAGAAAGGTGAAATAAATATGGCAGATAACGAAGAATATACAAAAAAACTTGAAAATGTTATAAAACAAATGCTTCAACCATTAAAAGATATACCTTTTAATCTTGTTATTGAAGCAATGACTAGCAAAAAAGTTATTTCTTTTGATTTCAAAAAACAGGACCATCAAGAGGTTTTAAAATTGTTGAAACAATCTGCAGTAAATGCAGGAAAAGAGATAAACAAAACAGGAATTTTAAGACCAAGACCAAATGAGGTGGGGAATGATATAGAACCTTATGTTCGAAATGCATTAAATTCATTAGGGTTAAAAGCGGATGTTCCAATAGAACCGAGCGGACATAAAAAAGCAATGGGCTATCCTGATATACTATTTTGGTTTAATAAAACTCCTTATTATTTAGAGTGTAAAACTTACAATATTGAAAACATAAAAACAACGCAAAGAAGTTTTTATTTTTCACCTTCTGATGAATTCAAAGTTATCTATGACGCGCCTCATTTTATATTATCTTATGAAATTTATGTTGCTGGAGAAAAAGGCT
>JBAMLT010000048.1:0-1509 GCA_039793425.1 Caldisericota bacterium
CAATTGATGGATTGAAAGAATATCATTGGGCTGAAATTCTTTATGAGTTTAATCTTCCTAAAAATAAACATGTTTTAATTATTGGTGGAGGATTAATCGGTGTTGAAATAGCAAACACTTTAGTTGATCATGGAAATAAAGTCGTTATAGTTGAAGCTCTTGATGATATTGCTCGCGATATGGAAATGGTTACAAGAAAATTAAATCTCATGAAATTAAAAGAAAAAAATGTATTAATTTATACAAATAAAAAAGTATCTCTTGTAAGAGGTAAATCTGTAATGTTAAAGAGTAAAAATGTATTTGATGATTTTTGGATAAATGATGTTGATGTAATAGTTGTTGCAACAGGAATGAAACCAAATAAAGATTTAATTGACAAGTTAGAAGGAAAAATTCCATACTATGTAATTGGAGATGCAGATAAAATTGGTGACGCAGTTTCTGCGATTCAAAGTGGATATTTTATTGCAAAAGAATTGTAAATTAATTTATAAAAAAGAATCTAATGTTTTGAAATAATATAATTAAATAACTTTTGGATAAAAAGGAATGAGAAAAATCATCTTTACAATTTTTATTGTTTTTACTTTTTCAATTGCAAATGCGCAAATTTCAATTTATGAAGAAAAAGCAAATTCCGCTTCTCAAATAATAAAACTTCCGGAAGGAATGACATACGATGAATTTTTAAAGATTCAAAAACAAATTGATTGGTCAAAGATTATTATTGCTTCAATTGTTCCGGGATTTATACATTTTTACACGAATGATGAAATAAAAGGATGGACAATATTTGGAATGAGAACTTTAGGCTATGGTTTAGTTGCTTATGCTGTCGTTGATCAATATAACTTACTTAATAAAGACAATAAAATCGATCTTAATATATCAGCCAAACAAAATAGACAAAATAAAAATGCACTACTTTTTGCTGTGGGTTCGTTATTAAATTTTGCGGGATTTTTTTATGATTGGGCTGATGGTGTAATAACAATTGAAGAATATAGAAATCAGATTTTCTTTAAATATGGAATTGATGAAGAAAAAAGATTAAAATTAGGTTTCTCATACGACAAAATTAATAATCAACCAATAATAAATTTATCATTAAATATTAGGTAATAATTATGAGAAGTCGAATTACAATTCTTCTCGTTTTAATTTTGATTTCTAATTTGAAATCACAAACTCTTGGAATTCAACTTCTTGTTGGAAATGATTTTTACAAAATTAATTCATTGGAAAAAGGATTTAATCTTTTAGATTTAACAAAAGCAAATATTAAAAGAGAACAATTTAAAAATCCATTTTCAGGAGAATTAAATATCGTTTATAAAAATATTAATTGGGGTGTAATGTTATCAGTTGATGCGGCTTATACAAATTATAATGTTATATATTCAAGAAATTATCCTCAATTAAATGATCCGTTTTATATTAAAACTAGCCAATATAAAATTGATTTTGCAAGAGGAAATATTAGTGTAAATTATTTGCGGAATTTGC
>JBAMLT010000049.1:0-1068 GCA_039793425.1 Caldisericota bacterium
CGCATTAACAAAACTATAAACTGCTGATGGAAAGGTATTTTTTTTATTTTTAATCTTCTTTTGACTTTCCACAACATGCAAATTAATAATTTTCCCATATTGTTCTTTAAAATGTTCTATTGTACTATCAGACGTTAGAAAATCTATAGTTCCAGCCTTTATAGCTAGAGTTGGAACAACAATTATAAACTTGAAAATACCAAAATGCTTATTTAGTTCAAAAATTGTTTTGGTATATGTATAAGTTTTACCCGTTCCGGTTTCCATCATAATATCTATTATATTACTATCTTTTTTTATATTTTCTTCAATTCCATTTTTAATTTGGATATTCCTTATATTTTCTATATATTTAAAACCTTTAACTTTATCAAGAAAAGGGTTTATATATTTAGAATCTGGACCTGTTGCTATTTGTATATCAAGCCCATTAAATACACCAATTGTTGAATCCACAGCTTGTGTTTGGTGCTCCAAATTCTTCTCAAAATTAAATCGTAACATATCAATAACCCCGATGTTTAGTACCTTATTACAACATCTATATTAAAACTCTTCTTATTTGCGTAAGATGATACATTTTCCTTTATCTCTCTCATAGTTTTGCTTTCAAAATTATATCCGAAAATCACTATAGTTACAGGATTAAATTCTTTATTTTCATCAATCTCTTCAAGAAGTTTCTTTAAATGTTTTGTTTCAAATCCTTTAAACATTAGATATAGTTTTGTATCATAATAATACCCTATATATCCATCTAAATCAACGGCCTTTAAATCTTCAGTTAAAGGAACACCATCATTCGTTTTCCATGTAGTAAGAAGTACTTGTATATCTTCTACTTTTAGTTTCGCCGCATCAAAAAATGTTATTTGATTTTCAAAACTTTCTGCTTTAAAATCATAATCTTCCCAAATTGGAATTGTTTCAAATACCTTAAATCCTAAATCTTGATTTTTTAATAAACTTATTTCTTCTTGTAGATTGCTTATTTCTTCCTCTTTATTTTCTACATCAAGTCTTACTTTAATTTCATCTATCTCTTTTTCTTTTTCAATTATTTTCTTT
>JBAMLT010000049.1:1078-1505 GCA_039793425.1 Caldisericota bacterium
AGCCTTTCTTTTGTAATTTCAAATATAGTCGGATTTTCTACTCCAAGTTCATTTTTCACAAAATCATATGCTGCTTTATTTTTCTTGGGATCAATAGGTTCTGGAAGTTGAACAAGAATATATCTCCTATTTCCTCCATCCTCTGCATTCAAATGCATTACTGCATCGCCTGTAGTTCCTGAACCCGCAAAAAAGTCAAGAATGATGTCGTCACCAACTGTTGTTAGAGTTAATAATTTTTTTATAAGATTTTTGGGTTTCGGTGTATCAAATATTTTTTGGTTTTCAAATAGTATTTGTATCTCTTTTACAGCATCAGTAGTTGTACCATAATCTGTAAAAATCGTTCGCGTCTTAATTATTTTTTGTTTATATTTCACTTCATCAAGATAAATAACTTCATATGGGGTCATTCTACCCTTCGAAT
>JBAMLT010000050.1:0-1500 GCA_039793425.1 Caldisericota bacterium
GAAAATGGTTTTTTAAAGCCAGGATCAAAAGTATAAAAAATCACTTTTTTATATGTGTTATTATCTGAATCACCAAATGATCCAATAATTATAAGATTAATGAAAATGTCGCGATCATTTGATTGATTTGTTTTGAATAATGGATTTTTATTTAAAATTTCTTTAATTGTTTTTTTAGTTTCATTTATTATATCAATACCATTTATTATATCAATACCATAGTTAGGCATAACAATCCTAAAACGATAAGATATTTGTTTTTTCATTTCAGTTGTCGTAAATACAGGGAGTTCAGAAATTAAATTTTTAATCTCCTGTAAATTCATATATATTATGTCATCTTTTAAATCTTCTATAAGATCATAAATGAACTCTTTATAATAACTAACCTCTTGATCTTTTTGTGAATTTTCTTGAAATTCTTTTAAAATTTCCATTCTTTTATCAGGTCTAAGATTATCCCAAAATATTCCTTTATTTTTTTTGAAATTAATAAATTCTAAAATTTTTTTATTGAATAAGCTGGAACTCTCTAAAGCTAAATGATAACATTCAAATTGTACTGTTTCTTCAATTAACAATTCATAATTTTTAAACTTAGTATAAAAGTTAAATGCGATATCATGCCTAGGCCTTTTAATATATATTATGTCAAGAACAACATTTGTATCTAAAAATTTACCTTCTTCAATTTCAGGCATAACCTTAACTCCTAACAGGAGGGATCAAAGAAATTTTTTCTAATATATCTTTTGTTTTTTTATCATAATTTAAAGTTTTTAGTGGTTTTACAAAAGCAATAAGTTCAGCCATTCTTGTTATCATTATTTCTTTATTTAATTTATTTTTAAAATAGCCATATATTATACTGCTATAAAACAATAAAGCAATGCTTGCCAAATTAATCAAGGCTAAAGTTTTTTCCTCATCTTTTTCTAAAATTAATTCACTATAAATTTGTTTTATAAGAGAAATATACAATTCATAATAGCCTTTAAACAAAGCATCTGTTTGTGACCAATCATCTTTTTTCATTATTTCATCTACAGTCATTTGCATAATTTTTTGGTGTAATGATATTGATTGGTTAAAGTATTTAAGCCAGACATTTCTTTGCTCAGATATTGGAAGATCATTCATAAATTGATTTATATAACGAAATCTATGATCTAAATCTTCTAGGTCATTTTTAAATTTTTCAATAATCTTTATATCCGGATCTTCTAAATTTATTTTATACTCCATTAATTTGAGGATAATATCGTAAACAGCTTCAAATTTATTACTGTTCTTTTTAATATAGTCATTAATTAGCCTATCAATTATAATTGTTACTTGTTTATGATTTTTTTTTGCTTGATTTCTTAATTGAACTAATGGAAATGGCATAGATAATTTATTTATCATTGTTTCTGATTCCATAATTATTTCATGATTTTCGTATATAAAAATATTTTTCATTGCGTCTGGTTTATGAACTGGCTCGTATCCATTCCTGTA
>JBAMLT010000051.1:0-1496 GCA_039793425.1 Caldisericota bacterium
GAAAATAAAAATAATAGTAAGCTTTATATGGTCAAATCAAATGGGACTCTTCACACTTCCGTAAGCTCAGAAATATTTAAATATTGGAAACTCATATAATATATAATAATTTGAAAAAAATAAATGAAGTGTATGTAGGATGAATCTGGATGAATATATTAATAACTTGATTTCCTTATCATACCTGCAGAATTTAATAAAGAATAATAGGAACATCAAAGTAGTAAAGCTAACTACTATTTTAAACGAAAAATCAATTCTTACTTTTCAGCCAGATAAGGAAATAAAGTATCCTTTTACAGCCTCTTTTAGAGTTGATCTCCCGCTGTCCGAAGATAATAATGAATATACAAAAGAAATCAAAAAGTATGTGAGAGAAGATTTTTATAACCTGTATAAAAAGTATCCTACCGAGAATGAACTTAAAAAATTCATATCTGAAAATATAACATTTGTCATAAAAATTTATCCTGATGAAATTTATCTAATCCCAATTTATGGAAATCCCAACAAAGTAAAAATAAATTTTGATGAAGGTGTTGAACATGATAAATAGCAACATTGAAAGAGAGAGCCTTCCGGAAAGGATAAATGACCTTTTTGATTCATTAAAAGATCTTGAAAATTTATTTAAGGATTATTTCAATGAAGAAAAGTCAATTTGGAAAGGTACTGATGAAGAAATTGCTAAAAAAATAAGTGAACCTTTTGGTCCCATAGGTAGAGGTCGTCTTGAAGGAGCGGATATCAATGTTATACCTCCCAGATATGGTAGAAAAACTTATAGATGTTATGATACTTTACTGGTAATTCTAGAACCTTCAATTTATATTTTGACGCCAAATGAATGTTATCCTGATATTAGAATGGAAAATAGAATTAATGATGCATTAAAACATATAGAAAAATGTAAAAATTTAAAACATGTAGATGTGAGGTATGTTATTTTCTGGGCCGGATTCTGGGATTTTAGGTTATGGAATAAGTACAGGTATTATTTCCAAGGAAAACAGGTATTTCTGGTACCATGGTTTGAAAATCCGCTGGCTCTAATTTAATCATAAAAAAAATTCAATATATGAACAATTTTTTTTTCAATTATTTTTTCTATATTCAAAGAAATAAAAAAAGAAACTACTAGCATAATCCATATTATAAATTCCCCGCTTGTTTATTGTTTTTCTTTCTTTTCAAAACACCAGGAATGCATCACATGATATCTTGACAAGAAATTTATCCAGCCAAACAGTGAAGAAAACAATGTTTATTTCTTTAATGAGCTGAACATGGCTCTAACAGCAATGCAGGCAGCATTTTACAGGATTTTTCTTGAAGGCAGAGTAGGAAACATAGACATATCAAAGGCTCTAGGGATAGGTGAGTGAACAGGATAGGCGACTATGAGTACGTGCAGAGGATGGGGCTGCCAATGGCAACAAGGTTTCAGGTATACCTGATAAGACCAGACCTTCAAGAATGGCTGGAGTGGGCAGCTG
>JBAMLT010000052.1:0-12010 GCA_039793425.1 Caldisericota bacterium
ATATTTCTCTTGAACCAAATCCATACTGGTTTGGATGGGCTGGTTCAAAACCATTGACTAAAGAGTTCATTTATAAATGGTATCCAGATACAAACACCCTTATGATGAACATTATATCAGGAGCAGTTGATGTATCTTTAATTGGTCTTGGCGCAACTGAAGCTGAAAATGCGAGAAAAGCAGCCAAAAATGTTACATTCCAATATATTCCATCAACATTCTTTGAACACATTGATATAAATGTTGATGATCCTATTCTTAAAGATGTGAATGTTAGAAAAGCAATCTTAATGGCAATAAATAGGGCTGAAATTGTACAAAAGGTTCATAGAAATGCAAGAAGAGTTGCTGAAAATATCTTCTTCCTTCCAAATAACTTCTATACAGATCCATCTTTAAAGGTTCCTAATTATGACCCAAAGAAGGCAGCACAACTTCTTGATGAAGCAGGATGGAAACTTGGTGCTGATGGATATAGATATAAAGACGGAAAGAAGTTAACTCTTGAACTTTCAACAACAACAAGACAGGATAGAAAAGATGAAGCAACTGTTATTCAAAAGAACTTAAAAGATGTTGGAATTGAATTAACACTTAAATTCTTAGCAGCATCATACTTCTTTGGAACATATGCAACTCATAGAATGTTCCAACTCGCTTTGTTTGCTTGGGGTGGTGATCCGCTTGATCCAGGTGGATATACCATTTTCCATTCAGAGCAAATTCCAACAGAAGAGAATAATTGGCAGGGTCAGAACTATACTGGAATAAGAGATCCAGTTCTTGATGAAAATATCTATGTTGCAACACATGAAGTAGACCCAGCAGTTCGTAGAACAGCATATTATAAAGCACAAGCAAAAATTCATGAATTGATACCAATGATTCCACTTAACTGGTGGACAGATATTTACACTCCAAAATCTAATCTCGCAATGGCAGGATTTGATTATACAGTTTCTTCTTCAATTGGTTATACTTATAACACTGAACTCTGGTATTTTGAAAAATAGTAAATTAGGTTAATAGGTAAACATTTTTTATTAATTCCCCCCAGGGTTTCTTGGGGGGAATTTTACAAAGAGGAGGATTAGCACTTGAAGAATTATTTAATTAGAAGAATTTTACAAATGATACCCCTTGCTATTGGTGTTGCTCTTGTTACATTTATAATTTTAAATATGGTTGGAGACCCATTTGCGCAGTATGCTTTAAATCCAAGAATAAAACCTGAAGATATTGCAAGGATGAGACATGCATGGGGTTTTGACCTTCCAATTCATCTTAGATTTTTTAAATGGTTCTGGTCTATGATGACAGGAAATTGGGGAGTTTCAATATTTTCTGGAGGAAGACCTGTAGGTGAACTTGTAAAAAATGCTCTTGGATGGACTCTTAAATTTTCTGTATTATCTTTTATCTTTGCATTTATAATTGCTGTTCCAATTGGAATATATTCTGCAATAAGACAATATAGTTTACTTGATTATGTTTTTACTGGTTTTGCTTTTTTTGGAATGTCAATGCCCACTTTCTGGTTTGCATTTATTTTACTTATGATATTTGGTGTAAAACTTGGTTGGCTTCCTATTGGTGGTGTTATGACTCCTGGCATGGAAACAGCACCTTTTCTTGTTAGAATGCTCGATCAAGCAAAATATTTTTTACTTCCTGTAGTTGTTTTATCTCTTTTCAGCATGGGTTCTTGGATGAGATATGCAAGAAGTTCAATGCTTGAGGTTATAAGGCAGGATTATGTTAGAACTGCAAGAGCAAAGGGTTTATCTGAAAGAATTGTTATTTATAAACATGCTTTAAGAAACGCTCTTATTCCAATAATTACACTACTTGGACTTGCTTTGCCTGGTTTAATTTCAGGAGCCATGATAACAGAAACAGTTTTTGGTATTCCAGGTATGGGTAGATTAACACTAAATGCTATGTTAAATAACGATTATCCACTTGCAATGGTTGTACTTTTACTTCAATCATATCTTCTTATTCTTGGTAATTTATTTGCTGATATTTTATATGCAGTTGTTGACCCAAGAATTAAATATACATAAAAGAGGTGAAATATGGCAATATCAAGAGAAGCTGAAGGTGAATTAACAACTTACAAAGCCGAAAGTTATTGGCAAATAGTTTATAGAAGATTAAAAAAACATAAACTTGCTATCATTTCTTTAGTTTTGCTTATAATAATAATTTTAGCATGTTTAGTTGGTCCATTTTTTGTAAAATATCATTATAATGATATGGAATCATTTGATCCTGATAATCCATTGGTAGGTGAATATAAACCCCCTTCAAGATTACATCCCTTTGGTACAGATGAACTTGGTAGAGACACATTATCAAGAGTTTTATATGGAGGAAGAATATCTTTATTTGTAGGATTTGCATCCGTTTTTTCAGCACTAATTTTGGGAGTTTTTGTCGGTGCATTGGCTGGATACTATGGTGGTATTGCTGATACCCTACTTATGAGGTTTACAGATATAATGTTTTCTATTCCAGTTTTACCTTTACTTGTTGTTCTTGCATCAGTTATACCAGGTGGTGGAGTTTGGAAGATAGTTCTTGTTATTACGATTTTTGGTTGGATGACAGATGCAAGAATTGTTAGAGGTGTATATTTAAGTTTAAAAGAGCAGGAATTTGCTGAAGCAGCAAGAGCAATTGGGGCATCCAATGCGAGAATAATATGGAGACATCTTCTTCCTAATACAATGGCTCCAATAATTGTTTCAGCAACTCTCGGAGTTGGTGGAAATATAATTTATGAAGCAGCATTATCATATTTAGGTTTTGGAATTATGCCTCCAACACCATCATGGGGAAATATGTTACAAAATGCTCAAAGTGCAATGTTTAATGCTCCATGGCTTATATGGTTTCCAGGTATAGCAATCTTTTTAACAGTTCTTGCTTTTAACTTCCTTGGTGATGGATTAAGAGATGCTCTTGACCCAAGATTGAAGATATAAAGGAGAAAACAATGAAAAATGAAATTCTTGTTGAGACAAAAGATTTACAGACTTTTTTTTATACAGACGAAGGAATTGTAAGGGCAGTTGATGGAGTTGATATAAAAATTAGTGTTGGTGAAACGCTCGGTCTTGTTGGAGAATCAGGTTGTGGAAAATCTGTAACATCCCTCTCTATAATGCGTCTTGTTCCTTGGCCTCCTGGAAAAATTGTTAATGGTGAAATCTGGTTTAAAGGAGAAAATATACTAAAAAAAAGTGAAGAAGAGATGAGAAGAATTAGGGGAAGTCAAATTTCAATGATATTCCAAGAGCCAATGACTTCCTTAAACCCTGTTTTTACAGTTGGATATCAGATAAGTGAAGCAATTTTAGTTCACCAGGATGTCACAGAAGAAGAAGCAAAAAAAAGAGCAATTCAGATGCTTGACCTTGTTGGAATACCTGACCCTGAAAAAAGATATGATGAATATCCTCATCAGATGTCTGGAGGTATGAGGCAGAGGGTTATGATTGCTATGGCACTATCATGTAATCCAGACCTACTTATTTCAGATGAAGCAACAACTGCTCTTGATGTTACAATTCAAGCACAAATTCTTGAACTTATGAAAGATCTAAAAAGAAAAATTGGAATGGCAATACTTCTTATTACGCATAACCTTTCTGTGATTGCTGAGATGGCAGATAATGTAGCAGTTATGTATGCTGGAAAAATTGTTGAATATTCTGATATTAAAACAATATTTAAATCACCTCAACATCCATACACATATGGTCTTCTTAATTCAATTCCATTGGTAACTAAAAAAAGAGTAAAAGGTGAAAGATTAGCAATAATTGAAGGAGTTGTTCCAAATCCATATCACCTTCCAAAAGGTTGCTATTTCCACCCAAGATGCCCATATTCAACAAAAATCTGTAGAGAGGAAGAACCAAAAATTGAAGAAATTTCACCTGGTCATTTTGTTAAATGCTGGAATTACTTAAAACCAGGAATGGGGGTATAAGATGGCTGAACCTTTAGTTAGTGTAAAAAACTTAAAAAAATATTTTCCAATTCATGGAGGAGTTCTTGGAGGAGTAATTGCTAATGTAAAAGCAGTTGATGATGTTTCTTTTGAAATTTTTGAAGGCGAAACTCTTGGACTTGTTGGTGAATCTGGTTCAGGAAAAACAACAATAGGAAAAACAGTTTTAATGCTTTACCCTCCAACATCTGGTGAAATTCATTTTCAGGGAAGAATCATAAATAAAGTTAAAGGTGAAGAGTTAAGAAGATTAAGAAGAAATTTTCAGATAATATTTCAAGATCCATATGGTTCTCTTAATCCAAGAATGCCAATTTCAGAAATTATTGGCGAACCATTAATTGTTCATAATATTTACAAAACAAGGAAAGAAGTTTTAGATAGAGTTGTTGAAGTTATGGAACTTGTTGGTTTAAGACCTGAATATATCAATAGGTATCCTCATGAGTTTTCAGGCGGACAGAGACAGAGAATTGGAATAGCAAGGGCAATAATTTTAAATCCAAAATTCGTAGTATGTGATGAACCAGTTTCTGCTCTGGATGTTTCGATTCAATCACAGGTAATAAATCTTTTAAATGAACTTCAAGAAAGATTAAATCTTACATATCTCTTTATTGCTCATGATATGGCAGTTATAAGACATATGTGTGATAGAATTGTTGTTCTTTATCTTGGAAAAGTTATGGAGATTGCTGCAAATGACGAACTTTTTGATAATCCACTTCATCCTTATACTCAGGCACTTCTATCTGCTGTTCCAATTCCAGATCCAGAAATAAAAAAGGAAAGAGCAGTATTACAGGGAGATATACCTTCACCAATCAATCCACCTAAAGGTTGCGTATTTCACACAAGATGCCCAATAGCAATGCCAATTTGTAGGGAAGTAATTCCAGAGCAAAGAGAGATAAAACCAGGGCATTTTGTTGCCTGTCACGCAGTAAAATAATAATTAGGGGAGGATAATTCCTCCCCTTTTATAATTTTGAACATAAAAGTAAAGGTTACACCCAACTCAAAGAAAAATTCAATAAAAGATTATAAAGAAAATATTCTTTATGTTAAAATATCAAAACCACCAATTGATAACAAAGCAAATCAAGAACTCATAGAATTTTTAGAAAAAATTTTTGAAGTAAAGGGAATAAAAATTTTGTCAGGAGAAAAAAGTAAAGAAAAAATCATCAATATTCCATTTGAAGAAGATATTTTTAAAAAGATAATTAAAAATTTAATAGAATAATTTGATATCATAATATTATGAAATTATATTCAACTTTATATTTTATAATTTTTGCATCAATTCTTATTTTTTTTGATAGAATTTCAAAATATTTTGTTATTAAAAATTTAAATTCTCAAAAAACAATTCATATTTTTAAAGATTTTTTAAAATTTGAAAAAGTTGAGAATAGGGGTGGAATTTTTGGAATATTTCCAGATGGTAAATTTTTTTTCATAATTATTTCTTTCATTGCAATTATTTTACTTTTATATTTCTTTATTAGAATTAATCCAAAAACTATTTTTATAACATTCAATCTTTCATTGATTTTTTCAGGCATTTTGGGAAATTTAATTGATAGATTAATTTATGGCTATGTTATAGATTTTATCAGCGTAAAAAATTTTCCAGTTTTTAATTTTTCTGACTCATATATAACAGTTGGAATTATTCTTATGTTTATTTTCTTATGGAAACAGGATATATAAAATTAATATCAAAAGAAGAGAATGTAAGATTGGATAACTATTTAAAAGAAAACCTCCCATCATTCAGTAGAGAGTTTATTAAAAAATTAATAAAAGAAAACTCCGTTTCAGTGAATGGAATAAATAAAAAACCATCATATAAAATTAAACTAAATGATGTTATTGAAATTAATTTAAAAGAACCAGAGTCACTGAATTTAAAACCAGAAAAATTAAATATAGAGATAATATATGAAGATGACGACATAATAGTTGTAAATAAACCTCAGGGAATGTTAACACATCCTGCTGGAAACAAAAAAGAAGGTACTCTTGTAAATGCTCTTCTTTATTATTCAAAAAATTTATCAGGAATAGGAGGTATTTTAAGACCAGGCATTATTCATCGTCTTGATAAAGATACTTCTGGGCTTCTTCTTGTTGCTAAAAATGATTTTTCACATAGAATTTTATCTAATGATTTAAAAGAAAGAAAAATAAAAAGAATATATTATACTCTTGTCAAAGGAGTTTTAAAAGAAGATAAAGGTATAATTGAAATACCACTAACTAAAAATTTCAGAAGTAAAAAATTTGTTAAACCATCATTTTTAGGAAGGGAATCAATAACAGAATATAAGGTTATTAAAAGATATAAAGATTACACCCTTCTTGAGGTTTCATTAAGAACGGGAAGAACTCATCAAATTAGAGTACATCTTTCTTTTATAGGTTATCCTATTGTTGGCGATAGAGTTTATGGAGTTTATAATTCAGATTTAAAAGGGCAGTTACTCCATGCTAAGAAGATAATTTTTAATCACCCAAGAACAAACGAAAAATTATCTTTTGAGACACCTCTTCCTGATTATTTTACTGACTTTTTACAAAGAATTAATGAAACTTGAAAAAATTGGATTGGGAGAAAGTGGTTTAGAAGAAAACTCTGGATGGAACTGAACACCTATATAAAATGGGTGATCCATAAGTTCAACAATTTCAACCTCTCCATCTCTACTTCTTCCTGAAACAAAAATTCTATTTTTTTCAAGAATAGAAAGATAAGAAAGATTAAATGTATATCTATGTCTGTGCCTTTCTTTTATAAATCCCTTTTTATAAATTTTATATGCCTTTGTATTCTCATTTATTATTATTTCACTTTCACCGAGACGCATTGTACCACCAAGAAATTTTATATCTCTTTGAGAAGAAAGAAGATCAATAACAGGATTAGGAGTTTTTTCATCAAATTCAATTGAGTTAGAATCAGAAAAACCAATTACATTTCTAAAAAATTCAATAATTATTATTTGAAGACCAAGACATAAACCTAAAAGTGGTTTTTTACTGATTCTACAAATTTTTGCGCCTTCAATCATTCCTTCTATTCCTCTTTTTCCAAATCCACCAGGAATAATTACACCATCAACCAAATTTATATTTTTCTCTAAATTTTCTAAATCTTCTGATGATATCCAAGTTGTTTCAATTTTTGTGTTTGTTTCAACCTGTGAATGAATCAATGCTTCTTTTAAAGATATATAAGCATCTTTTAATTCAATATATTTTCCAAGAATACCAATTTTTTTTATTTTTTCACCTTTATTTAATTTTGATGTAAAATTTAACCAATTTTCAATATTTAGTTTTCTTTTTTCATTAAATAACTCTTCTAAAATTTTTTCTATTTTAAATTTTATTAAAAGTTCTGGAACTAAATAATGTGATGGTAAATCCATAACTGAAATAATCCTATCTTTTGGAATTCCAAGATATCTTGTGAGTTTATCTTTCTCTGATTCTTTTAGCTCCTTTTTACCTCTTAAAAAAAGAATATCAGGATAAATTCCTATACTTCTTAATTCTTTAACAGAGTGTTGAGTTGGTTTTGTTTTTAATTCTTCTGTTAAATCAAGATATGGCACATAAGTTACATGAAAAAAGAAAACATCTTTTTCTTCATTTTTTAATTCACTTGCTGCTTCTAAAAAAGGAAGTGATTCAATGTCACCAACAGTTCCTCCAATTTCAACAATAATTATGTCGCTATTATCTTTTTTAATAAGTTCTTTTATTCTCAATATTATTTCATCTGTAAGATGAGGTATAACCTGTATTGTTTGACCTAAATAATCACCCTTTCTTTCTTTTTCTATTATTGTTTTATATATACTTCCACTTGTTGCATTATTTAATTTAGATAGATCTTCATTTAAAAACCTTTCATAATGACCAATATCAAGATCAACCTCCCCTCCATCTTTTGTTACAAATACTTCTCCATGTTGATATGGATTCATTGAACCAGCATCTACATTAAGATATGGGTCAAATTTTAACATTGATACTTTATAACCCATATTTTTTAAAATTAATCCTATTGAAGATGAAATAATGCCCTTGCCCAGTGAGGACATTACCCCACCAGTAACAAAAATATATTTACTCATTCGTTTATCCTATATATCTATTTTCTCCATTACCTCCACATCAACATGAGCAATATCAATAATTTTACTTATCGCATCAATCAATGCCTTTCCCATTGGTGATTCCATTCCTTTTTTCCATTTATCGAGTGATTCGACTGTGTACCTTACATAAAAAATATTTGCCTCACCATAAAGTGGTTTATAAACATTATAATCAATTGCACCCCACTCTTTCTGGATAGGCATAAACTCATCAAGCCATTTTTTAAAATCATCAAGGGTTTTACCTTCTTTTAACCTATCCCTGTAAATAACATAATACATTTTTTACCTCCTTTTTAAGTTAAAATTTTAATAAATATAAATAAAAAATATTTTAGCATGTCAAATGAAAAGCACCTGCCTTTATTTTATTTTTAGTTTCATTAAATTTTTTAACCGCATCAAAAGTATTTAATATGAAATAATCTAATTTAATATCATTCAATTTTTTAATTAAACCTTCTGAAATTTTCATTAATCCATAAGCACCAGTTCCTATTATCAAAATATCTAATTTAGTTTGAAAAATTTCAAAAAGATCTTGAATTTGAAGAAAATGGCCCTCCTCTCTTATCCAGTTATCAACTATTTTATCAGGTAGTATAATTAAATCCTTTTTATATACTTTACCATCTATTTTCATTCTTCCAAACTCATATTCCTCAATAATCATAATTTATAGCCAATTCTCCTTAATAATTCCTTTCTTTTATTAATTTCTTCTTCATTTTCAAAACCTAATGGTGAACCACCATCAATAACTCCCAAAACTCCTCTTCCCTGATCAGTTTCAAGAACTACTATCTCAAGTGGATTTGAACTTGCTGCAAAAATATTAACTACCTCCTGAACCATTTTTATTCTATTTAGTACATTTATTGGATAAGAATCCTTTAAAAAAATTATAAATAAGTGTCCTGCGCCAATATTCAAAGCATTTTCTTTTGCAAGTTCAATTAGTTCATCATCATTGCCAGCAAACCTTATCAATCTTGGTCCTGATGACTCATTAAATGCGATTCCAAATTTAATTGATGGTGAATTAGTAATTAATGTCTCATATAAATCCTCAACTGTTTTAATAAAATGTGATTGTCCAATAATAACATTATATTCATGAGGATTTTTTAATTTTATTACCTTTACCTCCATCTTTTACCTCCAATTTTATTTTATCTAAAAATATTTTTTTATTCTATATATGTTTCAACTATTTCAATAGGATTTTCAATTTCTATTTCTTCGATTCTAACTGGTAAATTAAAAATATAATTTATAGCATTTCCTTTAATTATTTCATAATCAATTTTTACAAAAATATTACCTTCTTTATTCTGTGAAATTAAACTAACTTCTCTTGTAAAAGGTTTATTAGTATCTACTTGAGTTAGTTTTTTCTTTAAATCATAAGAAAGCATACCTTTAATTTCTGGATATATCTTTAACTTCTTATAAAAAATAAATTCTTCACTATTTATTTTACCAATTAAAATTTCTTTTTCTTCCTTTTTTGTTTCTATCTTAAAATATTTCCATCCTGTTCCTAATATAAATTCATCTTTACTATCTCTTGACATAAAAAAGATAAATAAATAAAATATTAAAACAATGATTAAAAGAGTTATAATCTTTTTCATAAATAAATTATATCATTAAGGAGGAAGAGTGAATTTTGAAGTAATAAAAGTTGCAATTATTATTTTTTCAATAAGAGTAGTTGGTATAACTATTTCAAGTTATAGAACAATTCTCATGATCAAAGGTCAAAAATTTTTAACCTTTTTAACATCTTTTATGGAGACAATATTATATGTTTATGGATTAAATTTAGTACTACAAAGATTGGATAATTTTTTAAATTTATCAGTTTATGCCCTTGGTTTTGCAGTTGGCAATTATATCGGAATGGTGATTGATGAAAGAGTAGGGGTTGGCTTTGAAACTTTTGTTGTGATTCCTTCCACATGTAATGGTGAAATAACAAATAAACTGAGGGAAGCTGGTTATATTGTAACTACAGTTAAGGGTGAGGGCTTTAAAGGAGAAAAAGATATTCTTTATGTAACTATTAAAAGGAAAGACTTAGTTAAATTTGAGAAGTTTATTAAGGATTTTGATCCCTCAGCATTCTATTTTACACTCGAGACAAAGAGAACAAGGAAGTTTACATACTTGACAAAACATTAAATTGTGATACGCTTCAAGAGTACCTAAATGGTACTATACAATAAATTTAGGAGGCAACATTAGCATGATTAAAGGTAAAGTAAAATGGTTTGACTCTTCAAAGGGTTATGGGTTTATTACAAGAGACGATGGCGGAGAAGATGTCTTTGTACATTACACTGCCATTGAGGGTTCAGGTTTTAAAAGTTTAAAAGAGGGAGATCCAGTAGAGTTTGAAGTGCAGGATGGTAAGAAGGGTCCACAAGCTAAGAATGTAAAGAAACTTTCTTAATATAGAGAAGTTTCTTAAAAAGCCCCGTTTTTTCGGGGCTTTTTTTATTTTATAGGGTTTTATTGTAAAATAAAGGATGGAGTTTTTAGAAAGGAGAAACTTATGAAAAAAATATTCATTTTTCTTACAATTTTATCTATTTTTTTTCACATCAGCATATCAATTGGAGCAACGGAAGTTTATGTTACAAATACAAATCCATCTGGCGATGGTTCATTTATATGGGCACTCGAAAAGGCATTAGAAAGCGGAGGAATTATCAAATTTAATATTCCCAAGGAAGACAAAAATTTTAATGGAAAATTCTGGATCATTACCCCAAGGAGTAATTTACCTGATATTGATAAAAAGATAATAATTGATGGTTTATCTCAAACAGAAAAATATGGAGATTTAAATTCAGATGGACCTGAAATAATTCTTGATGGTTCATATATAACATCAGATTCCTTTTTTAGATTTAAATATGATAATTTTGAAATAAATGGAATTTGTCTTAAGAATTTTAAATATACAGATTATATAAGAATTGAAAGCGTAAAAGGTGTAATTAAAAATATTAAAATTGAAAATGGAAATACAGGAATTCATCTTTTTAAGGCAAATAGTGTAAAAATAGAGAATATAAATTTTAAAAATTTAAACTATGGAGTATATTTTTATTATTCTAATAATAATATTGTTGATAACTCATCATTTGAAAAGATAAATTTTGGTGTTAGATTCTACTTTTCATCAAGCGATGAGATACAAAATTCAAATTTTAGAAATTGTCAAACAGGAGTTAGGGTTTTTTATAACTCTTTAAGAAACAAAATCCACGATAATATATTTGAAAATAATGAGGATGGAATATTTTTAAGAGATAGTTTCAATCAGAGGAATGATATTTATAAAAATAAATTTATGAATAATATAAATGGAATTCACCTTTATTATGGAACAGGTTCTTTAATTTATGAAAATGAATTCAGTAAAAATAAAAAAGGTATATCTTTTGAGTTTTCATCATCAAATAATAATATTTATAATAATATTTTTAGTGAAAATGATTATTCTATAAGTTTTTTTAATGGATCTAATGGAAATTTAATAAATGAAAATAATTTCTTAAATAATAAATATGCAATATATTTTGAAGAAAAAAGTAATATAAAAAATAGATTTTCAAAAAATATAATGATTGGGAATGAAAACAATATTATCTTAAATGATGGCAATAATAGTATAGAAAAACCAAACATTTTATTTTCTAAAATTTTAGGAAAATCTCTTTTTTTATCATTGAATAGTAAAATTGATGGGAAAATTGAAATTTTTATGAGTGGTATATTATCTTCTAACTGCGAAACATTTATT
>JBAMLT010000053.1:0-1489 GCA_039793425.1 Caldisericota bacterium
CCAAGATCTATACCTAACACTCTTCCCATAAATTATACCTCCTCATTTTTATCTTCATTTGTATTGTTGTCATTATTATTCAATTTACCTACCGAAACTTTTGCCGGTCTAAGCAATTTATCCTTATAAGTATAACCTTTTTCAAAAACCTGAACAATTTTATTCGGCGTATTTGATTCTACAATCATTAAAGCTTCATGAAGATTTGGATTGAACTCGCATTCAGTATCTACTTCCTTTATTTCGTACTTTTCCAAAAGCTGTTTAAACGCTTTTATAACAAGCTCAATGCCAGATCTTATTGATTCATCATTTACACAAGCTTCATATGCTTTTTCCAGACTATCCAAAATTGGCAAAAAATCTCTTACTACTGAACCCTTTATAACATCAGCAATTTCAAACTTTTCTTTTTCTGTGCGTTTTCTGAAATTATCAAACTCAGCCAATAACCTTAAATATGCATCTTTTTGTTTTTCTAATTGTTCTTTTAATTCTGACAATTCGTCTTTTGTCTCCTGTTGGGTTTGATTTAGATCTGTTTCCTTGCTTTCTATATTATTATTTTGCAACTCTTGATTTTCTTGTAAATTTTCTGTGATATTATTTTTATCATTCATTACTACCTCCCTTGTTTAAAAAGTTTTTCTATTTTTTTGCTCAATAAATCCAGTGTGTAGATTACATTTTCATAATTTAAATTCATAGGCCCAAGTACACCTACAAAACCCAACTTTACATTATCCAGATAGTAAGGTTGGGCAATAAGACTCATGCCTTTTAGTTTCTCATTTGGTATATCATTACCTATTAATATTTTTTCATCATTTTTTAAAATCAAATCAACTATTTCAGAAACATGTTTTCTTTTTTCTATAACATCAAGAATTTTATTCAACTGTTCATAATCTTCATAAAATTCTCTTTCTTTCAATAGATTTTGAACACCAGAAAAGTACAGAGCTTTACTTTTTTCTTTTAACTTTTTAAATATTAAATCGCACTCTTGTCTGCTTTTCGACAATGAGTTTTCTAAATCTTCCTGAATTTTTTCTAGCTCCCAACCTTTGTAATTTTCACTTAAAAACTGGACTATATCATTTAGCTCACTTTCAGAATAATCTTTTGCAACTTCTATTATTTTTGTTTCCACAACTGACGGCTCAGCTATTACAGCGCACAGCAATTTATTAGATCCAATTTTTATCAAACTAATATCTTTTAGTTTTAATTTAAATATATTAGGAGAGCTAACCATGGATATCAAACCACACGAATTAGATAAGATATTCGATATATCTGAAACAAAATCTTCAATGGTGCTTAAATTTATATTATCAATTTGTTTTAATCTTGGTTTTAAACTCTTTCTTTTCTTTTCCAATAGATGCTGTACATATGCTTTGTAACCAAGCTCAGTTGGAATTTTTCCGCTTGATATATAGGAATGTTTAAGGTATCCCATTTCTTCTAAATCGGACATAATATT
>JBAMLT010000054.1:0-1485 GCA_039793425.1 Caldisericota bacterium
TCAAAATTAAAGGTTGACATATTACCTAAAATTTAAGGAGTTACGGTTAAAAAAAAGATTCAAGTATCTTTATCATTTTATTTTTTTCGTTCTCCAAACGTTCTCTTATTTCTTGTTCCAAACCTTTTAATTTAGGTTTCCAAATAAAGTTATTTATTGCTTTTTTTAAACTTTCTAAATTATTCTTTTCTATGAAATCAATTTCTACACCTATTATACGGGAAATTTCTCTCAAATCTTCTGTATCATAAGAAATAATCTTTAAACAATAAAGGCTAGCGACATTCATAACTGCTGAATATCCTCCTGCTGCATTGTAAGGAAGAATAATAATATCAGAATTAAAAAACAGATCTGGGACATTTACTTCATCAGGATTTTCAATGAAATAAAATATATTCGAGTTTAATTTCTTAATAATAAAATTTAGTTTTTCTTTGTATTTAGGAAAATTTTGATTTATTGATCCGGCAATTGTAACGTGTAAATTTTTATTATCAATTGATAATTTTTGAAGCATCTCTAATATATTTATAATATCTTTTTGAGGCCCCCATGCACCAAATAAAAGTATTCTAATACTTCCTAAATTATCAACTTTAGATCTATTATTTAATGTCAAATGATTTCTTAATGCCCAAATCCCCTCCACTCCCAAAAAAATAGCTTGTTTCACCTTTATATTATATAATTTTTCAATTTCTTTTTTTTGTGATTCCAATGGAACAACAATATTTGTAGTTTTAAATAAAATTTTTTCTAACAATTTAACAAATAATTTTGAAAAGTAAACTTTTTCGTACCCAAGTTTTTCCGGATTCTGAGTTTCTATTAAATTATGAAGATATACCACAGGCTTTTTTTGATTAACAACACTTAATATAGATGGAATTAATAAACCTATTCCATTAGATAATTTTTTTTTCCCAAAAGATGTGAGTATTAAATTGAAAAAGACAATATCAAATTTCTTTTTACTTCTAATAAGAAAGAATAAAACTTTAAAAAGAGATGAAATATTATCATAATCCCAAATATTTTCAATTATTACATTTGATGAATAATTATCTGGAATCCTCGAATCAATGGGTGCTAGAATCGTTATATTTGATTTAGGGAAACCCATTGACATTAACATTACCATTCCAATAGATGTTGTAGCAAGTCTGTCTATCCGAGGATAAAAACTTCCAAAGAATGCTATATTTTTAGGGATTCTTTTGTGTTGGATATTTAATTTCATTTAATTAGATAATGAATTATAACATTTATAAATTTATTGTTAACCCATTAAACCCTTGTAGTCCCATTTGATTTGACCTTATAAAGCTTATTATTATTTCTAGAGTTTTGCGTTAATTTTATCTAATGGATTGAATGTAAATAAACCTAAATTTTTCAATATTTTCACTGTTGATTTATAGGGATTTTCTATTGCTTCAACAGCATGTTTTCCAAATTCCATTATCTTTTGAAATGCATTTT
>JBAMLT010000055.1:0-1466 GCA_039793425.1 Caldisericota bacterium
GGATACACCATTAACCCTGCTTGTTTCATTTCATCAATCAATCTTGGCTCTTCAGCATCAGCAAAGATATATTTATTCGGTAAAACAAGTGATTTTACTTTCTCTATTATTTGTTCCGTAGTCAAGCCTGTCTGATATAATAGTTCTTTTTCATATATGATTTTATCCTTGATTTTTATCTCAATCAAAGCAGTAGGATTATTAAAACCAAAGTCAAGCCCATAAATAATTTCATCAGCATTAATTTCATCATAATTATCTATCATTTTATAAGTATAAATCTTATTTGGTAATTCTGCAAATTCACCAAGACAATAAATCTTGTATAGATTTTCATCTTGATATTTCAAATCTTCAAGCATTTGAATATATTCTTTTGATAAAAAAGGATTGTCTTTATAAGTTGATTTAATAACTTGAACATCTTTCATTTCCTGCGGATTATTCAAAATTTTTTCTTGTATCCAACATTGAACAGGGTTAAAAGCTATAAACATTTTATTAGGTTCTTGTTTTGTAGTTTGTAATGATAATCTCATTTTTAAAATTTGATAAGTCTCATAATCAATTTCCTCTGCTTCCTCAATAAAAATATAATTAAATCCTGATGATTTCATTTTGCTGATCTTGTCTATGCTTCTGAAATAAATAATATTATTTATCAGTTGCAAATTTAAATCAGATTTATTAACAAAGCAATAATCATATATGTTATAATTTTGCAACAGATCCAAAAATGGTGTCCAGCAAGTCAATTTTAAAGCAGGTCTTGTTTTCCTGATTATCAAAAATTTTTTATTTTTTTGTGAAGTAAAATAATAAAGAATTAGCTGTAATATTGAATATGATTTACTACTCCTTGCTCCACCTATGTTGATATTGATTGTTTTTTTTGATTGTAAATTCTCTGCAAAAACTCTGGTGCAATAAAATTCTTTTTCAACTGACATTAATTTATCTTTTTCGCTTTTTGACCTGTATATTTTTCCCAACGCTTTATTATTACTTCAGCATATAAAGGCTCTATTTCTATCATTCTACATTTTCTTTTCATTATCTCACAAGCAATTAATGTTGATCCAGACCCTCCAAAGCAATCTACAACTATTCCATTGCGAGGACTTAAAATTTTGATATAAGGCACTAAAATTTGGATTGGCTTTGTTCCGAAAATTATATTTTGACCACTTGATGCTTCTGTTTCTGCTGTCCAAGTAATGTGATCTGATATTTTTGCCCATTTACTTCCCTTTTTTTTATCCCAATAACTATCTCCCTTTTGTGCGTATATAATCACTTCATAAGTATCTAATAATTTTTGCCCTCTTTCTTTTAAATAATTTTCTAATTCTTCTTCGTATTTTTCATTCAATACTCCTTCCCCTGCAAGCAGTGCTATATCGTATTTGCTAAAAAATGAATATTTTTTTGAAAATCCTTGATGTCTATTCGGTAAATGCCAGATA
>JBAMLT010000056.1:0-209 GCA_039793425.1 Caldisericota bacterium
TAGAAATGATGAAGAAAAACGGACTCTCTAATGAAATACTTTTTTTAAATGTGCCACCATGTTTTCTTGATGAATATTATCAGCAAGCAATAGGGCTCTCCCCATTTAACACGCTTGTGACCTCACCTGATGGCAGAAGAATAGATCTAGATGAAAATGCAAATGAAGAAAAGATAAAGGGAAAGATATGTGAAAAATGCATACTTTAT
>JBAMLT010000056.1:219-1464 GCA_039793425.1 Caldisericota bacterium
TTATAAAATCTGCAAAGGAGTGGATAGAAAATACATTGAGATATTTGGATGGGATGATTTTATGCCACTTAAAAGAGAAAATGATAAAAAAAAGAAGCAAAAATTTTCAAAAGAGTACCTTACTGATAACGAAAAATGTCTTATAGAAATACTTAAACGGAAAAACAATATAGATACTCAAACAGTTCTTAAGATAGCAAAGAAAATACCACTATGTCAGGATTGCACAGATGGAAACAATGTGATTAATGCCGCTGCAAAGCTTGTTAATAAAAAAATAATACAAATGGAGTTTATAAAAGGAAAATACTACTTTAAACTATTAAAAAACCAGGAAAGCATTTGAATTTTACATTACTATAAAAGAAATATTTAGTCTCTCTAATTGATTAACATTTAATTAACCTACCACAAAAATAAGGTTAAAGATATGAAAATAGAGAAAATTGAGAGAAATTATTAAATAATATCAAAGAAAACAGAAAAAAGGAAAGTTGTTATCATATCATATTCAGGTGGAAAAAGATTTTCATATTGCAATAATCAAACTAATTGAAAAAGAATTTTTTTCTGTTTTTCTAAGCCTATTCTTGGAGAAAGAAATTTAAGATACCTTAACTGTCCTGACTTGAGTGAGCTAATTAAAATAGTAAAATAACTAAAAAACTTTTAGAAGCAAACAAAGAAAAACTTGAAGAACCATTATCTAATTTTTTTATAGACTGTAGTTGTTCAATTATCATTGTTTAAAGATAATACCCAAATTTTCATAGATCAAATTAAAAAAATTCTTCATCATTATTATTATTCCAAAACCTACTAAATCCAAGTTTATCTTAAATTAATTAGTAATTAAGCAAATCTCGAGACATAAAAATAAGATGTGGAACAATTTTAAATTTTGGATATTGGATTCTGGAACATTAAAAGACAATACTTATAAAATCAAACATAATTTAATTTTAGTGAAAAGATGATGGGTGAGAAGTGAAATGTAAGACATAAGCAATTTTAAGTATTGGATGTTGAATTTCAAATTTCGGAGTATGACAGAAGAATGTAGTGTGCTGGTATTTATTTTTACACAATCTCATAAACAAAATACACATCTAAAGAGAGGAATAACTATAAAGGTATTTTAAAAGTGGTGATTCTCTTTAGATAGAAAAAAGAAAACAAAGAATTAACCCCTGAAAGGTCCCAAAACATATGTAATCCTACAACTTGAAATTTTTTATTATTTGT
>JBAMLT010000057.1:0-1463 GCA_039793425.1 Caldisericota bacterium
CTGATTATGATGCAGTTATTCTTGCAAAAAGCTATGGTGTCAAAACCATAATAAATCTCACAAATGTAGATTATGTCTATGATAAAAATCCAAAACAGTTTAAAGATGCAAGACCATTAAGGCAAATTAGTTGGAAATATTATAGACAATTAGTTGGAGATAAATGGAGCCCTGGATTGAGTGCCCCATTTGATCCTGTTGCAGCAAAGATGGCTGAAAAATTAGGGTTGACTGTTTATATATTAAACGGAAATAATATGAAAAATCTTGAGAACCTACTAGAAGGAAGAGATTTTATCGGCACCATTTTGAAGTAAATGTTGAATACGATTCTAATTTCAATTAAAAATCTCAATTATAAATCTCAGTTTTTGTTCGGTTGTTTTTAAATTATGTTTTTGTTTTTAAATTATATTTTGTTATATCTTTATCCTTGTTACTTTAATTCCAGCTTCTTTGAAAAGAGAAAATGCTTCTTTATCTGGGTAATTTCCTTTATATTTAACTTCTTTTATACCTGCATTGATTATCATCTTTGCACAAATTCTACAAGGAGAGGAATTTACATAAAGAGTGGCGTCTTTAGATGAAACACCATGGTATGCACATTGGATTATAGCATTCTGTTCTGCGTGTACTGCTCTACATATTTCATGCCTTGTTCCACTTTTAATTCCTAGTTTGTCTCTTAAACATCCCTCTTCAAGACAATCAGCTAAGCCCTTGGGTGCTCCATTGTATCCTGTTGAAAGGATCTGCTTATCTTTAACTATCACAGCCCCAATTTTTCTTCTTCTGCATGTTGCCCTACTAGAAACGTCATCACATATTTTCATAAAATACTCGTTAAGAGTAGGTCTTTTTGCAAATTCATTGTTAATTCTTTTTTCATGTTCGTTTTTTTCTAAATTTTGTTTTATTCTTGATTTCATGAAAAACATTCATACTTTATTATTAAATACTTTTCAGTCACGGACTTCCATTATTTTTCATCTCAATATTGTGATTATCAATCAGCAACTGATTGAAAGAGAAAAGTTTAAAACTATAGTTTGTATATATAAATCGATAAGTATGAGTAATTTATTAAAACTAAATAATATATTTGATAGCGGTTTAAGAGAAGTTAATAAACGAGGGCTAGTTCCTGAACTTTCCGGATATCTTAAAAGGATAGATATCAATGATCTTAATAATAAATTTTCATCAAAAGCACGCGAAGCTAATGAGTCCTTTAAAAATTTAGTGAATAAAAATGACGGCAAACTCATTTCCAAATTGAATCAAATTAATAATCGTGACATTTCGTTTTTAAATGGTTTTATAAAAAATATATCTCAAGATCCAGTATTAAAAATAAAACTTGAAGATCTCATTAATAACTATATGAATTATAAAATCAATGATGAAACATTCAAAAAGAAATTAAATGAATATAATTCTTTAATCACCAGTCATATAAA
>JBAMLT010000058.1:0-790 GCA_039793425.1 Caldisericota bacterium
GTAATGAGTGATGGGGTACCCCGAACGAATGAGCAAACTTTCCTATTGCATTTTTGGGGTTTATGTTTATTTAATTAAATCTCATGTGACCGTGGCTTTTTTTCAATTATTATTCTGGACAGATGTGATTGGAGATAAGAAAGAATGTCAGCGTTGCTTGCGCTCATCTGAGGACAAATGATATTGAAATGCAAGATTGGGCAGCAAATTATTTTATAAATTTTTTAATCTTTCCATTTCTTGTTTTATTTCTTCGATTACTCCTGTGTTATATATTTTTTTCTTGTCTCCATCTTTTACTGAAATCACATAAAATACTCTTCCACCATATTTAGCAGTAAATTTTTTATGAGTCGCTTCTTGATTTTTCCTTTCATTTATAATTTGAGTTATAAAAGCATAACCGGCCGGTTTAATTTGTAATCCTAAATACCAGTCTTTGATTTTGATGAAAAAATCTACATTAAATAACCTATCCCACTCATCTGGTGCGGGTTCAATTTTTACTCTTAAAATATCTTGCAGTTGTTCATAAATAGTTTTCTTTTCAGTCATATAACCATCAAATGTCCTGTTAATAACAAGATTTATCACATAATTAACGCAATCCTCCTCAGTAATATCATCAATTTCAGCCCTCAACACTTCGGTTATTTTCACATAAAGTTTTTTACCTATCTCAATTAAATGTTCTTTGGGATAAACATTTTTAAAATAATATTCTTCCCATTCTTTTACTGTTTTAGGCGCACATTTTCTTATTTCGTCAGAAACCGCCCCAACCATTCTT
>JBAMLT010000058.1:800-1461 GCA_039793425.1 Caldisericota bacterium
GTTGTTTTAGTTTAATAAATTTATCTTTATAAAGATAATTGAGCTCGGTATCGACTTCGACTAGCCCATTTTTTATCAAATGAGCATTAATAAATGTTTTATTTTTTAAATAAAGATATACCAAGAGGTTTCCATTTTTGTCATATTTAATACTATCGTATTTCAAAAACACTCTTTGATTTTTTAATTTAATATTTAAATAATTTATTGCCTTATCAACGAGTTCTTTTTTAGTTTTTATTCCAAGCAGTTTTACCTTCAAATTATTATTCAAAATTACTTCTTCTGGACTGATAACATTTTTTACCGCAAAAAATTCTTCTCTTGGTGATTTTGAGAAATCAATCTTAGAGCCAAATTTTAATTTTCTTGGGTCTATTTTTTTATCAAATTTAATTGGGTCTTTAAACTGATAAGGCAATTTTAAAATTTCCGAATTCCAATCCACTTTTAGCGGTTTTTGTTTGATAATTTCAAAATCCGCATTTTTGATAAGTTCTTTTTCATTTATGCCAACTTTATCTCTAATTATTGATAAAAATTTTTCATTTATTTCGTAACCAATTGAATTCCGTTCTAAGTTTCTAGCGGCCAAAGTTGTAGTTCCACTACCTAAAAAGGGGTCCAAAATAGTATCGCCAACAAAACTAAACATTTTGAT
>JBAMLT010000059.1:0-1449 GCA_039793425.1 Caldisericota bacterium
AAAGTTTCAGAGCAGTTTTATAGACCAGCTGAGGTTGAAATTCTTATTGGTGATTCTTCAAAAGCGAGGAAAATTTTAGGGTGGGAGCCAAAAGTAAATTTTAAAGAGTTGATAAAGATTATGATGAAGGCTGACTTATTAAATGGTTTTTGATTGAATGCTATGCTCGTACTTATACTAATTTCTATAGTAGTTTTTATTTTTTTGGTTTTGATTATATATAGAGATCCTTTTCATGATTTTTTTTCACCACAAATTTTATTAACTTTGTTTTTTATTCTTTTCTATATTTTCCCTTCTTTTCAATTCGTACAAGGTGATGATTACTTTACTAAGACAGTTGGGATATTCTTTGCAGGTGTATCCCCGACTGAAATTGACAGAATTAATACAATTATAGTTGCGTTTATATCTTTTGTTTGTTTAATTTGGGGGATTTATTTCAGTTTCTGGATAAAAGTATCCCGAGTCTTCCATAAAACTTCTGTTAAATCAGAAATTTTCTGGAATAAATATAATTATTATAATATAATCTTTCTTTATGTAATAGTTGGTGTTTTAGAGACCTTATTATTTGTTGGAATTTCTGGAGGAGCTTTGTCCATTATTTTAAATCTTGAAAACAAGTTTCAAATAATGTCTGGCAAATATATTTTTACATTTGGTTACATGTTCCTAAGCATTGCCTCTCTTCTTATATTGTTACATGATAAGAAAATTACATTTTCATTTGTATTGCTTTTGCTAACTTCTATTTTATCTGCATCCTTACTAATAAATAGAGGCATTATATTTATAATACTAGGCTTGATTCTCTTATCTTATAATTACTATATTAAACAGCTCAGTACAAAGAGAGTGTTTTTGCTAAGCATTTTGGGTTTATTTGGGGCAGTATTTTATAAAGTATTACAGGTTTTTATAATTACCAATTGGAATTTCAAATATCTTTTCTCAGAATATTTCTTTTTAGCGATAGCTCGTGACCTTTTTGGAGATGTATTAATTGGCCCACAACAGTTATATTTTGCTTTAAAAGGTATTCCTTCAATTTTAGGGTTTCAGTACGGAAAGACAATAATAGGTTTCTTGATTTCTTTAATTCCGAGTACTTTTTTTATTAACAAACCAATGTTTTCGGGTGCAGGAATTTATACTCAAGAGCTCTTTCCAGCTATTTTTCATAGTGGAACAACAATTCCACCTGGTCTTGTAGGTGAATTATATATGAATTTTTCTATTTTTGGAGTTGTTTTGGGTATGTTTATTTGTGGTTTATTTTTGGGAAGCGTATTTTATGATATGAAGCTTAAGAAGAGCGCCTTTTTAATCGTTTTTTACAGTTTTTCCATTATTTCTTTTTTATACTTATTAAGAGGTGAGTTTTTGCTTTTGAATAAGTACCTCATATTTCTATTTTTATTTTGGATTGCACTTAGGTTTTCGAGC
>JBAMLT010000060.1:0-11655 GCA_039793425.1 Caldisericota bacterium
TATTTAAAGAAAATAGAGTTAAAGTTTTGTCAGCACTACCTGGTGGAAAAGGAGTAAATGTTGCAAGGGCTTTAAAATCATTTAGTAAAATTTCTACTGTTTCAGGTTTTAAAGGTGGTTTCAATGGTAAATTTATTGAAGAAAATTTAAAAAAAGAAGGAATTTTATCTCTTCTTTATGAAATTAACTCTGAGAATAGAATTTGTAACATTTTTGTTGATAAATATTCCAATGTAACTGAAATTTATGAAATTGGACCAAATATAGAAGAAGATGATTTTTATGGTTTATTAGATGAAATTAATAAAAGATGTGAAAGTTTTCAATACATTGTTATATCAGGTAGTTTTCCACAGGGAATAAAAGAAAAAAATATTTTAGATCTTTTGAAAATTTTTAAAGATAGAAAAATATTTCTCGATATTCATGGTGAAATATTATTAAAAATAGTTAAACAATTTGAAATCTTTTTTGTAAAAATAAATGAGAAGGAATTTAGAAATACATTTGATTGTGGAGAAGATATCTTAAAATGTCTTTCAGAAGTTTCAAAAAATTTAAAAACATTAGTTTTTGTTGTTACTCTTGAAGATAAAGGTGCGATTTTTTCTTATAATAGAAAAATTTATAAGATTTATTCAAAATATAAAGTAAAACCTGTTAATCCAGTTGGAGCAGGAGATTCTTTTATGGGTAGTTTTGTTCATGGAATAGATGAAGGAATGAGCGTATTTGATTCTTTAAAATATGGTATTTCGGCATCAGTTAGTAATGTTACTCTTTTAGAAGGTGGAAAAGTAAATTTTAATATATTTTTTGATATTTTAAAAAATACATATATAAAGGAGGTATAAATGGAAAAGTTTTTTTGGGGAACTGCAACTTCAAGTCATCAGGTTGAAGGAGGAAATTTTTATAATGATTGGTGGGAATGGGAAAAGATGGGTAAAATAAAGACAAATGATTCATCAAACCCTTCTTGCGATCATTACCACCTTTATAAGGATGATTTTAAACTTATCAAATTTTTAAATAATAATTCATATAGATTTTCTATTGAGTGGAGTAGAATTGAAAAAGAAGAAGGTAAATTTGATGAAAAAGAGATAGAACACTATATAGATATGTTAAAGGAACTTAAAAAACTTGATATCGAACCTTTTTTAACTCTTCATCATTTTACAATTCCCATCTGGTTAAAAGAAAAAGGTGGTTTTTTAAATCCAGATTCAGTTGAATATTTTTCAAGATTTGTAAGAAAAGTTATCCCATATTTTAAAGATTATGTTAATTATTGGATAACCATAAATGAACCTGTTGTTCTTGCTGTTTTAGGTTACATTTTTGGTTGGTGGCCTCCTGGAGAAAAAAGTATAAAAAAAGCATTTAAAGTAGTAAAAAATTTAATTCTATCTCACAACAGGGCTTATACAATAATAAAAGAAGAAAAAGAAGAGAGTTTAGTTTCAATTGCTCATAATATGCAACTTTTTTATCCCTATAGAAAATTTTTTTTGGATAAAAAATTAGCAAATTATTTATCAGAATTATATGATTTTAAATTCTTAGATTGTCTTTATGAGGGCGTAATTAAAAAGCCATTTGGAGGTAATGAAGTTATTTCTTCTTTAAAAGATTCTTTTGACTTTATTGGCGTAAATTATTACACAAGAGCCTTTGTAAAATTCCATCCATTCAAAATTTTTTCTGAAGCAAAAAGAAAAGATGCAATATTAACAGATTTTGGGTATGAATATTATCCTGAAGGACTATATGAAATATTGGTTAATTTAAAAAAATATAATAAAAAAATTATTGTTACTGAAAATGGAATTGCAGATAGAGAGGATAAGTTAAGAGGAGAATTTATAAGAAAAAGTATAGATGCATTAAAAAGAGCAAAAAAAGATGGAGTTGACATCATTGGATATTTTTATTGGTCATTGATGGATAACTTTGAATGGGCTGAAGGATATTCAATGAAGTTTGGACTCTATGAAGTAGATTTTAAAACACTTGAAAGAAAAATAAGAAATAGTTCCTATATTTATAAAGAAATATGTGAAAAAGAAACTATTTAATCTTTAGGATAGGTTATAGTAACAGTTTTTGTTGTTGCATCCCAACCAACATCACATCCCAAATTTTCAGCAACAAATCTAACTGGAAGCATTGTTCTTCCAGAGATGATAAGTGGAACCACTTTTGGATTATTAGGATCAATTGCTTTATATTTTCCATTAACTTTTGCAATGTTCTTTCCTATCCAAAGATCAATTGTTATATCTTTAAATTCTATCGTTACTCTTTTTTCAACATCATCCCAAAAAATTTTTGCACCAAGTGGTTCAACTACATATCTAATTGGTAAAAGAGTTCTTCCTTCAATTATTGTTGGTGCAACATCAATTTGTTGAGGGCTATTATTTACATACATAGTTTTATTGCCTATCTGTAATAACAATATTATTTTTTGAGGTTTTTCTTCTTTTGGTACTATTTTTACATAGACTTCAACTGTATAAGCACCACCGTTAGAACTTATCTCAATTTTACCAGTATATAATTCATTCTCTTTCAAATTAGATGTATTAAGAGTAACCTGTATTCTTTTTTCATTTCCAGAAAAAGTTTTATCACTTAAAATTATCCATGATTGATTTGCTACTAAATTTCCAGATAGTGTTCCACCACCTTTATTAGAAATTACAAACATTTTAGTTGGTGAATCTCCTTTTTTAACTTCTCCAAAATTTAAAGTGTTTGTATCAACATATATTGATGGATTTGCTTCAACGACATTTATATTTATTTCAACAGTTTCTTTTCCACCATTTGATTCAACATAAATATAACCTTTATATTTTTGACCTGGAATTAAATTTGAAGCATTCAATGTCACATTTATTAAGATATTATTTCCTTCAAAATTTATCGTTTCAAATTCAATCCAATTAACATCTGTTGATAGTGTTCCAAAAAGAACTCCACCACCAAGATTTTTTATAGTTATTTGAATTGTTTTTTTGTCTCCTTTATTTATATTTCCATAATCAAGCAATTTTGGCGTGACAGATAATTTAGCAGGTAAACTTGCTGTCTTTAAAACAACAGATACTTCTTGATTTCCACCATTTGATTTTATAGTAACCTTACCTTGATAATTTTTTTCCATTTCAAAACCAGTTGTATCAACTGTTACATTTATAACAACATCATTTCCTGAAAATTCTGTTGGAAAAACTTTTATCCAATAAATAGAAGATTCAAGAGTTCCTGTTAATGTTCCTCCACCAACATTTTTTAAATTTAAACTCAATGTTTTTTTGGAATTAACTTCAACTTCACCAAAATCTAAAGTAATTGGTTCAACTTTAAGAGAAGGAGGTAGTTGAGAGATAAAACATCTTAAAGAAAAATCTAAACCAACAGTATATAATCTATTGTTTTGAATGCAAAAATCGTTATAAAAACCTTTTTCAAATTTTGTAAACCATGATGTTGTTCCATTTTCAATTGATAACATGTATAATGTTGAAGCGCTATCACCTACAAAAATGTATTTATCAGTGACAACAGGAGATGTATCGAAACTACCAGATAGGGTTCTTTCCCATCTTGCTTTTCCAGTCTTTAAATCAACACAAGCAATTTTGCCATTCTTTCCTAAAATAATTGCTAAATCACCTGAAATTGCCGGGGTTGTATTTGTATCCTGACCCAAATTATAATACCAATCCTGATTTCTTGTGGTTCTATCAATTGCAAGAAGTTGCCCCATATTATTCAAAATATAAACATAATTTTCTTTTATAACAGGAGTTGATTTTACATTTGGTCCTACTATTTTTTTCCATAGAAGCGATCCTGTTAATGGATGAACAGCATAGAGATTTCCATCCTGAGAGATGAAAAATATTGATGTATCATCTCCAGCAATTGCTGAGTTTATTTTTCCTTGAGTTAAAAAAGGAGTATTCCAAACCTCCTTTCCAGTAATTTTATCAAAAGCATAAACAAGTCCATTTTCAGAAGCAAAATAAACAATGTTTCCTATAACAAGGGGTGAAACATATATTTTTGAATAAGTTATATATCTCCAGAAGTATTTTTGAGGATTATTTTCATCTAAGCAGAAGAAATAACCATCAACACTTCCAAAATAAATTTTTCCATTATCATATGTGGGTGCGTGAGTTATTGCTCCATCTGTTTCATAAGTCCATAAAATATTACCAGTTTCTGCATCAAAACAATAGAGATTTTTATCTCCAGAACCCACAAATATTTTACCATTAGCATAAATAGGCGATGAAAAAGTAGCATTACTATTATATCTAAATGCTTCCATTAATGGTGGAGAAAATTGTGAATCTGAATAACCCCATCTTTGTGTATTGCCACGATAAGTATTCCAGATAACTTCACTACTTAAAACAAATTTAACATTTACCAACAAAAAAATTATTAAAAAAAGTAACAAAATTTTTTTCATAAAAATCTCCTTTCAATTTTATATATTTATTTTTTTATTATATTATAACAAATTTTAATACCTAAAAATTCTTGACAAATAGTCAAATTATTATAATATAAATTGAGAGTGGGCGGTTAGTTCAGAGGGAGAACGCTTCGTTGACACCGAAGAGGTCAGTGGTTCGAGTCCACTATCGCCCACCATTTTTTATTTTTTTAATTAAGGAGATTTATGAAAGTAGAGATTTTCTTAGAAGATCTTAAAAAGAATTTAATTATTAATGAAGGTGATAACCTTTTTTCTATTTTATTAGATATTAATGATAATGAAGATTTCATTGGCGCTAAAGTTAATGATAATATGATTGTAGATTTTTATTATAAGCCGATAGATAAAGATAAAATTAAATTCTTAAGAAAAGAAAATGATGAATCATTAACAATTCTTAATCATTCAACATCTCATATAATGGCTTATGCAGTAAAAAAACTTTTTCCTGATGTAAAACTTGCTATTGGTCCATCAATAAAAAATGGATTTTATTATGATTTTTATATCAATAAAACTTTCACACCTGAAGATTTAATAAATATTGAAAATAAGATGAAAGAATTGTTAAAAGAAAATTTAAAATTTGAAAAATTTGATATCGACAAAAAAGAAGCAAGAGAAATCTTTAAAGATGAAAAATTTAAACTCGAACTTATAGATGAAATAGAAGGAGATACTGTAAGCATATACAAAGTTGGTGAATTTTTTGATTTATGTAGAGGTCCACATTTAAAGGATACAAAACTAATTAAAAACTTCAAAATTTTATCATCCTCTTCGAGTTACTGGAGAGGAGATGAAAAAAGAGAGGTTCTTCAAAGAATTTATGGAACTTCATTTTTTGATGAAAATTCATTGAACAAACATATTGAAAGATTGAAAGAAATCGAGAAAAGAGATCATAGAAGACTTGGCAAAGAACTCGATCTTTTTAGTATTCATCCAGAAGAGGCAGGTCCTGGATTTATTTTCTTCCATCCAAAAGGCGGTATCATAAGAAAGATAATAGAGGACTTTGAGAGAGAGGAACACTTAAAAAGAGGGTATCAATTTGTTTATACTCCCCATATTGCAAAAGCAAAACTATGGGAAATTTCAGGTCATCTTTCATATTATAAGGATAATATGTATTCACAGATTGAAGTTGATGAGGTGCCATATCTTGTTAAGCCAATGAACTGTCCAGGTCATATACTTATCTATAAATCAAGAACAAGAAGTTATAGAGAACTTCCTTTAAGGTTTTTTGAACTTGGTACAGTTTATAGATATGAGAGATCTGGAGTCTTGCACGGACTTCTAAGAGTTAGAGGATTTACACAGGATGATGCTCATATTTTTTGTACTGAAGATCAACTTGAAGATGAGATAATAGGTGTTTTAAATTTTGCCCTTTTCATGATGAAGACATTTGGTTTTGAAAATTATGAGATATATCTTTCAACAAGGCCAGAAAAATTTGTTGGAACACTTGAACTTTGGGAAAAAGCAACAAATGCATTGATTAAAGCACTTGAGATTGAAAAAATTGATTATAAAATAGATCCAGGAGAAGGAGTATTCTATGGTCCTAAAATTGATATAAAACTTAAGGATTCTCTTGAAAGATTATGGCAAGGTCCAACAATTCAAGTAGATTTTAATTTGCCACAAAGATTCAATCTTACATATATGGGTAGTGATGGAAAAGAACATATTCCTGTTATGATTCATAGAGTTGTTCTTGGTTCTATTGAGAGATTTTTTGGTGCTCTTATTGAAAATTTTGCAGGTAACTTCCCTTTATGGCTTTCTCCAGTGCAGATTAAAGTTATAACTGTAACTTGTGATATTGAAGATTATGCTAAAGAGGTGTATAATAAACTTCTTGAGGTTGGTTTTAGAGTTGAATTGGATTTTTCGCAGGATGCCCTGCAGGAAAAGATAAAAAATGGAGAAATAGAGAAAGTTCCCTATCTCTTTGTAATTGGAAAGAAAGAAAAGGAGAAAAAAGAAGTTGCGGTTAGAAAAAAGGGTCAGGGAAATCTTGGTAATTTTTCTATTGATAATATAATTGAAAAACTTAAAAAGGAGGTTGAGAGCAAAAAGTGAGTGATGAGTCAACGGGGGTGATTTACTATTAAAGAGGTTTCTTTAAGGATTAACAAGGCGATTAAGGCAAAGGAGGTTAGGGTTATAGATAGCGAAGGAAAACAGTTAGGAATATTTCCAATAGAAGAAGCACTTTCCCTCGCAGAAGAAAAAGGTTTAGATTTGGTAGAGATAAATCCAGGTATAATCCCTCCAGTATGTAAGATTATAGATTATGGTAAATTCAAATATGAATTAACTAAGAAAAAAAAGGAAGCTAAAAAGAAACAGGTTACTTTTGATGTTAAAAACCTTGAATTGAGGCCTTTTATAGGAAAGGGAGATTTGGAGTATAAAATAAAAAACGCAAAAGAATGGTTGCTTGATGGAGATAAAGTAAAGATATCAATATTTTTTAGAGGAAGAGAACTTTCCAATAAAGAAAGAGGTTTTGAGTTAATTAAAAAAGTTCTTAATGAATTGTCAGAAGTTGGAGTTATTGAAAAAGAGCCCTTTTTTCAGGGCAAAAGGATTGAGTGTTTAATAGGTCCATTAAAAAAAGGAGGAAGTAAGGATGCCCAAGTTAAAAATCTCGAAAACAGCAAAGAAGAGGTTTAAGGTAACTGGAAGTGGAAAGATAATGAGAAGAAGAACAGGACATTCTCATCATCTTGAAAAGAAAAAATCAAGTAAAAAAGTAAAACAGATAAGATATAAAGAAGTATCTAAAGAAGACGAAAATAAAGTTAGAAAGATATTAGGTTCAAGGAGGTAACTTATGGCAAGGATTAAAGGTGGCCCATATACAAGAAGAAGAAGAAAAAAAATATTAAAATTTGCTAAAGGATTTAGAGGTGCTCCTTCAATAAGATATCGTGTTGCAAGGGAAGCAGTAGAGCATTCATTTCATTACTCTTATGTAGGTAGAAGATTAAAGAAAAGAGATATGAGAAGTTTATGGATTACAAGAATTAATGCTGCACTTAAAGAATTTGGTTTGTCTTATTCAAGGTTTATTTATGGGCTTAAAAAGGGTTCAATCCTGATTAACAGAAAAATTCTTTCTGAACTTGCAATTCATGATAAAGAGAGTTTTTCTTATATTGTTAATCAGGCAAAAGAATATTTAACAAAGGAGGCTTAATATGGTTGAAAAGGATGAGGAATTTTCTAAAAAAGATGAAGAAATCCTCGAAGAGTTAGAAAAAGAAACTAAGGAAGAAAAAATTGAAGAGGAGAGCCTTGAAGATGAAAAATTAGGTGAAGAAGAAATTAGAAACATCATCTCTGAGATGGAAGAAGAAGTAAAAGAAGAAGTTGAAGAGGATGTTAAAGAGGAATTAGATGAAGTAAGAAAAATTACTGAAGATTATCTTCCAAGAAAATTTAAAAAAGGAGAAATTGTTCCTGCAGTAGTGGTAAAGGTTGAAGATGATGGAGCACTTGTAAGTGTTGGTAGAAAATTTGAGACCTACATTCCAATTAAAGAACTAACAAAAGATAAACATATTTCTGCAAAGGACATAGTCAAAGAAGGCGAAGAGATTGATGTTTATGTTGTTAGAACAGAAGGTCCAACAGGAGAACTTGTTCTTTCTAAAAGAAGAGCAGACTATGAATCTACTTGGAAAGAATTAAAAGAGGCATTTGAAAACAAAAAGGATATAGAAGGGAAAGTTACAAGAATTGTTAAAGGTGGACTACTTATTGACTTAGGACTGCCTGCGTTTTTACCAAGAACCCAAATAGAATTGAATGTAATAAGAAGAAAAGAACTTAATAATTATCTAAACAAAACTCTTAAAGTAAAAATAATTGAATTTGATAGAGAGATAAGAAAAATTATTTGTTCAAGAAGAGTTATTCTTGAAGAAGAAAAAGAAAGAGAGAGAAAAGAATATTTTTATGAATTAAAGAAAAAAGAGGGAGAGATTGTTATTGGTACAGTTGTTGGTATAGTAGAGTTTGGAGTTTTTGTTGATCTTGGAAAAGGTATTGAAGGACTTATTCATCTCTCTGAGTTAACATGGGGTCCAAGAAAGCCAGCAAGAGAGATTGTAAGAAAAAAACAGAAAATTAAAGTAAAGATATTGAATGTTGATCCAGATGAAGAGAGAGTATCACTTTCATTAAGACAAACAAAATCACATCCATGGGAAAATGTCGAAGAAAAGTATCCTGTTGGAACTATTGTTAAAGGAAAAGTAATTAGATTTTTACCTTTTGGGGCAGTTATAGAGTTAGAAGAAGGAGTTACAGGACTGATACATATATCTCAAATAACTTTAAAGAAAATCAAAAAACCAGAAGAGGCACTTCAAATTGGTCAGGAAATTGAAGCAAAGGTTGTTGAATTAAAGCCTTCAGATAGAAAAATGAGACTTTCTGTTAGAGCCCTTCATGAAGAAGAAATAAGAAAAAAAGTTGTTGAAGAGAAAAAATTTGAATCTGAATATATAGTTGACGAAGAAGAAGTAGAAAAATTAAAATATCTTAAGGGCTAATAAATCATTTTAAATATCTTTATTGAAAGTCCTCTTTTAAAAATAAATATATTATATAAATATTTTTATGCTTGATAGGGAGATTGAAAAAAATTTATTAGAAAGGGCAAAAGAGGACAAAGAAGCCTTTGGAAAAATTTTCGAGGAATATTTTTCTTTAATATTAAACTATATATTTGGAAGAGTTGGTTCAAAAGAAGATGCAAAAGATTTAACAGAAGAGGTTTTTACAAGAGCATTATTTTCAATTGATAAATATAAAGATAAAGGCATACCTTATTCAAACTATCTATTGAAAATCGCAACAAATATTATTAATGATTTTATAAAACAAAATAGAAGATTAATATTAAAGAATGATATTGAGATTGAGTATAAAGAAGATTTTTTAGATATTGAAGAAAAGAAATTTTTTATAATACAAAAAGCAATACTAAAATTACCCTTAAAATATCAGAATGTCCTTTCATTAAAAATTTTTGAAAAGAAAAAAATAAAAGAGATAAGTGATATTTTAGATATTAACGAAAGTACAGTTAAAACAATTTTAAAAAGAGGAACTGAAAAGTTGAAAGAAGAACTTAAAAAAGATGAAACTTTTTTAAAGGAATTCAGTTTATAAATATGATGGAAAGATTTGAAGAATTGTTAGAGAAAACAAAAAAGGTTGAAATTGAAGATGAGGAGTTTAAAGAAAGTTTAAAGAAAAAACTCTTTGAACTTTATGATAAAAGATTTGAAAAAAGAAAAGTTTACATTATAAAAAGAGCACTATCTTTTGCACTAATTATTTTAATTGTTTTAATCCCATCAATTCTTTTTTATAAAAACATAACTTTACAAAAAAAAGAGGCCTTAAGAGAGCCAAAACCAAATTTGGTTTATAGAAATCTTGTATCACCTGATGAAGAAACTATCAATAAATTTATTGAAAATGATGAAGTTATTTTTCAGAATGAAGAAAATGGTGTTGTTACTAAGAAATATAAAAGCGGAGTAGTTATTATTGAAAAAGATAATGAATTTTTGAAAATTTTATATAATGAAGAATTTTTAAAAGAAAATAATATAAGTATAGATGATTACATTACTAAATCTTTTGGAGTTTTTCAAAACATTGAAAAAGATTTTTTAGATAAAATAATTAATATTATTAGATTAGACAAGAGATTTGATTTTATAAATGAACAAAATATTGAGTATATAGAAAATATTAAAGATAGTTTATATCTAATTAAAGTCAAAGATGAAAGGGGATATTGGTTCTTAATTTTAGATTTAAATGAAAACAAAATTAAGTTTTTCTCATATCCCTGTTAAATTTTTTAAAAATTTGAAACTTTTTTTATAAATTTTAGTTTATATTGTTAGGAGGTGAAACTATGAAAAAAGTTTTAACACTTTTCTTGGTTTCAGTATTAATTTTAACAGTTTCCCTTGTGGGAATAAGTTTTGGTAAAAGCAATGTAAATGAAGTATCTAATGTCACTTCAGAAAATTCAATCACAGTCACTGGTCAGGGTGTTGTTTATGCAAAACCAGATGTTGGATATATCAATGTAGGAGTTGAAATCCAGAGAAAAACAGCAAAAGAAGCATCAGAAGAAAATGCAAAAATTATGAATCAGGTAGTTAATGCATTATTGAAATTGGGAGTTAAGGAAGACGAACTAACAACAATCGATTATTCAATACAACCTGTTTATAATTATCCTCAGAACGAAGCACCAGTTTTAGTAGGTTATATGGCAAGAAACTATTTAAGTATTAAAATAACAAAAAAACTTTCTAATGGAAATCTTGATACAGGTTTTATGAGCGAGATTCTTGATAGTGCTACATCCAATGGAGCAAATTTAATTTCAGGAATAAGTTTTGATATTTCAAATAAAGATGAACTAAAACTTGAAGCTATTAAACTTGCAATGGAAGATGCTAAGAAAAAAGCAGAAGTTGCTTTAAAAGTTGTCGATGAAAAGATAATGGGTGTTGCAGAAATAAGTATTTCTGATATAAGTTATCCTGTTTACAAAGATATGAAAACTTTAGCACCTGAAGCAGCTCCTCCAATTTTTACAGGGTCAGAATCAGTTCAGGTAACTGTTAATGTAAAATTTATTTTCTAATAATTTTTGATAATTAATTTATAAATTTAAGGGAGACACATTAGTCTCCCTTATTTTTTTTATTGCACTTTTTAATATTTTTTTATCATTTTTATAAGTTAAGGTTTTTAAGGCTTCATCAAAATAAAACCATCCATAACCTAAAAAACTATCTTCAATTTTTACTTTTAAATCATCAACAATAAAAAGAAAATAAAAAACTTCTTTTTCAATTTTTTCTCCCTTTAAAAAATAACTATATTTAGTTTTCCCAATAAGAGTTTTTGGTTCTTTGACCAATAATCCTGTTTCCTCAAAAATTTCTCTTAGAGAAGCATCAATTAAACTCTCGTTCTCTTTCAATTTTCCTTTAGGAAATACCCATTCTCTCTCTTTTTTTAAAAGTAGAATTTTATCTTTATTAACAATAACTCCTCCAGAAGATGTT
>JBAMLT010000061.1:0-1428 GCA_039793425.1 Caldisericota bacterium
CAACAAATAATAGTATCAAAAATATGTACAATAAAGACTTTTGCAATATTTTTTAGTAATAAATTATTTAATCAAATCCTTTTTTATGATAAAGTAAATCTCCTATTAACTTTACATTTTTATTTTATGTTAGAGATTAAATTAATGCAAAACTCTATGATCTATAAATAAAACATAAAGAATTCAAGAAAAATCAAATTTTTAATCTATATTTTTTCTATTTTTAACAAAAATTCCTTGAGCTTTTGGCACATAACTTCAACAGAAAAATACTTTTTTATATACTTTATTAAACAATCAGGATCATGTTTAAAATTTTCAGTGCTTTTTAAGAGATCTATTATTTCATCCGTATTCTTTTTTACATATAGGCCGCAATATTCTATCTCATTAATATTAAATAGGCCTTCTATTCCTATTTTAGTTGTAATTGTTGGCTTTCCATGAACAAGCGCTTCAAGAACTTTCGTTTTTATTCCTGCTCCATAAGGCATAGGAATTAAACAAGCAATGGCATTTTTGTAATATCTTTCTAGATCTTTAACATATCCCAAAAATTTTATATTTGCCGGATAACCATAAAATAACTCTTTCCCCCTGCCAATAACTAGAAATGTTTTATCAGGCAATTCTTTAGCAATTTTTATCATCTCTACAACTGAGGCATAATTCTGTAAGCTCGTCAAATCACCCACAAACAAAAAATAATCTTTAAATTCTGTTTCAGAATAATTTTTATCTGGAATAGATATTGAATTGGGCACTGTAAATATTTTACCAGAATCTATTTTATAGTTTTTAATTGCAAAATCCCTATCATAATCTGATACAGTTATTATGTAATCTGAAAATTTTATTGCAATCCTATCAAATATTTCACTCATTAATGAATATTTTATGAAGGTTTTTAAACTCCTTTTAAAATTCCTCATCAACATTTTATTAAATGCATGAGAATCTAAAATAACTTTTTTTTTAAAAAATCTTGCTAGAATTGCAAATGTAAAAAAAAACGATGATTCTATGATTATAACATCATTACTCCTTATCAATTTATAATGAACAAAAGGGTCGATCAAGACTCTTAACCCGAGAGATATCCAACCTCTAAATGGACCCCTTAATATCATATTATCTTCAATTGACTTATTTTTATTGAACATTAAATACTGAATATAATTAACATTATAATTATTATTTTTAAGACAATTGTGTAAGTTATATACTATTATTAAATAACCGCTATCAGGCGAGAGAAAATTTCCATGGGAGATCATTAGAATTTTCAATGTCATTTAATTGATAAATAAATGATTAAATTTAAATTTTATCTGTATGAGCATTAAATTTTATTTATATTATTCTCCAAATCCCTTTTACTTTCCTCATAGAATCTTCTCATGTAATTGTAAAACTGCTTTGCTATTA
>JBAMLT010000062.1:0-1421 GCA_039793425.1 Caldisericota bacterium
ACATATTGAAATGGCCTTTCTCATATTTAAGGAAAAAGCATTTCAAACTGTACAACTGAGCTTAGTTTCAAAAATTTTTAAATATAAAAAAATCATAAATCTTTTTGAAATGTTATGAAAATAGCTTTCTTTATGGCGCATGATACGAAATACTATAAGCTAGGAAGTGAAATATACGCAGAAAATTTGGCTAAAGAGCTCTCAAAAATTGGAAATGAAATTCATATTTTTAGAGGTTTTTCCAAAGAGGATAATGTTGTAAAATTAAATAATATGTATATTAATAATTTACATTCAAAAAACATTCCATTTCTAGGCTCGTATTTTACCTTAAAAAAATCATTAAAAATGTTTCATAAAGCAGAGTATTCAGGTAAATTTGATTGGATTATTACAATTGGCGCAGGTGTAGCTTTCATCTCAAAAAGACTGAGAAAAAGAAAATTAGCATTCTTTATAAGTGAGATTACTATGGATGAATATAAAGAAATTAAATCATTTAGAATAAAAATAAAAAAAGCTCTTTTCTATTATTTATTAAACATAGGTGAAAAAAGAGGCATAAAATATTCTAAAATTATTTTATGCAATACAAAATATCAAATAAATAAATTAAATAACATATATAATAATATTAGCAACAAACTAATATACAATCCGTCAGGCTTATCCGAGGAATGGTTTGCAGATGAAAATATGACCTACGGTTCTAAATTTATTTTTGTTGGTGCGGGAGAAAGGCGTAATGTTGAACTCTTTATAAAAGCATTAATAATTCTTAATGAAAAAGGCTATAATGTATCAGGAGTTGTTGTAAGGGAAGATGAATATAAAATAAAAAAACTAATAGAGGGCTATAATGTGATTATAGAGATATATAATAATATAGATGTAAAGGATTTGATGCAAAAATACAGGGAAAGCGTAGCACTTATAATGCCTACTTATAAAGAGGCTTTTTGCCTACCGATTGTTGAGGCGGGATCGCAATGGGTGCCCACAATTGCTTCAGCACTTCCCGAATTTGCTGAATTAATAGAAAATGAAAAATCAGGAATATTAATAAATAATTTTGAAGTGAACACATGGGTGAAATGGATGGAAAAATTGCTTAATGATCGTGAATATCTGAAAAATATGAAAATAGAGGCTAGAAAAAAAGCAGAAAATTTTAAATTAAGTAAAATAGCAAATAATTTGAATAAAATTTTGGAGGACAGATGTTGAATAATAGACACTGCTTCTGTTTTTTCACCTAATGGTCAATATAAATGTAATAGGTATCCATATTTATGCTATTTTAAATTTTCCTTCTATGACAGTGTGACCGAAAAATAGTAAAGGTCAGTTGATTGTCATAATTTTTTCAACATTGATGAAATGTTAAGAGGATAAAATCCTTAAAACATTTTATCATCTTT
>JBAMLT010000063.1:0-1404 GCA_039793425.1 Caldisericota bacterium
CCCCATATAATTAGTGGGGGGGATATAGACAAGCCGAAAACTTTTGCACCTTATATAAAGTAAAATCTTAGAATAAAAATATTATTTTTTGTTTTTTAATACAGTCTCCTTGTATAGTTGTAATAAGTTTTTAACAACTTTTTGTTTAACGTTTAAACTCTTTCCGTTTTTAATTATTGTTCTTTGGTAATATAGGGCTTGTTGTGATATTCCCTTATCCCTGACATCCTTAGGCTTCAACGAAAGACTCCAGTTGTAAAAATCGTCAAGATTGTTGACTTCTCTGCCAATTGTAAAATTCAGTAATATGGAAAGAGTTTAGTTGAATGAATTTATTTTCTGGCCTCAATCGTTCCATGGTCCATTAAATCGTACGAAAGCTCATTATGCTTAAAAATCCTAACTTTATTAAATCCATAATCCTTTAGTTTATCTATAATTTCGTCTCTTTCTCCAATCTTTTTATTGCCTATTTTTGTTGTATATTCAATCCTGATAATATTGAATTTTTTTAACGATTCATCGTTAATTATATCAAATTCTTTACCTTTTATATCTAAGTCTAAAATATATGGATCGGTTATGCCAAATTCTTCGAGTACCTTACTAATACTTTTACTTTGTATCTTAATAGTTTTTCTTCCCTCAATATAATATGCTGATGAACCTCCACTACCAGATGGATCAATTGGAAAATCAATTTGCTCATCCTTTCCTATGGCATAATTCTTCATTACAATATTTTTTGAAAGGTTAGGATTTAACTTTATGTTTTCCAATGCAAGATTATATGAATTAACATCTGGTTCAAAAGAATATACTTTTGCTCCCCTTGAAGCATAATATAATGCAGTATCTCCCGTAAATCCTCCAGCCTGAATGACAATTCTATTATTTAAATCAAAATCAGAAAAATGTATGTCATAAAGAAACGTTTCTGCAAAGATTAGATAGTCGAATCTATTAATATAAAATTTAATTCCTTCAGGTGTCTCAACAATTCCGTCCGCATAATGCCAAAATCCTTTTTTGTTTGAGATATTTACTCCATATCTTAGTATGAATTCATAAAAATTTTTTACATCTTTTTTATTATTCTCGTTAAATTTCAAAATGAAGCCGTTGGGGCATATTAAACTGCCATTCCTTTTCACCAAATTTGCAATATTTTTGAAGCGATTCCTATTCTTAATCGTCAATAACAGTAATACATAATTCATCATACTCTCACTTTGGTTTTCTTATACATCTTAATGATCTTCCCCTTTTTAATCTTTTTCTGTTCATACCACAATGTAGGTTTGTTTATTTTCAACTCTTTCCCTTTATCAGACGGTTTATCGGGATTCATTTTCCTAAACCTTTAATTATTGCCTGTTAGGAAATTTTTACTGAAGATTTTTT
>JBAMLT010000064.1:0-1390 GCA_039793425.1 Caldisericota bacterium
ACCTTTTATGATGGACCAATAACAACACACATTGGAATGGCAGAGCCATATTGTCCTGAACTTAGAGAAATAGCAATAAATAATCTAAAAAAATTGGGGTATTCACACCATGAGAAAGGAACAGTTGTTGTTATTGAGGGTCCAAGATTTTCAACAATATCAGAAAGTAAATGGTTTACCTCAATGGGATGGGAAGTTATAAATATGACACAATATCCAGAAGTAGTTTTAGCAAGAGAACTTGAAATGTGCTTTTTAAACATTTCTGTTGTTACAGATTATGATGTTGGGCTTGTAGCAGAAGGAAGCGTTGAACCAGTATCTCATGAGATGGTAATAAAAATTTTCAATGAAAATCTTGAGAAGTTAAAAACTTTGATAATAAACATAATAAAAGATATACCTTTTGAAAGAAAAAAATGTAAGTGTGGTGAGGCTCTTAAAGGAGCAAGATTGTCTGGTGAGAATTTTATCCCACTTTTTTAAAATAATTTTTCTTAAGTGAACAAAGTAGACAGTCTCACTTGTTCACTAAATAAAGGAGGAAGAGATGGATATAAAAGAAGCTAAGATTATGGGAGGAGTTGGTTCAATTTTAACTCTTCTTGGTTTTGTTCCAAAGGTTGGATGGATAGTTTCAATTGTAGGTTTTGTTCTTCTCTATCTTGCAATAAAAAAGATTTCTGAAGCAGTTACAAGAAGCGAAATCTTGTCAGATTTTATTAAGGCGATAGTTCTATCAATAGTTAGTCTAATAATACTTATTTTTGGTGGAGGTGCAACTCTTTTTGGTATTATCACTTTGATGAGAGGTGGTTTTGGGCTTGGAATAATTCTATTTATTCTTGGCTGGATAGTAGCAATAATGGGTTCATATTTTTATTATCAAGCACTTTCTAAGTTAGGTGAATCAACCAATGTAACTAATTTCAAAACTGCAGGTCTTTTGATCTTTATTGGTTATATTCTTCTTATAATTGGTATTGGAGCAATTATTGTTTTAGTTGGAAAAATATTTGAGATTGTCTCTTTCTTTTCTTTACCTGATAAAATTTAAAAAGTTATGCCAAAAATTTGGCTTTAAGAATATTTTTTATTAAAATTTAAAAAAATTTGGTTAATATAGGGTTGACAAAAATAATAATTAATTTTTATAATTAATAAAATATTAAATTTTGAAAACTATTAGGAGGTGAAGAATGAAAAAACTTTTTGGTAAGAAAGGTTTTACTTTAGTAGAGATTGTAATTGTAATTGTCCTTCTTGCAATCCTTGCTGCTGTTGCCTATCCAAAATATATTGATTTAAGAGATGATGCTCATAAGAGCACAGACCAAGCAATAATTGGTTCATGGAGAGCAGGTGTCCATATCTTCTTTGCAAAGAACAA
>JBAMLT010000065.1:0-1390 GCA_039793425.1 Caldisericota bacterium
GCAACATTGTTAATATTCACCGATAAATTTGTTAGATATGCCGAGGAAAAATTATTACTACTTTGATAAGCTAAAATTTCCGGAACATTATCTACATCGGCATTTGGTGTCAATAAATAATTAATTAAATTATTTTCTCGCGGTGAAGAATTACTAAATAAATATGGATATATTGCAATAAATAATATCGCTAAAATTAAAACTAAAATGATGTAATAAACAAGATTTCTCTTTTTTTTTGTAGCTAATGGTTTATTAACAAATTTTATAATCGGTGCTTTTCGCATATATGTTCTCATGGGACAGTGTTTTTTCTTTTAATATAGTAAAAATTAATAAACAGATCAACTATTAACTTATTTTTTTCCTTGACTGAAAATAAAAGAATACATATTATCAATCTCATAAATATGAAACTAGTAATTGTAGAATCTCCTTCAAAAAGTAAAACGATTAAAAAATATTTAGGAAAAGAATACGAAGTTGTATCGTCTGTAGGACACATCATTGATCTCCCAAAATCCAAAATCGGTGTAGATTTGGAAACCATGGAACCACAATATATAGTTATTAGTGGTAAAGAAGATGTTGTAAAAAATCTAAAAAAATATGCAAAGAAATCAGAAGAAGTAATTCTTGCTACGGATCCCGATCGTGAGGGCGAAGCAATATCTTGGCATATTCAAAATATCATTAAACCAATAAATCCAAATATACATCGTATTACTTTTCACGAAATTACCAAAAAAGCCATCATCGAAGCAATACAAAACAAAAAAGATATAAATCTTAACCTTGTAAACGCTCAACAAGCCAGAAGAGTACTAGATCGACTAGTTGGATATACATTATCACCGTTATTATGGAAAAAGATAAGATACGGAATATCAGCGGGTAGAGTACAAAGCGTTGCGTTGAGGCTTATTGTAGATAGGGAAGAAGAAAGAGAAAAATTTGTTCCAACAGAATACTGGTCAATACTTGTTAGTGTAACAGAAAATCAAAATGCTGAAATTAAAATACTAATTAAAAACAAAAATCAAACCATAAATTCTGAAAAAGATCAACAAAACTTAGAAAAAGAAAACAAATATTTAATTTTTGAATTAAAAAAATATCAAAATAAAAAATTACATATAAGCACTGAAAAAGATGCCCAAAAAATAGCCGAAACTATCAAAAAATATAATATCCTAGAAGTTAAATCAGTAAATACTAAATTAGTCAGACTTTCGCCGCCCGCACCATTTACAACATCAACCTTTCAACAAGAAGCCATAAACAAATTAAACCTTAGCGCATCTCAAGCAATGAGGATTGCTCAAAAATTATATGAAAAAGGGTTAATAACATACATGCGTACTGACAGTACATCACTTTCATCTGAAGC
>JBAMLT010000066.1:0-1384 GCA_039793425.1 Caldisericota bacterium
CGGAATTTGAAATCCAATATAATCAAGTTTAACATCATATTTTGTTGCTTCAGGTTTATGAAGTAATGTAACTACTTTGATACTGTTCGGATTTTGAGATTGCAGTAATCCTTTCATATAGACAATCGAAAGTCCCGTATCAACTATATCTTCAACAATAATTACATCACGATCTTTTATATCTGCATTGAGCTCTTTAATTAGCTTTACATTTCCACTTGAAATTTTTGCATCTCCATAACTTGAAAGTTTCAAAAAATCTACTTCACAATTTATTGAAATGTTTCTTATTAAGTCTGCAAAAAAAATCACAGAGCCGTTTAACACGCCTATGAAAATCGGAACTTTACCATCGTAATCTTGACTTATTTGTTCACCAAGTTCAGCTACTCTCTTTAGAATCAATTGTTCGTCAATTAAAATTTCAAAAGATTCACCATTGACTTGAATTTCTCTGGCATTAAATTTCGAAATCATAATTTATTCTCGCTTTAATTACTTTCTTGGTTTCTTTGGTTATTTTATATCTTTCAGATAATCTTACTCCTACAAGCCAGACAATTTCTGGTCCATCACAAAGAACAAGGATTTGCTTCCTAAATATTGATGGAATTTTTGCATCTGTTAGAATATCACTGACTTTTTTTGAATACTTCATCCCAAGAGGGATAAACTTATCACCAGGTTTCCAATTTCTTAAAACCAACTTATGTTTAATTTTATCCGCATCAAAAAATTCTACCAACGGATTGTCTGAAATCTTTGCTTCTTTTATTGGTCCACTGCTTATTTTAAATTCGAAATAGCTGCCGTAATATTTTTGAAGTTTAGAATCGTAAGTAATTGAAATATTCACTTCTTCAAATTCTGGTTCGACTAAAACCAAAATTGAATTACTTTCTTTCAATGCAAGAATTTTTTCACTGATTTGAATTGTGGTTCCTTTTTCTTGTTTAATGAGATTTGTAATCTCCTTTGTTTTCTCATAACCAAGCTGAATATTAAAAATAGAGTTTATCTTTTTGCGGATTAAATCCATCATCAGATAATTTTTGTAATCAACATTCTGTTCAATTTTAATTCTAAGCAGTTTATCACCTTTTTTGGAAACAAATAATTTTTCAAACTTAGATTCTTCAACATGAATATATTTTTCAAGCAATCTTAAAAGGTCCGAAGTTATTGATAAAGTTTCATAGAGATTTGGATTTAATTCAAGGAGTAAAGGGATAATTTTATTTCTAATGAAATTGCGAGTAAAGTCTTCGTTAAGATTTGAAGAATCAACTCGATACGAAATTCTTTCTTCCTTTAGAAAATCAATAATTTCATCTTTAGTCAATCCGAGCAATGGTCTGATGATATTATCTCTTTTAACCGGTAT
>JBAMLT010000067.1:0-1371 GCA_039793425.1 Caldisericota bacterium
TATGCAATAGCAACAAGGGGTGCAGATCATTTAAGAGCATCCGGATTAAGTAGTGGAACCTCATTGGATTTTGATAGTTTACCAGAAGTGGACGGCATGAAGGCTTTCATAAATTTGGAAACCTATGTTACTTTAGTAAATCTTTTTGAGGTATGTAATTGGGCATATTCAGCTTATACATCATCTTTTGAGAATGCTGATAAAAAAGAAAAAGGAATGTATGAATTATTTAATAGTGCTACTGGACTTAATTTCAGAGATATTGATTTCAAAAATGCTGCTTTAGCTACAATTTTAACTGAGAGAGCAGAAAATGCAAGATATGGAATTCGGAAAAAAGATGATTATTTTCCTGAAAGAGTATTTGATGAACCTCTTCCTATTAATGAAAAAGGAGAAACTAGGGCATATTCTAAAGATAAATTTGAAAGACTTCTTAATTATTATTATGAAATGAGAGGCATTGATAACGATGGATTACCAAAAAGTGAAGTCTTAAAAAGACTCAAACTTAATGAAATAGATTTAGATTTAGAAAAATATAGAAATTATGGGAAGTGAAAAAATGAAAGGACAATTAACATTTAATCCTGATGTTTGTTCTGGTTGCAATACATGTTCAACAATATGCTCAGTAACTCATTTTAATATAATAAATACAAAAAGAAGTAGAATTAAAGTTTTAAGAAAAGAAGAGGATAATTTAGATGTGGTAAATGTATGTGTACAATGTAATGAAAAATATTGTATTCAAAGTTGTCCCACTAAACCAAAATCTTTATCTATAAATCCTCAAACTGGAGCTATTGATGTAAATTATAATACTTGTATTAAATGTGGATTATGTATAAAAGCATGTCCCTATGGTGGAATTAGTATGGATCTTTCATTAAAAAATATAATTGTATGTGATTTATGTGGTGGTGATCCTCAATGTGTAAAATACTGTCCAACAAATGCAATTCAATTTCTTCCATCTTTATTAAATGAATATAGTGAAAAAGAAAATGAAAAGATTAAAGATTTAACAAAACAAATTTTAGGAAATATGTTAAAAAATCCTTCAAATATATCTTTTTCACAATATATTAAAATAAAAATTAAAAAATCAAATAAGTAATGTTATATGTAACCTTAACTCCGATTTTTAGGGAATATATTTCCTCCTAATTTTTCATCCTGTTCTTTTATTTTTTGGCATTTCTGTCATTATTTCCTAAACTCCCGGATTTTTAGGCACATAATCAGCTGAAATGTTCAAGGATTCCATGATCTCCCTCTTCTTTTTTGTTATTTCTGAAATTACTTCTTTTCCATTTGCCAATACTATTTTCCTTATCTTGCTCAATTCAAGCAGGAGCTTCTCTACGG
>JBAMLT010000068.1:0-731 GCA_039793425.1 Caldisericota bacterium
TAAGGTACTCTAAAAACTTGTATTTCCTAATGTCTTAAAAAACTGCTCTATACCTAATTTTTTTACTTCTTTTCTCATTGTGAAAATTTTATCAACCACATCTTTAAATTTGTAATCTTTAAATTTTGTAACATAACCCTCTATAACTTGGATACCTTTCCAACCATACATTTTTACATATTCTTCTAATTCATAACTTGTAACATATGCAACACCAATTGAAGGAAAAACAATTTTATCTTTGTATTTTATAGGAAAAGGATTAAACTTATGAAGTCTTGTAAATAGAGAAAACTTTACTTTGTAAATTCCAACAAATCCAGGTAAATATTTACCTGTTTTATAAATCTTGTCAAAAGTTCCTATTTGTGAAATTGCAAACAGATAAGCACTGTTTAAATCGTAATAATAGATATCTCCATTGTAAGAACCTTTAAAAGCAGTTTCTATCCTACTACCAACAAAAGCCTGTTTTAAAATCTTTTGTAAAGGTTTAACATTTACAAACCAATCTTTTACATTTAAAGCCTTTAATAACAAAGTAGCCCTTGCTCCAATACTAAACAAATATTGAGGATAAACTGCATATTTTAAATGAAGTTTATCATATAATTTCTTTTCAAATTCAAGGTATAAATTTAACTTGTCAATACTTCCAAATTGAGAAGCGTTTTCAAACATAATTATCCTATTTTTTACAAATACAAACCAAAACAAGTTTTTAACTTTTC
>JBAMLT010000068.1:741-1370 GCA_039793425.1 Caldisericota bacterium
AATTCTTATTGTTTTTTACAAAGTTAAATGCTTTTTGATAATTAAATTTTTTAGTAGTAAATATTTTGTCTTTACAAATTATAAGCACTCCATAATAGTCTAAAAGCCCATATAATTTGTCATCAAAGAAAAATAAACTATTTTCAAATGTTTTATCGTCAAAAGTCAAATAATACTTTATTTTGTTATTTTTTATGATAAATCTAAAAAAATCCTTTTTATCAATTTCAACTACCTTATTAGAACTTATAATAAGAAGTTTATCTTGTTTTGTTACAACTTTTACATATGAATAAGTTTTATCCATTGTTACCAATCTACCTCCTCCCTTTCTTTGTAATACTCCCATAAATCAAATGTATCATCTATTCCTACAAAACCTTCAAGGTCTTCAACATTTCCAATTTCTACTATTTCATCATCATCTCCTAAATCAAAGTCTCCTTCTTTTTCTTCCTTTTCTCCAAGATTTTTTCTTATTTTATTTATAACAAATTTGACACTTACAACAGCACCTTCTATTGCGAATATGGTTACAATTATACCACCAAGACCACCAAACGCATTGTTTATTATGTTTGGAACTTGTTTAAGAATTTCTAAAATACCTTGCATAAAACACCTCCCTT
>JBAMLT010000069.1:0-10931 GCA_039793425.1 Caldisericota bacterium
ATCAATTTTTACACTTGGAATTGAATAATCTTTTGCAAAAGCAAAATAAATTTTAACTGAAAAAATTAAAAAAAATAAAAAAATTATAAGTAAAATCCTTTTTTTCATTAAAATCTCCTTTTTAAAAATCAATTTATTAAATTTTATCAAATTTATTTAGTAATTTCTCCACTATAGGTTATACTGTTCTTTTTTAGTTTTATATAAATTCCAACATCTACTCCAATTAAATTACCACATTCACAGAAAATTTCATTGTTCTTTCTAACTATCAAATATTCTTCTTTTATTCTTTTCTTCCAAAGATGAAGAAGTCTTCCTTTTCCAATTTTTTCATATTTAAAAAGTTTATTTTTACATTTCGCACATCTTATGGTTAACATTTTAAAAGGCTATCTTTACACAACTTTTAACTAAAAAAATTAGAATTATAAGAATCACAATAAAAACGATCAATCTAAACATGCAACTGATTAAGCAAAATCCATTTTTCATATATTAATTTTACATTAATATTAAAAAATAGGTTAAATTTAATGTGTTATAATTTTTACCATGAAGATTGAGGTTCTCGTGGTCGAAATTGGCTCAACCATAACTAAAGTTTCAGCATTCAATAATCTTAAAAGCCAAAATCCAGTTTATCTTGGAAAAGGAATATCAAATACAACAACAAATGAGAAAGATATAACAATTGGTTTAAATAATGCTATTGAGGATTTAAAAAATAAACTAAAGGTAGACAAATTAACATGGACTCATATGTATGGAAATTCATCTGCTGCTGGTGGACTTAAAATGACTGTTCATGGTCTTGTTCCAGAAATGACAGCAAAAGCAGCAAAAGAAGCAGCCCTCGGAGCAGGAGCAATAACAAAATTGATAACATCAGGTTTAATCAGTCAATATGATTTGAAAAAAATTGAAGAGATAAAGCCAAATATAATTCTTCTGTCAGGTGGAGTTGATTACGGAGAAAAAGATACTGTTATTGAAAATGGAAAAAGGTTATCAACATTAAAAATAAAACCACCCATAATTTATGCTGGAAATAAGGCAATTCAAGAAGAGATAAAAGAGATTTTTATAAAAAAAGATTTTAAAGTATATATTACTGAAAATGTTTACCCTGAAATTGATAAGTTGAATATTGAACCAGTTAGAAAAATCATTCAAAAGGTTTTTGAAGAACATATTATTCATGCTCCTGGTATGGAAAAAATTAGAGAGTTTATTGAAGGCGAAATAATTCCAACACCTGGTGCTGTTATGAACTCTTTCATTCTTCTTTATGATGAGATAGGAGATGTTATGGGGTTTGATGTTGGTGGTGCGACAACAGATGTTCATTCAGTAACAGAAGGAAAAATTGAAAAAGATTCAATAGTTGTCTATCCAGAGCCAACTGCAAAAAGAACTGTTGAAGGTGACCTTGGAGTTTTTGTCTCAAGTCAGAATGTTGTTAATCTATTTGATGAAATTGAAGTTGAAAAAATCAAAAAATATTTAAAATATCTTAAACCAATTCCAAAAACAAAAAATGAAATATTCATTACAAAAGAACTCGGCAAAATGTGTGTTAAGACATCACTTCTTAGACATGTTGGAGAGGTAAGGTTTCTCTATACTCCCACTGGAAAATTGAAAGCAATTTATGGTAAAGATTTAAGAGGGATTAAATATGTTGTTGGAACAGGTGGAGTTTTAACTCAAATTCCATCAATGAAAAATTACTTAAATGAAATATATAAAAATATTTATGATGAAAGGATACTTCTTCCAAAAAACCCAAAAATTTTGATAGACAAAAATTATATCTTTTCAAGTATAGGAACAATTTCAAAAATTTATAAAGAAGCATCAAAAAAACTTCTTCTTAAATCCCTCAACTTTTCAGATAAACTATTTTAATAAAAAATTAAACTTTTAATTATGATTATTATGAACTGGATAAAAATAATAAAATTTGTCCAGTTTGGTGAACAAAATATTAATGGATATTGCAAATTATTATTAATATTTTTTCACATCTATTGACAAGATAGAATTTTATCATATAATTATACCAACTGGTCGGTATATAAACATTAGATAAAGATTATGGAAAACAAGATTTAATTTTAAGGAGAGATTATGAATGGAAAAAGAATAAAAGGCGAAGAGACAAAGAAAAAGATAATGGAAGTTGGCGAGAATCTTTTCAGTGAAACTGGTTATGATGCAACAAGCGTTCAGGATATATGTAGTAAAGCAGAAATAAGTAAAGGTGCTTTTTTCCATCACTTTCCAACAAAAGAATTTCTTTTTTTAGAAATTTTAAATGATTATCTATTTAAACTTGATAATAAAATGAATGAAATTGAGAAAAAATCTAAAAATAGTCTAATAGCAATGGAAAAAATGGTAGATATTCTTGATGAGATTTTTGTAACTTCAAAGGGGAAATTTACAATATTTCTTGAATTTTTAAGAAAATCAAGCAAAGATTCTGAGATAATGAAAAAATTGTCAAATCAATTTCAGAAATATCAAAAATATGTTTTTTCTCTGATTGAAAAAGGAAAAAAAGAAGGAAATATAAAAGAAGAAGTTGATTCTGAATTCATTTCGCAATTAATAATCTCTCTTGCAATAGGTATGATTTTAAAAAAATCTTTATTTTTAAGTGATGAAAAAGAGAATTTTTCAAAAAAGGGAATTGAATTTATTTTGGAAAGTATAAAAAAGGAGAAAAAAATATGAAAGTATTAATAACAGGTGGACTTGGTAACATTGGTCCAAAGGTGGTTGATGAATTAATTAAAAATGGTATTGGTGTAAGAATGTTTGATTTAAAAAACAAAAGAAACTTAAAATTAATTAAAAAGATGAAAAATGTTGAAATTTTCTGGGGTGATATAACAAAAAAAGAAGATATTGAAAATGCATTAAAAGGTATTGATGAAGTTATTCATCTTGCCTTTATCATTCCAAAAATTTCATCAACTGGTCTTGATATTGAAAAGGTTCCAATTCTTGCTGAAAAAATAAATGTTCAGGGTACAAAAAATTTGATAGAAACAATGGAAAGTTTGGGTAAACCAGAAAAGATAATTTTCACTTCAACTGTTCATGTTTATGGAATAACTCAGCATAAAAAACCGTTTGTTAAAGTAACTGATGATGTTAATCCAAATGAAATATATTCATACCACAAGATGATCTGTGAAGAGATGATAAAAAAATCAAACTTGAAGTATTTGATAATGAGGCTTGGTGCATCAATAACCCTTGATTTAAAAATAGAAAGGTTTGTAAAAGGGCTTTTTGATGTTCCTCTTGATAATAGAATTGAATTTATTCACTCAAAAGATATCGCTTTAGCAATAACAAATGCAATAAAAAGAGATGACTTATGGGGTAGGGTTTTAAATATAGGAGGTGGAGAAAAATGTCAATTTTATTATAAAGAAATGGTCAGTAAAATCCTAAATGCAATTGGTATTGGAATGTTACCAGATGAACTTTTCACAAAAAACTATTTTGCTGTTGACTGGATGGATACTGAAGAGAGTGAGAAGTTATTGAATTATCAAAAAAGAGACTTAAATGATTACATTAAAGATATAAAAAAAGAGATAGGTTTAAGAAGATATTTTATAAAAATTTTTAAACAATTCATAAGATTATATTTGATTTCAAAATCACCTTATTTGAACACTATTTTCGTAAAACCATCAATCTATAAAAAATAACTTTACAAAAGTAGACAGCCTACTTTTAAAGAGTTTAAGAATTTTTTACATTTATAATTTCTGCAATTATACTTATTGCAATTTCATCTGGGGTTATGGCTTTTATATCAATTCCTATTGGTGTATGAATTTTTTCTATTTTTTCTAATGGTAAACCTTCATTTTTTAGTTTATCCTTAAACTCTTTTGCCTTGTTTTTACTTGCTATTAAACCTAAATAAAATGGATATTTTTCTTTTTTTAATATCTCTTTTGCTACTCCAAAATCAATTGTGTGTGCCCTTGAAACAATGACAATATAATCTCTTTCTTTAATTTCAAGTCTTTTTGAAAATTCAACCATATCTTCCTTGAAAACAAAAGCATCAGGAAATTTTTCACTCTTAGCAAACTCTTCTCTATCATCAATAACAAAAATTTTAAAAGGAAGATTTTTTAAAAATTTATAAAGTGAATATCCAACATGACCTGCACCAAAAATATAAATTCTATCTTTAACTCCAATAACATCAATGAAGGCAACAACACTCCCACCACAACTCATACCAATATCTTTTAACTCACTTTTAAATAATCTTGGTTTTTCTTCTTGGATTGCCTTAATTGCTTCTTTGGTTAAAATAAATTCAAGGTTTCCTCCTCCAACTGTTCCAATAGTTTCGCCATTTTCTTTAACAAGCATTTTAAAGCCAGGTTTTCCTGGAGAAGAGCCAGGAGCATCAACTATTGAAACAAGAGAAAACATTTCACCTTTATCAAGAAGTTCTTTTCCTATATTAAATATCTCATTTTCATGCATTATGTGCCTCCTTTTCTCTTAAATAATCTTCAAATGTATCTATATCCTTTATAACATCTTCATCATCAGTTTCAAAATCAAAAACAAGATTTTGATTTCTCGCATCATATATTATTACTCTTAAACCTTCTTTTTCAGGGTCTAATGATAGAATCTTTTCTTTAAATTCAAGTGAGATATAGGTAGGATGACCTCTCTCACCTTTATAGCAGGAAACAATTATAGGATAATCTTTCATTTTAACTCTCTCAATTAACTTATTTACTATCTCTTTTTTTATGAAAGGTTGATCTCCTAAAAAAATCATAAAACCAGAATAATCTTTTTGAATATTTTTTAACGCTTCTTGAATTGAGGTTAACATTCCCTTTTTATAATTTTCATTAAAAATTACTTCGAATTTGTCAGTTAGTTTAAGTTTTATATCTTCTAAGATTTTTTCTTTTTCATATCCTAAAACAATGTAAATTTTATCAAGGTTTGTATCTTTTAATGTTTCAATAATATTTCCAATTATCGTAGAATTTTTCCAGGGAAGAAGTTGCTTAATCCTATTCATTCTTTTACCTTCTCCACTTGCTAAAACTATTCCAGCAATCTTCATATCTCCTCCTTTATCATTTCTCTAACTATTTTATAAAACCTTTTCTTATTAAAAACAATAACTTTTGAATTTTTTCTTTTAAAGATAATATAGTCACTCTTTAAATCAATTTTTTTATTTATTCCTGAATCTTTTAAATTTTTATAGATAAAATCTTTCTGTTTTTCATCAAAATAAACTAAAAATCTTTTATATTTAAAAATATTTTCATCAATGACCTCAAGAAGAAGTGTACTGTATGACCTAATATAGCAAATTTCATCAACAAAGATACTATATTTTTTAATACCATTTATTAAATTTTTATAAAATTTATCATCAAAAAAATCATCTTTAACAATTATTAAAAAAATTTTCTCCTCTTTAATATCTTTTAATTTGAATAGTTCATCATATTTAATTGAATTAATAAGTTTTAAAATAGAAGTTTCTTTTATCTTTTCATTATCAATAACAATTGAAAGAAATTTTTCATTTTTTTTAATTAAAATTTTTCTTGAAAATTTTATTTTAAAATTTTTTTCTTTTTTTAAATAATTTTTAATATTCTCATCTATCAATAAATAAAAATTTTTTGTGCTGTAAAAATCAATATTTTTTCCTAAGTTTTTAATTCTATATTTATCAAAAGATAGATAAGTTTTAAAATCATCAAATATTTTTGTAATTTTCACTCACAAAAACTTTCAATTTTTTTCCATCTATTTTAAAGAATTTTGTTGTTCCATTTACAAGGTCACCATCTGCCTGAGTTATTATTCCTTCTCCAAACTGAATTTTTATCTCTTTTGTTCTTATATGCTCAACCTCTTTCATTTTCATATGTGTGCCACCAAAATAGACTTTCGGAAAGTTAAAAAATAGTTTCAACTTTGGCATATTATGAAATATTATGATGTCAAGAAGTCCATCTTCAATATTTGAAACTGGTGATATTTGCATACCTCCACCAGCAAATTTTCCATTTGCAACGGTTATTAAATATGCCTTTACTTTTCTAATTTTACCTTCAATTTCAATTATAAATTCTGGCACTTTCCATTTAAAAAGCACTTCTAAAAAAGCAAATAGATATGAAAGAACTCCAAAAATTTTATATTTTGTATTCGCAACTTTTGCAACTTCTGCATCAAGTCCAACTCCACAGAAATTTACAAATCTATCTTCATTAATTATTGGATGATCAATTTCAATGATCTTTTTATTATTTAAAATTAATTTTAATGCTTCAAAAGGATCTTTAGGAAGTTTTAATGTTCTTGGTAAATCCCTTCCCCTTCCTGCTGGAATAATTCCCAATAAAGTATCTTTATCAAAAATTCCCTCTGCAACTTCTCTTATCGTTCCATCACCACCAACAGAAATCAAGGTTTTATAGCCCTTTTTAATAATTTCTTTTGCTATTTCTGTTGCATGTTTAGGATATTCTGTTAATTTATATTCAAATTTTATCTTTTCTTTACTTAAATAATCTTTTAATTTCTCCCATACCTTTAAACTCTTTCCCATGCCTGCTACTGGATTAACAATAAAAAAATAGTCCATAAAAACCTCCATTTTTAATTATTTTTAAAAATTTCTTCACCTTCAATGTATGTTGAAATAACATCTCCTTTAAAGGATAGTGGATCATCTGTAAATGTTACAAAATCTGCAAATTTTCCTGGTGATAAACTGCCTATCTTATTTTCCATTTCAACACTTTTTGCTGGATTAATAGTATAAGATTTGAATGCTTCAATAACATCAATTGCTTCATTAATAAAAAATTTTTTACCATTTATTTCTCTATTAACAGAAACCTTAATTCCTCTTAATGGGTCTAAATCTTCAATTGGTGCATCTGTTCCAAAAATAAGTTTTGCACCACTCTTAATTAAGCTTTTAAACGCATAAGTAAACTTTCCTCTATCACCTAAAAATTTTTCAATTTTATCAATATCAAGTATCATATGTGATGGCTGAACCGATAAAAAGATGTTTTTATTTTTAAGCATTTTTAAGAAATCATCTGATACAATTTGAGCGTGTTCTATTCTATTTAATCTATTCATTCCTTTTTTTGTTATAATTTTTAAAACAATTTCATTTGCTTTATCTCCAATAGCATGTATCCAAACATAAATTCCATTTTTATTTGCCTTATCAACAATTTCATCAAGTTCTTTTTCATCAAAATAATTAATTCCAAAATTATTTTTTTCATCCATGAAACCTTCTTTCATATATGCAGTTTTTGAACCAAGAGAACCATCCATAAAAATTTTAAGTCCACAGATTTTTAAAAAGTTATCTCCAAAACCAGATCTTATTCCAAGTGAAATAGCATCATCTAATTTATTTAATGGTATCGAATTCATTATTCTCAATTTAAATTTATTTTTAATTAAATAAGGAAGAATTCCTCCATCCATATTGCATATTGCAGTTATTCCAAAAGAGTGTAGTTTTTTTACTCCTTCTTTTAACATCTTATCAGTGTCTTCCTTTTCTTTAAAAGATTCAAATACAATATCAACTGCCCTTTCTTTTAAGATACCTGTTATCTTGCCTAAATGATTTTTTTCTATCATTGCACCATTTATATTGGATATTTTATCTATATCTATTTCATTTAAAACTTTTGAATTTACCCAAATAGAATGGCCATCCCTTCTTTTTAAAATAACATATTTATCTTTAAAAATTTTGTCCAAAAATTTTTTATCAGGCTTAACATTCCATTTTTCATCATCCCAGCCAAATCCATAAACAATATCACTATCTACATTATATTCCTTCAATTTTTTTAATATATCATCAAAATTATCTATATTTGATAGATTAAGTTCAAAAAGTGATTTTGAAAAAAGATATAGATGGAGATGTGAATCAAAAAATCCAGGTAAAACAAATGAATTTTTTAAATCAATTTTTTCAAATCTTTCACCTATGGTTAATTCTTCATTTCCAATGAAAATAACTTTACCATCATCAACCAAAAGATTTTTATTTATATTGAAATTTTCATCATAAATTTTCCCATTAAAGAATAATTTTTTCATTTTTTAAATCACATAAACAATATAAAAAATGAAATATATTAAAAGAACGATAAGTAAAGATTTCTTATAGTTAAGATTACTTATATACCTCATTCCTATTATTGTATATAAAATAAGAACAGTTCTCGGAAGATATATTAAATAGAAAATAGTTTTATTTATAAAGTTAAATGATTCCTTAAAAGAAAATAGGATAATTAAACTGTATTGATAATCAAATATAAAATTTTTATTGATTAAAATTATAATTACAAAAATTATATATGAGGGTAGAAAAATGATTAAAGAATCTGAAAGTGAAAGAACAAAACTTCTTTCAAAACCATAAAGTTTTAAAAAAACTTTAATGAAAAGTGCTAAAAAAATTAAAAATATAAAATTAAATGCAATTTGAGTTATTGAACCATAAAAAAATTCTTTTGAACTTGATAAGTTTTTTATTGAAAAAATTAAAATTGTTGTAAATAGTAGGTAAAATATTAAAGAAAAAATAATTAAATTTTTATTTTTTAATTTTAAAAAAAACTTTTTTGGATTTATAAATAAAAAAATAAAATCCATATAACGAAATATATCAGATTTTAACAAAATAAAAAAGGGCTCCAATTTCTCGGAGCCCTAAAGTATTAAATTCTTTTAATATTCTGGCATTGGAGGTGGTGCTGGTTTTTCCTTTTCAGGAATTTCAGTTACTGATGCTTCTGTTGTTAGAAGAAGTGATGCAATTGATTCTGCATTCTGAAGTGCCGAACGAGTTACTTTAGCAGGGTCAATGATACCAACATCAAGAAGATTCTCAATCTTATGATTCTCGGCATTAAAACCAATATTAACATCACTTTCTTTTATCTTTTCAACAATCATTACTCCCTTTTCTCCAGCATTATCAGCAATCTGTCTTAAAGGAGATTCAAGTGCTTTCCTTACAATATTTATTCCTGCATTATAATCAATTTCATTATTTTTTAATGAATCAAGAACTTTTTGAGCATTGACATAAATTACTCCACCACCTGGAACAATTCCTTCTTCAACTGCTGCTTTTGTTGCTGCTACTGCATCTTCAACTCTATGTTTTCTCTCTTTCATTTCTGTTTCTGTTGCTGCACCAACTTTAATTATTGCAACTCCGCCAGAAAGTTTTGCTAACCTTTCCTGAAGTTTTTCTCTGTCATAATCTGATTTTGTTTCTTCAATCTGTTTTTTAATCTGTGCTATTCTTGCTTCAATCTCTTTCTTTGCTCCTTTTCCACCAACAATTGTGGTATTATCTTTGTCTACCTTAACCTTATCAGCTCTGCCAAGCATATCAAGTGTTACATTTTCAAATTTTATTCCAAGATCCTGTGATATAACCTGTCCTCCTGTTAAAATTGCAATATCCATAAGCATCTCTTTTCTTCTGTCGCCAAATCCTGGTGCTTTAACTCCGCAGCACTGGAATGTTCCTCTTACTTTGTTGACAACAAGAGTTGCTAAGGCTTCACCTTCAACTTCTTCTGCAATTACAAGGAAAGGTCTTCCTGTTTGAACTATCTTTTCAAGAAGTGGTAAAAATTCCTGAACTCCTGAAATCTTTTTATCTGTAATAACAATGTATGGATCTTTAAGTTCAACTTCCATTTTTTCTGGATCAGTTATGAAATATGGAGATATATAACCTCTATCAAATTGCATTCCTTCAACAAGGTCAACTTTAATTTCTAAACCCTGCCACTCTTCAACTGTTATAACTCCATCTTTTCCAACCTTATCCATTGCATTTGCAATTGCCTCTCCAATTTTTGGATCTTTTGAAGATACTGTTGCTACTTCTGCAATTCTTTTTTTCTCATCAACTTTCATTGAAACCTTTTTAATGTATTTAACAACTTCATTAACTGCATCATCCATTCCCTTTTTAAGAAGAACTGGATTTGCTCCTGCAGATACAAGTTTCAATCCTTCATGTATCATTTCCTGAGCAAGAACAGTTGCTGTTGTTGTTCCATCTCCTGCAACATCGTTTGTTTTTGATGCAACTTCTTTAAGAAGTTGTGCACCTAAATTTTCAAATGGGTCTTTAAGTTCAATCTCTTTTGCAATTGAAACACCATCATCTGAAACAACTGGAGAGCCAAATTTTCTTTCAAGAACTACATGTCTTGCTGTTGGACCAAGAGTAACTTTTACTGTATCTGCAACAGCATCAACTCCATCAAGGAGTTTTTTTCTTGCATCTTCGCTGTAAAGAATTTGTTTTGCTGCCATGTCTTACCTCCTTATCTTAAACAAGAACTGCTAAAACATCCCTATCAGATAAAATTAAATATTCCTTATCTTCAATTTTTATTTCAGTTCCAGCATATTTTGAATAAATTACTGTGTCCCCCTCCTTTATCTCCATTGGACTTCTCTGTCCATTGTCTAAAATTTTACCTGGACCTACTGCAATTACTTTACCCTTTTGTGGTTTTTCTTTTGCAGTATCAGGTAGAACAATGCCTGATTTTGTTTTTTCTTCCTCTTTTTCTGGTTCAACAATTATCTTGTCGCCAATTGGTTTTAGTTTCATATGTTCACCTCCTCTTTTAGCACTTTAAATTAAAGAGTGCTAATTTCTTATAAAAAATTATAATTTTAAATTAATTTTTGTCAAGTGGTTTAAATTATTTAATTTGCTAAACAAAATTATTGTTGTTTTTTATTAGAAAGAATGAGGGTTAAACCTCTAAATAAAAGAAGAGATGATGCTATTATAACAAGCAAAG
>JBAMLT010000070.1:0-1346 GCA_039793425.1 Caldisericota bacterium
ACTTTTTCCTTGGTTCGGGCACAACAACAGCAGTTGCTCATAAGCTAAAAAGAAAGTGGATTGGTGTTGAGATGGGAGAACATTTTTTCACAATAGTCTTGCCAAGAATGAAGAAGGTTTTAGCTTATGATAAATCTGGAATATCAAAAGAAGAGGATGTTAAAGAAAAGTATAATGAGAAAAATGCAGGAGGACTCTTCAAATATTATGACTTAGAACAATACGAACAAACACTAAGGAGATGCCATTATATACCTTCTGAACCATTCTTTGATTTAAATGATAAATCAATCTATGAACAATATATCTTCTTAAAAGATCCTAAGCTGTTAGATTCTATGGATTTGGATTATAAGAATAACAAAATCAGAATAAGATTTGATGATATTTATCCAAATATTGACATCGCTGAAACTTTATCAAATTTAAAAGGTAAATGGATTAAAAAAATCACAAGGGATTCTGTTATATTAAAGGATGATAACAATAATGAGGAGCAAATAAAATTCGATAACATAGATTTCAAAACCATAAAGACATTAATATGGTGGTGAATATGGTTAACAGGAAAAGTAATGAAGAAAAAAGAAAGATGAATATAATTTACGAAACAATCGCTAATGAAATGGATTATGAATCCTTACCTAGAAATTGGCAATTGCCCAATATTCAATATTTTTCAAATAAGACACTATTTGACTATCAAGTAAATGCTGTTAAAAATATAATTAAATTTCTAAAGTATTTTTATGAGGATATATATGAATTTCCTAAAGATCACAGATATGAAAATTTCTTAGAAGCAAAGAAAAAATTATACAATGAACTATTAAAAAGAAATAATGATCTAATAAACCTTGGAATAACTGATGATAATGAGGCAGTAAGAAATTTATTGCAGTACTATGATTACAAAATTGAAAATGGAAAGAAAATAGTAAACTTTTACAATTTTGTTAATAGGGTAGGTTTATGGATGGCAACTGGATCTGGAAAAACTCTAGTTGTAATAAAATTGATAGAATTGCTAGACAATTTAATGAAGAATAGAAAAATATCGGAAAATGATATCCTTTTTTTAACATATAGGGAAGACCTAATAGAGCAGTTTAAGAAACATGTTAAGGAATATAATGAATATCATAATAAAAAAATAAGCTTGTATGATTTAAAAGATTATGACAAGATAAAATATGGTGGTATTCTAATAAATAAGGATGACATAAACGTTTTTGTTTACAGATCGAATCTAATTTCAGAGGAAACAAAGGAAAAAACATTATCTTATAAAGATTTTGAAAACAATGGAAAATGGTATTTAATACTTGACGAGGCTCACAAGGGGG
>JBAMLT010000071.1:0-299 GCA_039793425.1 Caldisericota bacterium
GAATGAACTTTACCTGAAAATTCACCAATCTTTATCCAGTCACCATACCCAAAAGGTTTATCAATTAAAATCATTATACCGCCAACAACATTTTTTGAAAGATCGCTTATGGAAATAATTAAAACTATGAAAACGAAAATTAAAAATATCAGTACCAAGTAAGTAGACGATTTCAAAATTGTGAATACAACAAAAACAACGGCAAATGTCCAGATTAAAATGTGGAGTATAACTTTTATTAAATCTGCATTCTTAAATTTTTCCGAAAGATTATATTTATCATAAAAACGATTAAGCCG
>JBAMLT010000071.1:309-1345 GCA_039793425.1 Caldisericota bacterium
GGAATGAATTCTTTCTCTTTTACTACAACTCTAACTGTTTCTATTTTTACTGGACTGGAAATTCTTTCAATAGTATCAATTCCAAATATTCGGAATGTCGTATCGAGTTGAACGATTTGAAAAAGATAACTTATTAATATTAATCCTACGATTTTCATATAACTCAAAAGATGTGTAAGTTTCTTAATTCAATTTCAATAGGTTTATAAAGAGCTGGATTGATATAATAAACTTGCTCACCAAATTCATTCAAATCGAAATGAATAAGATTTGCTGCATTCAAGAAATTCAAGATAGTCTTTGACTTCTCTTTGCTGAAATTAAAAATTTCCTGATGTTCAGAAATTGTTAAACTTCCGTGCTGGATTAAATTTGAAAGAGTTAAAAGAGTTTCAATTTCAAAGTTTTTGAGAAAACGAAAATCTAATTTTTTAAATGGCATTATAAAAATTTTGTTGTTCTTGAATTCTTTGATTGATTTCATCCAGTAAAACATAGCAGAAGTAATGTTCCCTTCACAAGCTTCGTATAGACGATCAAAATATTCATCTTCAAGATTTGTTTGTTTATCTTTATTTGAAAATTTTGATCTTAATTGTTTGAAAGTTTTTAGCTGTTCACCTGGTAAGAATTCAAGATCATATCCAGAAGTTTTGTGACGTTTCAAAATTGCTTCTTTGATTTGTTCTTTGGTCAAAACCTCAGTCATAATCTGGAACGGGAAGAAATTGCCAATTCTTAAAATTCTATTAAGTAATTCCCACGCATGATAAGAAATAGATACAATCCAGAAAATTTTATTACCTGTCTCTGAAATTATTAAAAGTAATTTTTTCATTGCCTCGAGATGACCATATTTACGCAAAAATATTTTATGAATATCTTCTAAGATTACCACTTTGTATTTCGGATTGATATTAAGTTCACCGATTAGTTCTTCAGGAGAAGCTATGTAATCAAGTCCAAGAATTTCAGAAAGAGTTTTCAAGAGTTCTTTTTCTGTTTTGATTGTCTTTTCAAAAGTATAACTGGTAAT
>JBAMLT010000072.1:0-584 GCA_039793425.1 Caldisericota bacterium
ATAAGGGTCTTTTATTTTTATAGAAGAAGGGAATATATATCCAATGTTTCCTGTTCTAAATCCATCTTCAACTGGCGGGTAAAATCTCCTGTATCCAATCTCTTCTGCGGTTTTTAAAATCTTTAGTCGTGTGCTTTCAGAAATTTTTACATCTTTATTATTATTCAAAACAAATGAGACAGTTGTCTGGGATACCCCTGCCTTCTTCGCTATTTCCTTCTGGTTTATCTTCATATAATTATATTTTACTAATAATTATTATTTTTGTCAAGAGGGACTTTAGATAATTGAAAAAAGGGGGTTATTTTATTGAGAGTGTTATTATTTCACATCTTGAAAGGTTAAGTTTTATTTTATTACCATTTAGTTGAAATTCTTTATCTATTTTCCCTCCGCATATATCGGTGATAGCAACACTATTTATATCAAAATTAAATCTTATTTCAACTTCTTTGCCTTTGCCCTCCGGTTCATATAATCTTAAGATAAAACTTTCGCCTTCTCTATAAAATGCAGTCAATATAATATTTTCTGGTTTTATTTCAATAAATGAGTTCTTTTTATCAAGAATTTTATTTTTAAAT
>JBAMLT010000072.1:594-1345 GCA_039793425.1 Caldisericota bacterium
CAAAGGGATTATTTCTTAAAATTTCTGAAGTTTTGTATGTTTCTGGTTTATCTTTCTGAAAAAGAATTGAATAATTAAATCTATGAAGTCCTTTTGCCTCAATCTTTTCATTTATATCTTTTTCCCAGTTATTTGGTCTTTTAAAACTTCTTAAAGTTATATGAGACAGAATCTTTTTCTCTTTATCCCAGATAAAATATCTATCTCCATTGTGAACTATTAAAGATATTGTTTTTTCTCCATCTGTATAGTCAACAAAGCTTTTTGCAAAAAACATCCCTTCTATAAGTCGTTCTATATTATCCCATCCCCTTCCCTGCAATCTTCCATATGGTTGGTCTTCAATATCTTTCTCTTCAATTCCAAATGGTATATCTCCATAAAGTTTACCTTCAAAGAAATTTAATGGATTTGAAAATAAAACAAAAGCATTCTCCTCTCCTTTCCAATCAATCTCAATATCAAATTCAATTCTTTCTTCTCCTTTATAAATAATCACATCTCTTTTAACCCTATGTTTTCCAATAAATCCTTCTGACCTGAAAACTTTTCTTAAATTCCCTTCTTCTATCTTTGCCCATTTTTCCCATATAACTTTTTCTTCTTTCAAAAAATTTCCTATATGCAAAATTCCTTCAGGGTCAAGATGATAAACTTTTAAATCTCCAAATGGATTATTCTTTTCTGCCTTATAATCAAAATCATCTCCTTTAATCTCAATTAAATTTCCATCCTCAAATTTTAAGGAAAT
>JBAMLT010000073.1:0-1340 GCA_039793425.1 Caldisericota bacterium
CAAAAACTACATAGTTATCATATTTTTTTAACTCCTCACTAATTTTATAACTAATTAAATCTGAATTTTCTTCCGCTAACTCTATAATTTCTTCTAATTTTTCTTTCCACATGAATAATCTCCTTTATTATAACTTATTACATTGTTATATAATTTGACCTGCTTAATTGAAGGAAACTCATTTAATAAATAACTTGATATTTCTTCTTGACTATCATATGAAGAAATCAACACAGAATATTTACAATTTTTTAAAATTTCAGGTGACATAACTATATAGTTAAAAAATTTACTCCCCCACTTTTTAGGGTCAGAATCAACAATATATTCTATATTAATATCGTTTAACAAACCTTCCTGTATCATTTGGGATGTATGCATTCCAGCACCATATATAACTATATTTTTTAATCCTTCCAACTTTTCTTTTATACTATTTAAAAATTTTTTTCTATATTTTTTGTATTTTTCTAAAATACTTTTGTTGTTTTCATATTCATTTGTAATTTTGTATGTAGGCTTTAAGTTTGAATTTTTAAAAATTACTCTTATTACACCGTGTGGTTTTTCTATTTCTACCAATTCTAGGCCTAAAATACCAGCAATATTTCTAAAAGAAGTTTCAGTATAATACATTATGTGTTCTATAGAAAAAGAATCGGCAATATTATTTGCAAATGGTTTTTGAGCATCAGGTACTTCTATAAATATAATACCGTCAGGCTTTGTAATTTTTGTAACCAAATTTAGAAAATTTATAGGGTTTTGAATATGCTCGTATACATGAAAGAAGCATACTATATCAAATTTATTATTCCCAGATTTTAAAAATCCTTTAACATACTCTTCATTAAAAAAAGCTTTTTCTAAATTTAAACCATATTTTTTCTCAGCTTTTTCAACACCTTCAGGTGACGGCTCAAGTCCGAATACTTTAAAGCCTTCATTTTTGACTAAATTTAAAAAAGTTCCATCAAATGCTCCTATTTCTAAAATAGTATTAAACGAATTGTTTGCATTTTTCTTTAAAAATTGCACTCGTTCTTTGCTAAATAAAGCGGATGATTCTCCAAATCTTAAATATTTTTCATAGTAAAACTGCAAAGTTTGCACGTCTGGTTGAGGGTTTGTATATATCATCCCACATTTTTGCATATTACCTGTTGTGTTGGCCATATAAATTCTTCATTATCAATAAAAACCTTGTATGTTTTACTATATCCAATATTATATTGTTCACTACCACAAATAGGACAATTTATTGTTTTTCTAGTGATTATTTTCATGAACCCTCCTAATTTTACTAATAACTTTTCCATTTATTATTTTTATATTTATAG
>JBAMLT010000074.1:0-1339 GCA_039793425.1 Caldisericota bacterium
CAAAATAATACGTGAGGCCCTTTCCGTTAAAATTGTATGTATAAGAGGTTTCATTTGTCTTTTCTTGGTTTATAATACCACCACCAATCCCAATCGTTTCTTTTCCATTACTATTTATACCTAAAGGCCAACTAATTCCATACTGTAAAACTTTTTTATCATTCTTATTTCCTGTCTTTTTATTGCTTTTTGTTTGAATTCCATCAACAGAGTATGAATAGTAATCTATTGAATTTTGGTCTATATTTTCTTCGCTTATCTTTACTCTAACTTCAACTGAAATTTTTCCAATTAAAATTCTTCTTATAATTGCATTTTTTTCGTCTTGATTATTTTTTTCAGTATCTTCACTTGTTTCATGAGTACTATAGTAATTTGTTACACCTGAATTTTCCTTGTTCATAGGAAGATATTTGTTGTATTCAATCTGTATCATATTTGCAGGTTGGGGGATCTCCTTGAAGTTCTCTCTCCATTGCTGTGCATTTGCAATGCTGCCAATTCCAGCTCCGATTCCAAATGCGAGAGTAGAAACCATCAATGTCTTTCTCGCAAATCTTTGGATCTTATCAACAACACTTCTTTTTTCTTCACTTTTTTCCTCCCATTTCAAATTATCCATAAATTCACCTCTTAATATGATTTACATTAAAACAACACACAAAACTTATTTATATACCTTTCGGTTTTATTTCGGTTTCTATTCCCAGTAATTTAGGATCATTTTAGGAATTAATTTTCAAAATATAATATATTACAGTTCATTAAAAATATTTAAAATGAAAATAAAAGAGTGATAACATAATGCGAAGGGAAAAATAAGAAGATGTTTTTGAATATTTTAGAATTTAAAAATACTATAAAATAATAAATCAATTAATAAATTAAGAAATAATTACTCAATAAAAACTAAGCCTTCTTTCCTTTGTGCATTAACCTTTTTTCTATTTCTCCTAATTTATTTTCTAGTTTCTCAATTTCTTTTCTTATAAGAGATATTTCAGATGCTATTTTTTGCTTGAATGTTTTATCTGTTCCTTCGCTCTCTTTTTTGATGTCTTCCAGTTTTTCATTTAATCTCTGCAAAGTTCTTTTTGTTGCAGATAGGTCAAACAATATGGCATTCTGAAATGCTTGATTTGTTATCGGTATAACTACAGGTTTAAATCCGCTGATACTTTCAATCTTTGCTTGTTCTATTTTTTCAGCTTGCGCCTCTTCTTTTGCAACTTTCTTAACCATCTTCTTAAGTGTACTCATATTCAATAATCTAATGTCTGTTTTCTTAAGTATCTCATCTTTTAATTCTTCCATCTTTGCTTTACTTATCTTTTTGGAT
>JBAMLT010000075.1:0-1336 GCA_039793425.1 Caldisericota bacterium
AATAAAATGGAGATGAATTAAATATTACCTAAAAATTGAGGATTTACGGTTAAAGTTTATATATTATATACTTATCATCGTTTATATGGATCATTCTATTGTTTTTGTTCAAATGGGTGGAGGATTGAATAAAAAAAGTATTGGAGGAAGCCCAGTTTTTACAGATTTATTAGCCAGATTTCTTATAAAATATAATATTAATGTATATGCAGTAACAAACCCTTCTGATGAATACGGTTTTCAATTTTTAGATAATAAAAGATTTGTGTTAAAATTTAAACGTCCAAAAGATTTTGAATTGATTATTTTTGATTATTTTAATTTAAAAAAAGAATTAAATAAAATAATTAATAAAATACCTGATAAATCAATTTTTATTACTATATCTCCTTTTCCTGTAGATATCATGGCTGCACATTTTCTGAAAAGAAAATTAAAAAAAAAGGTAGCTATAATAATGGATCATATAACCCCATCGATATTATTTCACCCAATTAGGCGGGGGCCTATTAGATCCACGTTAGCTTGGTTTATTTCTATTTTTGCTTTAGTAATTGTTAAATTTGATAATATTCCAGTTATTTTAGATAATAAAAGAATTGCAAAATGGACAGGGTGGAATATCAATGAGAAACTAATAATTGAGAAGTTATCATTTACTGATTATGAAATAATTAATCCTGGGAATAGGGAAGGACATTTTGCAGTTTTTGTTGGCAGGTTGTTTAAAAATAAGGGTATAAAAGATTTGATTCTTGCATGGAAATATGTTATTGAAGAAATCCCTGACGCAAAATTGTATATTATAGGGAATGACAGAAATAATAAATATCATAAACTAATTTTAAAGTCAAAATTGAATAATTCTATTATTATTACAGGTTTTATTAATGAATATGATAAAAAAAATATTCTAAGAAAAGCAAAACTATTTGTTTTTCCTAGTTATGAAGAGGGCTGGGGCCTTGCAGTTATGGAAGCTATAAATTTTGGATTGCTCCCAATTTTATATGATATTCCCGCATATGATTATGTTTGTGATGACAAAATAAAAGTAAAACCAGGAAATGTAAAAGAACTTTCAAAAAAGATTGTATATTATTTTAATAATCCAGAAGAAACAATAAAAACAATAAGTAAATTGCAGGAATGCAATAAAAAATATACACCTGAATATGTTACTCAAACTTTTTTAAATCAAATAAAAGATAGATTCGATATTTAATTGATGGCGATCTTAATTATTTTTCAATTTTATAGATAGCCCCAGATTTATAGCGCCCATAAGTTTGTGTAAGGTCAAGGATACCTCATATCAAAGATCCTCATTATATCA
>JBAMLT010000076.1:0-1324 GCA_039793425.1 Caldisericota bacterium
AAAATCCACAATGAGGGTAAAAGCCTCGAATAGATGTTTCGCCGATTAAGAAAAAATATATAAGGCATTAATCCATTAATGCCATTGGCAATCTCTTAACATAGATGTTATCTAAAAACATGAGACACCTTATAAAGTATATAAAAAAAGGTTTAAGTAGAAAAAAGCTATAAAGGCATATAGAAAAACAAAGGAGAGTATTGATTGATGAATGATTTATACAAAATTAGATATGGAAATATTGAAATTTATTTAAGGAAAAGTGTAGTCGCAGATTATTGGGTTTTTGAAGGCTTATTATTTGCTGATGAATATTACTCTTTGAAAATAAAGCCAGATGATATTATTCTTGATGTTGGAGCCAATATAGGCATTTTTACTTTAAAAGTTGCCAAAAAAGTCAAGCAAGTAATTTCAATAGAACCGGAACCTCAAAATTATTATATTCTTCAAAAAAATGTAAAAGCAAATAAATTTTCCAATGTAATTTTATTAAATTATGCAGTTTCTGATAAAGAAGAAACTGTTTACTTTAAAAATACTGGAGGTACAGCGAGTGTTTCAAAAACTGGTAAGCCCGTTGTAGCAAAATCTTTAGATAATATTCTTAATGAATTAGGAAATCCAAAAGTAACAATTTTAAAAATGGACATTGAAGGTTATGAAGGAAAAGTTTTGTCTAATTTCAAGAGTCATAAGGAAATTAGGCAAGTAGTTATTGAAACTCATTCAAAAGATTTAACAACAGAAATTACGTCAATACTTTCTTCATGGGGACTTACAGTTATCGATATTTCTAAAATAAACAGATTAAGGGTTTTAAAAAACATTATCTCTCATCCATTTTCATTTTTATTGGTTGAAAAACATAATCATTACAGTACATTAAAACAGACAATCAAATATTTGTTAAATCATTCTAAAAGCCCAGTTATAGCAGATAATCCAGATAGTAATCAAAGACTTTTATATGGATTTAAAAAATAAAATTATTCTTAAGAAAACTTTTCAAAACTTGCCTATTTGAATTTTCATTATCAACAAAGAAGGAATGAGCCTGTAAGCTTATAACCTAAACTCTCGGATTTTTAGGCACATAATCGGCTGAAATGTTTAAGGATTCCATGATCTCTATTTGCTTTTTTGTTATTTCTGAAGTTATTTCTTTTCCGTTTTCCAATACTATTTTCCTTATCTTGCTCAATTCAAGCAGGAGCTTCTCTACAGAATATTTCTTTGATAATTTGCTATCATAGGGCTCAAATACTTATTGTCCTAAAATTTCCCTCCCTGTCTCTGGGTACTTTGAGATCATCTATGAAAC
>JBAMLT010000077.1:0-1314 GCA_039793425.1 Caldisericota bacterium
TTTTCAAAAGAAAAATTTTTATCGAAAGCTTTTTTTATTATTTTTTCAATAAAAATATTAAAATATTCAAAGCTTCCTTTGAAAGATCATTATTGAAAATTTCTTCTGAACTAATTGAAAACAAGGAAAAATCAGAAACATGCATGTAATAACCCTTCACTATTTTTTTGTTTTCATACTCTTTTTCAATTTCTTCAGCTTTGAAATTTAAATTCAAAACATAAATAATATATGAAATTTGAAATTTCAAATTATTTTTTTTCCATTGTTTTTCTTCGAATTTGGATTTAGAAACAAAATAATTCCTGTTTTCTACCGCAAAATCAAAAAGAAGATTCAATAGATTTTCATCATTATAATTTTGATTTAGTTCATCCCAATATTTTAATTCTTTATCAGTTATTGTTTTTAATAAAGATTTAATGCTATTTTGAACATCTGGAAATATATCTATGTCATTCCCTGTCAATTTGCTAATTCTTTCAAAAAATGCTTGATTGAGATGAAAATTTTGTATTCTAGAAAAAAGAAACCTTTCCAATTTTTGAATTAAATTCAAACCATCACCGTAATATGAAAAAAAGGCTTCAACAAAAGCTTTTTTGAAGATAAGATCTAACTTAGGCCCTATTTGTTCATCTTTCAACAATAATTCTATGATGTTAGCTAAATCATCTTTTGTTTCCAAATTCAAAAACAAATATCCATTCTTTTCTTTGATGATCTTTGAGGATTTTAGTCCCCATTCCTTATTCCCATTCCCATTCATATGATAGTAAAAATCTTTCAATTGTAATTTCCTTTCAAAAATTAATTTATCTTTCAAATCACGAACCTTTATAGGATTTTTCAATAACAAAAAAATGATCCAAGATTTGACATTTTTTATTTCCATATCTGAATCTTTCTTTTCCATTACTATAGAGATATACATACAATTATTTAAACTTTTGTTAAATAAATAGTTTAAACAATTCATATAAAATATAAAATTATTTTTATTTCCAAACAATTTTTAACATCTATTTAATTAATATAGTTCTTTGTTTATATCTATTTTAAGGTGAAAATCATGAGTGAAAAAATATTGGCAACATGGAGAAGAAAAATCAGGAAATACGGAAGGTCTTACTACATAGCAATACCTCCTGAACTCATCGAAGCCTCGGGTGTCAGAATTGGGGATCCCTTGACCTTGGAATTGCTTAGTAATGGAATGATTATGATTGAAAAGAAGGAGTGATCCAATGATAGATCTCAGGCCTCTGAAAAAAGTTGCACAACAAAAAAAAGGATCCTTGTTAGCTGAGATCT
>JBAMLT010000078.1:0-1312 GCA_039793425.1 Caldisericota bacterium
TATTAAAGCTAATTGATATAAATCTTGGTATCCTTTATTTTCTCTTTGAAAGTATTCTAAATATTTTTGTGTTTCTTTGTGTTTTACAATGTAGCCTACGTAGAGATAGGGTGGATTAGTTATATGATAAACCGGCAAATCTCCATTCAAAATAAAAGTGGGATAATTTTTAAAAGTATCCATTTGAATAATGTTTCTTTTGGCTGTTTCTATTGGAATGCCGTAATAATTGGCATTTAAAATTGCCTTTTCTACCATTTCTTTTTGAACATCAAAGAGAAAAATATGTCTTTCAAAAAATTCAATTCTTTCATCCTTTGGAATTAGTTCTAAAATAGGTAAAATTAAGTTCCCTTCACCACAAAATAGATCTACCCATTTGTAATTGTAAATTTCTTCTTTTATCTCTGGTAGTATAAAATTTTTAAAAATTTCAATAGATGTTAAATGTTCTCCATATATTCTTTTTTTATTTGTTATGTTCTTGTTCATAACAAGTCTCATATTCCTATCTCCACTAATTTAAATGGTTTAATAATTTTATAGCCTAATTCGTTTATGTAATATTGCTCTTCATTTGCCCAGTAGAGTTTTATTTCTTCACCATTATAAGGTACGGCATATTTATGCCCTTTTATTGGGTAGTGATACTGAGGAATAAAATCACCGTCTTCATAGTATCTTGAAAAGAAGTTGTAAAAGTCGTTAAAAACCTGAAGTTTTATTTCATCAATCTTTTCTGCCTCTTTTTTTTGCGCTTTTATAGAAAGGTAATCTTTACCAACACGTGTGGCTTCATATTCTGTTTTTAATCCGCCTGTTGGAGTAAATGCAGATCCCCCCAATGTTTCTATAATCTTTCTTTTTGCCTCTTCCAATCTCTGATTGATATCTTCAGTTCTTTTATCTTTGAACCTTGCAAAAGCAATTTCAACTTTGTTTACAAGATCTTGCTCAATAAAATTCTTGATTGTTTCACTTTTGTAATTTAAAATGCAGCAAATTCCAAAGTCCAGGTCAGAGGATTCAAATTGAAAGAGATTTTTTAATAACTTCTGAAACTTTTGAATAATTTCTATGTCCATCTTTTAATTTACCTCCTAATTTTTTCTTCCTATTATTATTTTAAAACTTTTTACTAAAAATCAAAAGATACATTTATGTTTTAAAGTTTTTTTATTTGTGTGCTGTTTTATTCATCAAGCTGTCTACTTTTGTATATTTTTTAAATTCATTTTCCGTTAACCATTCACCATGAATGTAATATTTAGAAAATTCTTTAAATGTTCCGTTAGGTGTGTTAATATATATT
>JBAMLT010000079.1:0-1312 GCA_039793425.1 Caldisericota bacterium
GGAGGCTTTTGAGTAGTGCCAAAAATCTTATGTCTTTTTTCTGTATCTCCTCCATTATTTTTGTTTTGCGCCCTTTCTTCTGCTTTTATTTTTATCAATTCTTTAATAACCTCTTTTAAATCTTGGTTTTGAACTTTATCGGGTAATATTTTTATTATTATTTTTTTATCATTATTATTTTTATCATTATTATTGATTACAATTAAATCAGAAAAATTGTTAACTGAATATTTACTCAACTTAAATTCTTCATTCTTATTGTCTTCAAAACTACAATTAAATTTATTATTATTTGTCCAATCATTTTTTACACTATTATTTTGTTTTACTTCTATAATCTTTAATCTCCCATATCCAATATTCCATTTCCCTCCCCAGTAGCCATATTCATCCATAAAATTTAGAAGAGGGTAAAAAATCCCATTTAGTATTTCTTCTTCTACTAAAAATTTCACATTGAACTGCCCATAAAAATATGGATTTGGTAAATAGAAAACAGACCAATTCTTTTTATTGCTTCCTTTAGGACAACCATTATTCTCCTTAACTACTTCTCCATTCACTTTAGAAACATAAATTCTATTTGGTAAATTTAATCTATTACCAAAGGGATCATCTTCTAATGGTTTTATCTCTTTTATCTCAATCAAACTTCTCCAGCCTGTAGTACCAAAAACAATAGATGGCACGGGAATACTCATCCCTTTTAAAGTTTTAATTTGCGATTTAATGTCTGTATTGTTGTCGAGATTCTTTTCAAATTCTTTTTCATTAACGTCTCTTTCAAACCTTCCCTTTTTGCTGTCAAAATCTTTTTCTGAAACAATTCCAGCAAAATAACAAATAACTTCAAACCAAAACCTCAAACTTCCCATCAAAGAAGAAGGTCTAATTTTTGTATTTTCCTGCCATGCATCACCCGTCCACAATGGAGTTATTGTCTTTAAATCGACATTAATTTCTTTTTTACCCATACCAAAAACTCCTTTACATTTTTTAATTCAAAAATAATAACATAAAAAATATTATGTAAATAATTGATAGATTTTCCAAAAATATTAACAAAGCTTTCCCATATAGCATTATACATAACTTCATAACTTTTCAAAATCCTTCTAAAAAATGTATTTTTATAGAAAAATGTGGTTTAGTACCATAATAAAACAACTAAAATTCATATCTATAGTTACAGCACTACTTGATGATATTCTATATGGTAAATCGCCTATTTTATACGATTTATTCTGTATAGGATCAAATACATAAATATCAGAAACACCCCCATTGCGTAGTAGAATAACCTGAAGTACTT
>JBAMLT010000080.1:0-1296 GCA_039793425.1 Caldisericota bacterium
TTAGACAAAAAGTTCCACTGCGCATAATGGTCAAAAATGATAAAATTTAGGATTATAATTAAAATCATCCATTACCAAATATAGAGAAATAACAAGCTGATGAGTGAAATTTTTATAATTTTTTTCGTAAAATTTCCTCCATTTTCCATTAAAATTTATTAGTTCCTGCAGTTCAAATCCTTTAAATTTTCTGTTTTCCCAGTATTCCTCTGTATCCATTTTTAGGGGTCTTTTTATTATTTCATCATATCTCTTATTTATTCTTCCAACGAAAAAGAAATCTATGATATTGTTTTTAACGATGTTTGCAATCCCTAATAAAATTAAATCACTGAACTCATCTTTCTTAATACCTAATTCATATTCCGCCTCTCTATAGGCTCCTAAAAGGATTCCATCTATATCCCTATGTCCAATTTTATTAAAATTATCTTGATCAAGTTTATCAAAATCTGTTTTATCAAAACTTCCACTAACTGCGTGCTGCCATTTTAGTCTCATGACGGCTTCTTTTCCTGATCTCTCACATAGTATGAACTTATTATCTTTGGTTATGATGAATATATTTACCCCTGAATTGGCTGGTATTTTCCTCAAATAGTCATAATTTATTTCATTTTCAATTTTTTCTTCATCGCTTATCTTAGTTAAAGAATCTATCACTAATTTCAATGGATATTCTTCTTCTCTCGGAAACTTGTAGTTCAAATGCCAATTTAATAAGTATTTATTTCTGTATCTGACTGGATAGTACAATATTTCTATATTATACGAGTCTCTGTCATATTTCTTTATCTTCAATGATGTCATCCAGACTGAATACGCATCGTTTCCAATTTCTATTTCATATTTTTTCTCAAATTCGTTTATTTCTCTTATGTTGAATGAATTTTCGTCGTCCAAATTGCTTTCTTGATACCTATCCATAAAGTAACTTCTTTGAAAATTACTGATGTTCTCAAAACTAATTTTAAAATCAATTTTAGCCCTTGGGATGTTTTTAAGAATTAAAAAATCTTCGACGATATTTTTGTTATATGAGATTAAATCTTTACTGCTCTTTTTAATGTGTTTTTTAAAATTTTCAATTAGTTCATTTTCTTCATGATCATTCATTTTGGTGAAAGTGTCCTTTTCTAGTTCTGGCTTTATTATGAAATTGATGATATAATCCAATAGATCCTTTTTATCTACGACATATATTATCGCTATGACACTTATTGAAACAAATAAATCCAAATAAATACTTTGTATTCTTAAAATAAAAACTAACGTTAACATCGTTATCGTGTAAAT
>JBAMLT010000081.1:0-639 GCA_039793425.1 Caldisericota bacterium
TAAGTAGATTGCTTTTTCATAGTTTCCCTCAACACCACGAATTTTATCATGAAGCTCTTTGTAACCATCCAAGCTTATTGTAATAGCTAATCTAAAATTCAATTTGCTTATTTCTTCTATTTTTTTATAAGAAAGCTCCGGAAGTATCGCGTTTGTTGGAATGCTTACAAAATATGGCTTCGAATATTTTTCAAATATTTTTGCAATCTCAACTATATCGCTTCTTAAAAAAGGTTCTCCACCAGTAAGCCTTATCCAAACAAATCTATTTTCCCTTGCAAAATTTTCTATTTCCTCTAAGCTTAGCTCATTCTTACTTTTTTTCTTCCAAATGTTACATGTTAAACATCTTGAATTACAATGGTAAGTAATGGCAAAATTAAGCATAAATGGTTTTGATAGATTTAAATTTGAAAGTATTATATTTCTTCCAAGGTTGAATAAACGTCGCATTTGCTCATTTTTATTTTAATTCTATTTGGGCCCGCAGGGAATCGAACCCTGATTCTCCACCGTGTCAGAGTGGCGTCTTAACCATTCGACTACGGGCCCTTAGATTAAATTTTAATACATTTTATTCTCTTTTTTTCTTTTTTTATCTTTTTCTACTCTACTTAGGAGGACCCCATATTTCTTCAT
>JBAMLT010000081.1:649-1294 GCA_039793425.1 Caldisericota bacterium
TCTGGAGAGAATGGATAATTAAAATATATATAAGCGGTAGCTTCGGAATAATCAAATTTTTTGTGTTCTAGCCTTCTAGCATTGTAAAGCAAACTTGGATATATCCTTTTAAGAACTTCTTCATTTTTATAGTTATTGATAATAACCTCTATTGCTCTTATTTCAGTAGCTATTGCAAGCCCTTCAGAAAAGAATCTATTAAATTTTTCTTCGTTTTTTCCATAATCAAATATTTCATTTTCAAGGATATGCATTAACTCGTGGATCACCAAAGTTTGGATTAAACTTGCAAGTACTTCCCCATATTTTGTTGCAAATATTATTTTAAATGCGTGGATCAAGTAAATATCCTCTTTGTGGTTTTTATCATTATTTTTTACTTCTATAAATTTGTAACCCGTTTTTTCTGCAAGTTGTTCTAATAAAAGTTTACCATTTAATCTTGATTTATCATCATTTATTTGGTCCTTTGATTCATTTACTTTACGTATAAAACTCCCTTTTATTTCTTCTAAAATCTTTTTTTTAATTTCTTTTTCAACTTTTGTATTTAGATCCTCTAATTCATTTCTTAGTTTATCTTTTAGCTCACTTTTTTGATTCTTTACTTGATTCATTAAAAAATTTGTAATGTTTTAATTTTTA
>JBAMLT010000082.1:0-872 GCA_039793425.1 Caldisericota bacterium
CCCTTTATTTTTCTATCATTATTCAAATTTATTAAAAAATATTCATGTACATATTTGTTCTTCAACTGTTTAACATCCATCTTAATCAACCTCCTCTTTTATCATTTTACTTTTATCAGCATCATATTTTATAAATTGTTTAAGATTTTTAATAAAATCAATCTCATGTTTAAACCTATAAAACAATCCACTATAATATCTATAATCCCAGAAATATAAATCATGCAGATCATAAAATGTTTTTTTCAGTAATTTCCATTCACCTGTATTATTGAGACCTTCATTTATAATTATTACATTTTCAGGATCAAATAATTTCAGAATATATAATAAAGATGTAATCAGTTCAAAATGTTTAATTTCAATAACCTTTTTAGTTCTAATAATCTCATTCAATCTTTCATAAACATATACACCATCAAAAATATCAACAACATTTATACTCAGTAATTCAGTTAACAGATACCAATACCTATTTTTTGAATATAAAAAGTATAAATCTGCCTGAAATTCGCCAAAATTTATCTGATATTTATCATTCACAAATTTTTTAAGTGCATCCTTTTTTATGAATATCGTATAGTCCTTTTTTAAATACTCATTATTTTTAGTCATACTTTATCATCTCCTGTTTTATTTTTCTTATAAAATAAATTCTTAAATGATGCATATATATAAACATAACCTAAAATTTCTATAATTAAATTAATCCATAAATAATGTAAAGTAAAAAAAATTCCATAAACAACTAAAAATATACCTATACCAAAATAAAATTTATCAATATTACTCATTATTATCATCCTCCATTAAATTTTTATATTTTTCATTAACTTTAATATGTTCTATCATATCATCTACAATATCATCAA
>JBAMLT010000082.1:882-1290 GCA_039793425.1 Caldisericota bacterium
TCTTTACTAAGCATTTTTTTATCATAATTAAAATTTTTAGAATACATATTTAAATGAGCTCTAAAAAGAAAATGATAAAAAATTAATTTATCTACTTGATTGTAACCTTTATCAGTAATAAACTTATCTACATTCTCCATTAACTTTAAAATTTCCTGTATCCATTTCTTACCATCATTTTCATTTTTAATATTCATAAAATTCATCTTAAACACCTCCATAAAAAATAAAAAAGGTGTCACTCGACACCTACAAGATCAAACATTTTCTTCTCTATTCCTTTTACTAGTACACTCTTGGCTTCAAAGAATAAGGTTTTTCCTATCAACTTTTTAGAATTGTCTATGCCTCTCGCTAAGAGTTTATTGATTATTACCTGATTTAAAAACACTGCATCACCCTCTGTAC
>JBAMLT010000083.1:0-1285 GCA_039793425.1 Caldisericota bacterium
GCATAAGATAACATTTGATACAAATCTTGTTGAGATATGTTGTAGTTATAGTTAGGTTCATTTAAATTTATTTCTTTCCATTTAGTATCTAATATGTAGAGATTGTTACTACTTTTCACCCTTACTACTATGTCTGGTACCACTTTGAAAAAATTTTTTTTCTGTGGAGCTTGGGATTGGTCAGAAATTTGACCAAAAATTTGACCAGAAACAACGTAGTATTTACTTTCTTGTTCTTTTATTTCAATCTCTGGTTTATTTAGACTTTTTAAGTACTCCTTTAGTTTTTTTGCTACATATTTTTCAAATAATAGATTCATATCAAAAATAAGACCTACTTCTTCCTCATTTTTCTTATTGTATTTTTCGTTTAGTGTATTTATTAAGGTATGCTGAGTTAAAAATAACTTTGCCAATTTGAAAGCATCTTCATAGTATATAAAAGTCTTATCTATATTTGATTTCAATAAGTCAGCGTGTATATTTGAGCTTTCTGGAACATCGGAAAATAACACTAAATACTTTTTAAACTCACGTTCGACCTCTACACTTAATATATTTTTATAAGCTCGATGCATTTTTGTTATTGCTGTTTTAAGTATCCTGTTTTCTGGAATATCTAATGTGAATTCCTCATGTCTTGTGTAAAATCTTGTAGGATTAAAGAGGTTTTTGTTTATATGTTTAGCAAACAGCAATCTACCTTTTAAGGTATTTATATTTGATTCTACGAATTGATATTTTCTTTTTAACCCTAAAGACAACTTTTTTAAATATTCTAAAAAAAGTATCACATATATTTCAAACATATTTTGATTCTTTAAATTTATTTTTCCCCTATCAGAGCTTTTAAAAAACTGTACACCTAAATATTTTTCTAACATTTTTAGGAGTACTTTTCTGGCTATTCCTACATTATTATTATCCTTATATATTTTGGGAAGTACTTCTATATATATGTGCCTATTATTATCTTTATCATAAAGAGTAATTAACCCAACAAATTGTCTAAATTTTATATATCCTTGTGAATCAAAAGTAAAAATTTCCAATCTACTATTTTCTAACATTTTTTTTAGTTCACGATTTACAAATTCTTTTAGGCTTGAATCTTGTATTTTACTAATACTATCATACTCAAAAAAAGTTAGCTTTTCTGGTTCCACTTTATACACCTATATCACTATGAAGTAGAAATCAAACTCTAAAAGCAGCGATACCAAGCTTTAGATTCTTCAATTCATCTTTTATATTTAATTCTCCCTCATTCTCATTTATAAAGTTA
>JBAMLT010000084.1:0-1281 GCA_039793425.1 Caldisericota bacterium
AATTATCTTTAGAATTTTTGATAGTTTTGGCTGCATATACAGTTTTTCTTTATTTACTTATTTCATCATTAGATTCATCAAAATTCATTAAAAATGCAGAAAAACAGGATTTTCTGTTAAGCATTGATATATTAAAACTTGTTGAAACAGAGAGAATAATAAACAATAAATTCACAGACATGAGGCTATCTATGGCGGGTTGTATGCTGGCTGGAAGCTTTGTAAGCTGCAAAAGAGAGAATCTTTCAGCTACTTCCTCTCTTCCATTAGAAAATGAAAGCTATTATTATTTGCTGGTCTTTTACAAACCATTATCATGAAAGAGCAGAGTGAAGATTATGATAAATCAATTAAATAAAAAAGGAATGTTTAGTTTAGATGCGTCATTTGCAGTCATTATTTTATTAATCATCTCAGTCATTGTTTATAATTTCATACTCGCGGTTGATTCTTCTTTTAAAAATCTAAATGCAAGAGAAAAAACAGCTACACTTCTGGTTTTTTCAAATGAAATTGTAAGAGGCCAATGTGCATTCAAAACAAATAAAGAAACAATTTCAAACAAAATTTCAATTGATAGATGCAATAGCTATATAAGTAATTTAAGCAAATCAAATTCATCTAAATATGGATTTAATTATATAAAAATTTCATTATGTGAAAATGAAGGATGTATAATTAGTTTTCAAAAGAACTTTACTCCAATTCAGAATAATAGCGATGTTTATTGTATTAATCGCTTTGTCATAATAGATGATACTAATAATTATGGAAAAATGGTTATCTGTATAAAGTAAATATTTAAAATGAATATTCAAACCTATTCCAGGTTTGAGCCATATTCCAAAGTGGGGATAAAATGAATAGTAAAGGATTTATATTTACATTAGATGCTATTATTTCATTTTCACTTTTCATCTTCATCATTTTTGCTCTTTGTATTCTTTTTCAACAAGAACAACCCCCAGTACCGCTTTATGAAACTGTTATACTTAATGATATCTTTCAAGTTTTAGAACTAAAATATCATTTAGATCTTGCAACATTCATGAGAACAGGTTTGTTAACTTCAGAATTGAAAGAATATACTGATTACATAGAGAAGGAATCACCTTATTCAATTGCGTTTTCATTCAAAGATAAAAATTCGAATCCAAATTGTGAACCTATAATATCACAAAAAAGATTGATAGTTTATTTTGATTTGCAAGGCGAACCGACTAATCTGGATGTAAACTATTTTCATGAATTGAAAATAAGCTTATGTAAGAAGAGAAAATA
>JBAMLT010000085.1:0-1278 GCA_039793425.1 Caldisericota bacterium
TATTTGTCAAGGGTATTAATATGATTTTTCATTTCCTTTTTTGTTCCCTCTCTCACCTCCTTTTCTGATTTCAAGTAAAATTTTAATATATATTTTTTTATCAAGGATGTACATAAATCCATAAGATATTTCACTTTTTTTATTTTTTACCTCCTTATTTTAGATTTTTAATTTTCTCTTGTTCCCTCCTCACCTCCTTTTTAAGGTTTATCCTTTTATATATTAAAACTCAAAACCTTTAAAAAGTTTCATCTTAAATTTTTCTTATAAATCAAAAATTAATATTACTCCATTATATTGACATGTGAGAAATAGTTTATTTTCATAAAAAAATGCATCTACATATAAATATTCAATTGAAGGGGATGAATAATACCAAAGTGGCTCTCTCGTTATTCTATTATAACAAATATAATAAGTAATTTGAGTTTTTTGTTTTGGATAATATACAGTATGTCTTGTAAATATATAATTCTCATCTATTCCTAAAATTCCAACACTATTATTTACATCTGGTAAAGGAAGTTCCCATATCTTCTCTCCTTTTATTTTATCTGAACATAAAATATTAAAATGATTGTATCCTGACTGAGATTTCTCTTCTACATAATAAACATAATCTTTATATAAAAATTTATTATATCCTGTAAGTGTCCATAAAAAATTTCCATTATTTCTATCCAATGCAGTAATTGAAGTTATATTCAAGTTACCACGATCTAATATCAAAACATCTCTATCACCTATAATTGTTTTCCCTAAAACTTTATCTGATAAAGAAATTTCAAATAATTTTTCTAATTTATTCAAATCATATGCATACAATTTATTTTTTGTTCTAATATAAACTTTATTATCATAATAGAAAGGTTCACCACAAAAAGGTAAATAACCATCATCAAATTTTGCTAAAATTTTTCCAGTAAATCTATCCAAAATTAAAAAATATCTTTTGAAATTATCATTTATAGATAAATCTGGGTTAATCTCTTTACAGGTAAATTCAAGTTGCCCTATGAATGCATATTTATCAACTACTGTTGCAAATGTAAATGGTATTCCCTCATCTTCACCTATCTTCGTTGTAGATATAAAATTCCACCAATATTCTAAACATTTTTCATTTACAATGTCAATTTCTTTTTCCCAGACAATTTTTTCATTATCTAAATCCAAACAAGCAAGAAAACCAATTGGAATTCTATCCTCAAGGGTTAGATAACTTCCTTTTGGAGGAGGATAAATTTTCTCTATCCAGTATTCAAAATAAAGATAATC
>JBAMLT010000086.1:0-1276 GCA_039793425.1 Caldisericota bacterium
AAAATAGCTATTTCACTACGTGACATGGCTATAGGAATTATTGGAATCCCCATAGCGCAGTCCGTTTTTCCCTTTTTATCAGAGGAAAAAGTCAAAAATGTGCACAACAATCAAACTTTAATATATGGAATAAAAATACTTTTTATTCTCCTGTTTCCTATATTGTCTATTTTTATAGTACTCAACACTCCAATCGTAATTTTTCTTTTTGGGCTAAACGAATCTAATTATACCGGAATAAGCATAGTATCTTTACTAATAGAGATTTTAGCCATTACAATCATAACTTCGTCATTGAATGGAATATTAAATCGCGTTTATTATGCTCTTGGTGACATAAAAACAACTACATATATTAGTATTTTTATTTTAATATTAAATATTCTTTTGTCATTTTCTCTTGTACACATATTTAGGATTTTTGAATCACCGACTTTTAATATATTTTCTCTACAAATTAATTGGACGATAGAAACAACTGAGAGTCAAGTTGCCATAGCCGGTATAGCAACCACAATATCATTGTGTTCAATTATTAACAATATTTTATTAATATTCTTTTTAAAAAAGAAACATAAATTAGAACTAAAATTCTTATCATTAATTTTGAAAAAAAAGTTAGTAAACTTTTTTATAACAACATTATTAGGATTTTTATTATACATGTATACAAGCAGATATATTGAATCTGTATTTTTAGTTATTTTAATAAATTCTATTTTTATTGTTTTATCTTTTTATACTATTTCTAAAATAATTAAAGATGATGACATTGTTATTATTGATAAATATATTATACGAGCTTATTTATACATAAAGTCGAAAACAAACTTCATAAAATTTAATTAGACTTTACTATTTTAAATAAATATTTTTTTGTCTTTTCAATAATATTTATATCTTTTAAAACTGAAGAGAATTCTATTGTACCAACTATTACACCAAAAATAGAAAGATTATGAGAACCGCATAAAAGTTCCTTGTTATCTTTCATTAGAATTTTCATGTGTATACGTTTCTTTGTGTAATAATGTTCAAATCCAAAAATAAATTTGAATATATTAAACAACCAAAGAGCAATAGAATAAGGAAATTTCTTCATATGATGATCTTTAGTATGCGGCGTTATACAAATAATTCTCATTTTGGGATTTAGAATCTTCTTAATTGCAAACATAAATAGAAAATCAGGTTCAGGTGGCATTTGTTTTACATAAATAATCTCTTCTTTTGCCTGCCATATCATTTTCATTCCATCAATATAAGTGCGCGATCT
>JBAMLT010000087.1:0-1271 GCA_039793425.1 Caldisericota bacterium
ACTGAGCTCATTCTATAAGATCGTGTCATTTTGAAATGAATTTTCCCTTTTTAGCCAATAAAATGCATTTAATTAAAGTATAAAAATTTTTAGTGAATCTATAATTTTATGAATATTTTAAAACTCATAAAATACCAAACTTTTTATAAAAATTATAATACTCATTTTTAGCTCTTTCTTTTCTATAATAATTTTTAATCCTTTCGCTGTAAACATTTTTAGTATTTCTAAAGTTTTCTATCAAATTTTTCCATTCCTCAGGATCATCCGGATCTGTAAAATATTTATAATCATTACCGAGAATTTCCTTAAAAACTTCTATGCTTGAAGCTATTACTGGCAAATTGCTATTTATTGCTTCAATGATAGGTATCCCGAACCCCTCATTCTTTGACGGATCTAAAAGGATATCCGAGGCATTAAAATAATAAGGATAATCTTCACTGTCAACATATTCAATAATTCTGTAATTCTTTTTCTTCATTTCTTTTTCTATTTTATTAGATGGTCCTATTCTTATGAGATAGTATTGATTATCCAGATTATTCATAATTTTCGGCAATATGTGAATATTTTTTCTGGGTTGATCGGAACTTATATTCAATAGTATAATTTTATCCAGTGGCAATTTCAATCTATTTCTTGCTTCTATTTTATCCCTAGGAATGAAATTATCGTCAGTCCATAAATGTATAACTGTTAAATCAAGATTAGGATAAATTTCATTAATTTTTCTCTTAATATGTTTAGAATTAACAACAATACCTTTTAAATCTTCCATATATCCGAGCTCTTTTTTAAAATAATGTCTATAAAATATTGAGTAGGCACTTTTTGATAATTTATCATCTAAAGGAAATATATCATGAACTGTACCTACCATATTTTTATTGTATTTATATAGATGAAAAAAATCTGCACTCGTAACGTGCACAAAATCATAATCTTTCACTATTTTACTGTATTTAGATTCTGAAAAGTTTGAAAAATAAGTCATTAAACCATGAGGATTAAATTTATATTTTATTACAAATGAATAGCCATTCTCCTTGTCACTGTTTCTAATCTTAAAAAATGCATTTTCATCAAAAAAACCTAATTTAAATAATAGATTGGAGTATACTCCTACACCACTATATATAGGAAATGCCGAAACCAATAACCTTTTCATTGTTAATTCTTAATGACTATTAAATATTAAAACTATTGTTTTGCGTTTTGTACATTTTCATCACCATAGTGGATTTATAAGGGTTGGCAATTGAATTTAC
>JBAMLT010000088.1:0-1269 GCA_039793425.1 Caldisericota bacterium
CATTAAAAAATTATGGTGAGATGAATGTATATGGAACAATGAAATATCCATAAAATGTGAGAAAAATCTAAAAAAGAGAGAAATAAGGGTATTTATGGATAAAAATAATTACTCAACACACCATTTTGAAGAACAATTTTTAAATATTGGAAACTCATAAATTATATGGAAAATTAAGGGTGAGATTAAATGCAATTCTATCTATTTAATGCTTTCAAAAGAATTAAAAAAGCTTATAAAAATTATATGTCCGTAATTTTTTTCTTAATTATTCGAAAAAAAAATATTAAAGTTACTTTAAGATTAAACGGAAAGTCTTATATTTGGAGTAATCTTAATGTCAGAAATTATATTAATGCTGTTAACATAAATTATGAAATAGGTTCTGACATAAAATTTTTTCCTGATGATGATTTAATGGAATTTAATTGTTACGGCAGGAAATTTAAATTTTATGGATTTCTTGAAAATGGATGGACTTACAAAGAACTTCATGAGTTTGAATATAAAGATTTGAATTTCAAAGATGAAATTGTTATAGATATTGGAGCAAATACAGGAGCCACAAGTATATATTTTGCACTAAATGGTGCGAAAAAAGTATATGCAATTGAACCAATGCCGAAAACTTATTCAATATTAGTTAAAAATATAGAAATTAACGGTCTGGAAGAAAAATGTATTCCCTTAAATATAGGGATAGGAAAAAGATCTATATTAAAAGTGAATCCTGATACGTCTGGTCTGGGTGCTACTATTGAAAAAGCTAGTAAAATTCCTAAAAATCTAATCCCTAAAACTGTGGAAATCAAAAGCCTAAGCGATTTAATTAACGATTTAAATTTAAAATCTTGTGTCATTAAATTGGATTGTGAAGGATGTGAATATGATGCATTATTAGATTTGAACAATGAAACTTTCTCACACATAAAAGAGATTATTTTAGAATATCATCATGGAAATAAAAATTTAATTAGATACTTAAATGATATGGGATATAATGTAATTTTTAAAAGTTATGGATATCGTGTTGGCATTTTATATGCCAAACGTAACAGAATGTGAACAAAAAATGTTAAAATTTAAAATTTTTATAGCAATCAACAGACTTTTCAATATTTTTCAGCTAAACTCAAAAAGATGTTAAGATTTTTTTGGCAGAATCGGTATACTTGAATTTCTCATAGCATATATTCTGCATCTTTAATCCAATCTCATCAATCTCATTATCTCTATCCTTTTTGGAAATATCCATGTAATATTTAACAA
>JBAMLT010000089.1:0-409 GCA_039793425.1 Caldisericota bacterium
GCAATCGATACTGAATTGAAAAAGAGAGGAGAAGATTTTGTATATCTGGATTTAACACATAAGAATCCAGATGAAGTGAAAGAAAGATTTCCAAATATTTATCAGAAATGCCTTGAAAAGAAAATCGATATTACTAAAGATTTTATACCCGTTATTCCTGCTGCACATTATGCTTGTGGTGGTGTTGTAACTGATTTAAATGGACAAACTTCAATACAAAACTTGTTTGCAACTGGTGAAGTAGCAATGACTGGAGTTCACGGAGCTAATAGACTTGCAAGCAACTCATTACTTGAAGCTCTTGTTTTTTCAAAATATGCAGCAATTACCTGCGAAAGAATCTTGAAGAATAATTTATTTTTAATTCCTGAAGAAATACCAGATTGGATTGATACAAGTAGATTGACTA
>JBAMLT010000089.1:419-923 GCA_039793425.1 Caldisericota bacterium
TGAAAGATTAACCCGAGATTTAAAACGCTGTAAATTGATAAATGAAGAAGTTAAACAAATGTATGATGTCTCTAAAATTTCTGAAGAAATTCTTGAGTTGAGGAATTTAGCTGAAATTGCATATTTAATTGCTTATTCAGCCAGCTTACGAAAAGAATCTCGAGGATTACATTATAATATCGATTACCCAAATAAAGATGATAAGAATTTTCTTAAACCAACATTTCTCCAAAATCCTTCACCGTAATTCATTATTTCCCAGATTATCAATCCATATCGTATCCCCCGCACAGAAACATAGAATCCATCAGTTTTTAATTTTTCGAGAAGAAATTTTAAGATAATTGTACCGGGTAAAATAACATCTTCTCTTCCTTTTACAACTGAAGAGAATTCATTTGCTATTTGTTCCGGAGATAATTGATAAAATTTTGCGATTAAATCGTTTATAAAAATTATATTTAAATAAGTTTTATCTACTTGTTTTTCATCGAATACTTTTTG
>JBAMLT010000089.1:933-1260 GCA_039793425.1 Caldisericota bacterium
GTAGTTGGTGTACCTGCAACAGCAATTACAATCGAATTTCTAAAAGTAAAGTCATCTGTGAATATGTCTTCTAAAATTTTATTGATAGTTTCTAATTTTATTTTGTATGGGAATGAATCAAAATATAAATCTTTCAATGTAACTGCTCCAATATCATAGCTTTTTAAAAATTTTATCTCGTTTAAATTTCCTGAGATTATCTCTGTACTTCCACCACCAATATCAATCACATAAAAATCTTTATCAAAAAACTCATGAAAATTACTTATGCCGCCAAGATAAGTTATTAGAGCTTCTTGTTCAGAACTCAATATTTTAATTGGAATA
>JBAMLT010000090.1:0-1259 GCA_039793425.1 Caldisericota bacterium
GTCAATTTCTAAGTTTTTTAACTCGTCTTTTAATAGTTGATTTTTTATTAAATTCAGTAATTCTTTTATTATTTTAAGATATTCATTAAAATCTTCTTTCCTCACCAACAAACTGTTTAACATATCCCCATTCAACCAATCACGAAGTTCAAACTTCATTGTCACCAATGCAACTCTATCATTTTTATCCTTCAATTCATCCATCCAGATTGTTTCTTTGCTCGTATCTTCAAGCCATTTGTCAATCCTACCTCTTGTTTTCTCTTCAAAACAAACATCACAAATATTTCTGTTTTCATCCCTTCTGTCTGATCTAAACACTAATCTTTGTCCACAAACTTGACAAACACCTTTTGCTCTTCCGCTTTCAGATTTAACCAAGCATATATCAGTTTCTTTTTTACTCCAATCTGCTTTTAAAAAATTTTCTTTAGCATTTTCAAGAAGATAAGATAGATTCATAAGTCCTCTTGACGCCTTAGTAAGAAAGATAGCTGGATAAAACTCATCAAAGGATTTCTTTTTGAAAATATTTACAATTTTATCTTTTATTTCTTTTAAATCATCACTTAGTTTTGCTAAACTACTTTCAACTAAATCTACTCCCAAGCCTTCACCTACCAAAAAATAAATTCCTGTTTCATCACGATATATTTCATTTCCAATAGGATAATCATATTCTAAAAGTTTTTTAATTTCATAATCTATTTCTCTTGCTTTATCCCTATACCATTGGATTTGCTGAGGCTTATATCCTTTTTCTGCAAGAGCAAGCTTATCATATTGTATGCCAAGAATACGCCATCGGACATCCATTCGTTTGGGCATACTTTGAATATTATCATTTTTTAAAATAAATTCCGACAGAGAAGCTTTAAACATTGTAGTTGCCATATAAGCTTGATCCCACAATGATACATCATTTATTGGAAATCTATCATCACTCAATAAGCCACTATATAAATTTTTAAATTTCTCCTTAATTGATTCAATATCAGTCCAATCGATATTTTTTGAATCTAAAAAATTTTTTATATCATTTTCTAAATTGTTAATCATATGATTAATAGTAGTTTCGTCTACTAATAAATAAATTAGTTTATTTTTAAAACCTCCAAAAGGATTTGCCAACCATCTATTATCTTGAGGTACAACTTTTATATCATAATTTGGAGAACCTTTATCTATACCAGAGTTTAGATTTTCTCCATTCCCATATAACACTTGCAATAGATATTTATTGTTTTCTGGACTTCTCC
>JBAMLT010000091.1:0-1254 GCA_039793425.1 Caldisericota bacterium
GTCTATTAATGCTAATCTTTGTTTAACTTGTTTTTTAGCTTGTTTTTTCATATCTAACTCCTTTTAAAGTTTTTATAAAAGTATAATATCATTTTAAAAAAAGTCAAGTATTATTTTACCTATTTATTAACATCATTAAATATTTGATAAATTAATAAAGTCAAACATCATTTATACTAAAAGTCTAAAAAATTAGACTAAAAGTCAAAAAAATTAGACTCAAAATTAAACTAAGTTATTGATAAATTGTTATCGCATATTCTTATCTTTATATATACTGTTAGAATTATCTAAAGGATTGATAAATAGATATTTTTAAAACTTCATTCTTCTGTTATTAAGATTATCATTTAGATTTTCAGGATTATCTAAAGATTTTCCTAAAGGCTTTTCTAAAGGTTTGTATAGATATTCTTTAGTCTTTATCATCTTTCTGATTAATCTATTTTCTGCTACTTTGATGGCCTCTTTTTCTATAATATCTTCAAAGAGGCTTATCTCAGTATCTCTTATTTCAGTATCTCTTAATTTCTTTAAGAAGCGTTTTTTACCTTCATTAATCATCTCTTCATCAATAATGAATGAAGGGATTGGTAAATATCCCATCTCTTCTGTTTTTTCTCTCATATATTGCCATATTGATTTTTTAACATTATTTCCATTCTTCTTAATGTTATAACCTTCTTGTTTTAAGAAGTTATCCCATTCATTATGGATTTTTCTTAAATCATTCTTTTTCAATCTAAGCTTTTTGCCATTCTTATCTCTTGGATAAATAAGAATGTGCATATGATAATTGTTTTTAGAGTCAAGATGGAAAGCTACATCTATATGATTACTTGGAATATTAAACATCTCTATAAGCTTCTTAACGACCTTTTTTCTAAATTCAGTATCATCTCTTTTATCGTTTGGAAGTGATAAATGAAATCTAAGTGCTATCTGTGAGTCTTTTCTTATAGCTTTTTCATCTTTAGCCCTTTGTATCCAAACATCTCTTTTTTCTTTATTCAAAGTCGTTAAACTTCTACCAAGTTGGAAGTTTCTCGTTATGTAATTCATAACTTCTTTAAGATGTCCTTCATCTTTTATGTATGAAATGTCTCCTATGTAATGGATAGTTTTTTTCATTTTTTTAATTACTCCTTTTATGTTGTTTATAAAAAAAATTCAAAAAAAATCTGCATTGCCGTAGGCAATGCATAGTCGTGCAATAGACCACTCCAGTTGATCTTATCCCTTTTGAAAAAAAAA
>JBAMLT010000092.1:0-819 GCA_039793425.1 Caldisericota bacterium
TCAAATGTTTCATATTCCATCCTGTGTTTTTCATACGTGTCATACCATTTTTCTAACTTTTCATTTGTTTGGGGATGCTTCACCCTCGCTAATATATGTTTTATTCCTTGATCTTTTAAAAATAGCTCAAATCCATTTTCTGCATTCCCTTCATTGACCCTTTTACTAGCATAAAATTGAGTCCCTCTGTCAGTAAGAACCTCTCTCAACATTCTTATTCCACCCTATTCTTCAATCACCTTCTTTAAAAGATTTATACTATTTTCTTCTGTCGTGTTGTCAAATTCCCTTCCTGCAAGTATTTTTCTTGAACTATCATCCAGAACAACGCATACTTCTTTTTTAATATTTCAGAAGTATGCCAATCCAAATGTACCATCGATAGACTGTGTTTTCTTTCATATCTGATCCATTTCTTCCTTCTCCTTTTTTTGTTCTCATTCTGTATAGCTAAATTATTTTTAAGCAGTATTTTATGGATCCGTTGTGTGATATATGCTGGCCATATCTGTATTCAATTATTTTTTCCAGTCTTCTTGCTCCTACTTTCTGCTCACTGCTCATTATAAGCTGTAATTATTAATTTTTCTTCATCAGGATTGATATCTTTCATTTTCCTGCCTCCTTTCTTCAATGGTAATATTTCATTAGTGAACCAATAAATCCATACTCTCTTTATTGTGGAAATGCTCAATTTAAGATCCGTAGAGATCTGTTTGTAACTTTGACCGTTTTTCTTTGCTCTAATGATGTATCTGATTTTGCGTTCAGTGAGTTTCTGAGAACCCATATAAAGGGATCCCCTTTCTATAGTCAAAG
>JBAMLT010000092.1:829-1244 GCA_039793425.1 Caldisericota bacterium
ACAACTGAGCTCAGTAGAAGAAAAATTTAAATATTGTAGTTATTTTACATTTATTTATGGTAATGTTTAAAATACCTTATGAAGAATACAAATTTAGAATTAATAATATTTATAATTTGATGGAAAAATATCAGTTAGATGGGATTTATATTAGCAATCCTGTAAATATTAAATATTTTTTAGGTGTTCATTATTTACAAACAGAAAGACCTTTGGCAATAATTTTTCATAAAAATGGTAATGTTTATTTTTTTGGTCCCATAATTGAAAAAGAACATTTTAAATCTCAATGTAATTTTATTAGTGAATTTTTCACTTACTTAGACTATCCAGGAGAGGTACATCCATTTAAGAAATTTGTAGAATGGTTTAATGAATTAAATTTTTTAGATAAGAATATTGGTGTAGATAATAT
>JBAMLT010000093.1:0-1240 GCA_039793425.1 Caldisericota bacterium
CAAAACATCCCCACTGGTTTTCTTTATCGCCTCTACAGTTTTTATAATAACTGCTGCCATTTCAGGTTTATAAGCTTGAATTTCATCTATCACAATAGACGATAAAGGATAAACTGAGAATAGCTTATCAAAACCATAATACTTCAAAGAAGATAGAAACACTTGATCTGGGGTTGTTAATAAAATTGGTGAAGAAAACATTTTAATTCCAGTTACCCTTGCCCCAATATCAACGCTTTCTCCTAATCGTTCTTCCTTTAAATATTCAACAAAAGCAGTAGAGTGTAAAATATCCACATCATTTTCATCAAAATATTTATCTCGTTTTCCAAATCTTCCAAACAGATCATTTAAAGCAACTCTCAAAGGCAACGTATAAATTAACTTTTTGCCTCTATTTTTTGCCCAAAGTAAAGCAAATTCAGTTTTTCCTGAACCGGTTGGTGCAATTAGAATTAAGTTATTGGAATCTTTCTTTTCAAGTACTTTTTCTTGCCAGAGTTCTGACTGCTCGAGTTTTCCTTTTATGTTCTTATTAAGCTCAGGATAAACGTCTTCTGCAAGATTTTTGGATTGTTCAATATTTAAAGTACCACTTGCAGCATAATCACATCTCCTTAAACAACCAAGAAATACAAAAAAATCATAAAAACCGTCACTCTCTTTATCTGGAATTGCAAATAATTTTAGTTTAGTAGATAAACTATAACCATTCTTTATATTTTCATTTAATTCCTCTATTTTCTTAAAATTAACTTTAAGTTTATCACGTAGATTATCGAAATATTCTTTTGTAGTTTCATCGCTATTTTGTTTTAGATAGTCCAATAAGTGTGTTAATAGTTCATTGACTTTATCTTTCTTTTCAATTAAAAATTTCACATATTTTTCAAGATCTGGATAGTCATCAAATATATTTCTTATATGTACTTCCCTGTTTATGTAAAATTCATTATAATGATGTAACAGAATTGCTGTTCTTATTTTCTGATCCCATGAATCATCATCTAAAAATAATAGTGAGTAAATCAAGGAAATTACTTCATGGTCCCTTATATCAATTTTTTTATAGTTTTTTCCATTTAATCTGAAAAATTCATTTAATTTATTAAGTTCTTGACTTCTGTATCGACCGTTTTCGCTATCCAAAATTTTCTCTTCTTCACTGTACACTCTTTTCTGAAACTTCCAATTTATTTTCCCCAAATCATGTAAAAAACAAGCAAATATAAGTTTCTCA
>JBAMLT010000094.1:0-1240 GCA_039793425.1 Caldisericota bacterium
GTATGTCAAACTTTTTAATGATCTAGATTTCCCGCATAAGCCGGAAGTATTAGGTATGGCTATAATAGATTTTGATAGGCAGGAACGCGCTTATTTTGTAAATTTAAAAGATTTAAATTTAACAAAGGAAACCAAAAACATCATAGAAAATGAGTTTTCAATAGAAAACTTTATTGAAAAAGTAATAGCATTATGTAAACTGAAAGCCTAAATTATGAAAATTAGCCAAAAAAAAATAAATGGTATTGTTTATACACCACAATGGATTGTTGAGTTGATCTTGGACCGCCTTGATTATAAAGATAATATTTATCAAAAGAAAATTATTGATCCTGCTTGTGGAGATGGGGCATTTTTACGCGAAGTACTTATTAGATTTATCCGAGATGCAAAAAGAGCAAAGATAGAGAATAAAGTTATCAAAGAAAAGATACAAAATAACATATTTGGTTTTGATATTGACGAAAATGCTGTTAAAAAATGTATTGCAATACTTGATGAGATTGCAAAAGAATATGGTATTAAAAATATAAAATGGAATATTTTGAAAACAGATAGTTTAGATAGACCTTTTGTTAGTAAATTTTTTAATTTCTTTGATTTTGTTGTTGGTAATCCACCCTATATTAGAATTCAACATCTCGGTACACAAAGAAGAGAAAAAATCCAAAATGACTGGCACCTATGCAAAAAAGGATCAACCGATATTTTTATTGCATTCTTTGAACTTGGCTACTATTTATTAAATGAAACTGGGAAGTTGGGCTATATTACGCCGAATACCTATCTTAAAACACAAGCCGGTGAAAGCTTGAGAAACTTCTTAAAGTCTCACCAAATATTAAAAACACTTATCGATTTTGAACATAATCAGTTATTTGATAACGCAACAACATACTCTTTAATAACTATCTTGGATAAAAATCACAAGAAGAGCACCTTTTCTTTATTCAAAGGAGATAAAGAAGACATTAATTTTATTGATGAAATAGATACCGAAAATTTAAATAAAGATAATTGGATTTTAACTTCAAATGATATCCTTAAAAAATTAAATGAAATTGAAAGAAGAGGGCTACCCTTGGGCAAAATTGCAAAAATTCATGTTGGAATAACTACACTTGCAGACGATTATTACATTTTTAAAGATCCGGTAATTAAGGGTGATTTTGCAGAGATTAAATTAAAAGATGGTAGAACATTTCAAATTGAACGAAAAATCTTAAAACCAATAGTAAAA
>JBAMLT010000095.1:0-1231 GCA_039793425.1 Caldisericota bacterium
CTTTGAAAGTTTAAAATATTAGAGATAATTTTTTAAACTTTCAAAGTGGAGGTTTAGAATTTTCTGCAGGCGTAATACACGATATAGGCAAAGTAATATTAGATTTGTATGACCAAGAAGATTTTGATATGATTTTAAACAATGCTTATAAAAACAATAAATCATTTTATGAGTCAGAAAAAGAGCTTTTTGGAATAACGCACTGTGATTTAGCAGGAAAATTATTAAAGCGATGGGATTTACCTGAAGATCTTATTGATGCGGTAGTGAACCATCATACGCCCCAAAAGGCAAAAAATCAAATAATGGCATCCATTGTATCTGTTGCAGATTTACTGACCTATTCTGAAGGTATAGGTTTTGGTGGCAATTACTCAAAATTTTCAATGGAAGATCAAGAAGGATGGAAAATTATAACTTCAAATATAAAAATTTCAAAAAAGATCGATTTAGCTTTATTTACATTCAAACTTTTTGAGCAAATTGATGAAGTAAAAAAGACTTACTTTAAGGAGCTATACTAAATGCCTGAAATGGACTCTGAAATTTTTGAGAAATTAAGAGATTTTATTTATGAAAAATCTGGTATTTTTTTTGAATATAGCAAAAAATATTTACTTGAAAATAAATTAAGCAGACGGATACAAGAACTCAAACTAAGAGATTTTGAAGATTACTTGAAATTTTTACAATTAAATAAAAATGAATTGTTTTATCTATTTGATGCAATAACAATAAATGAAACTTATTTTTTCAGACACGCACAGCAAATAGAAGTCTTTTTAATTGTTGTGAATGAACTTTTAAATTATAAACCTATACTAAATATATGGAGTGCTGCATGCTCAACTGGAGAAGAACCCTATACTTTAGTAATTGCTTTAACTGAAAAATATGGCAATAATATACCTGCTAGAATTCTTGCATCAGACATTAGTCAAGAAGTTTTGGAAAAAGCTAAAATTGGCGTTTATAATGATTATGCATTAAAAGAGCTTACGCCTGCTATAAAGCAAAAGTATTTTGATATTGAAAAAAATACTTATAAAATAAAAGATTTTGTTAAAAATAAAGTAACATATAAACAAGTGAATCTAGTAGACAACAAAGACTTATCTACTATTGGTAAAATGGATATTATCTTCTTAAGAAATGTACTGATTTACTTTAATAATGAATCAAGACAAAAAGTAATAGATAAAATTTACAATGATATTTTAAATAAAAATGG
>JBAMLT010000096.1:0-1224 GCA_039793425.1 Caldisericota bacterium
ATTGTTGTTTTAGAGGATTTAAATATGCGATTTAAACAAGTGCGAACTGGAATTGAAAGAACAATTTATCAGCAATTTGAAAAACAATTAATTGATAAACTTGGTTATTTAGTTTTTAAAGATGAAAGAGATTCAAAATCTCCGGGCGGCATATTAAACGGTTATCAGTTGGTTGCTCCATTTACTACTTTTAGAGATTTAGGCAAACAAACTGGCATACTTTTTTATACTAATGCCGAATATACATCAAAGACAGATTCTTTAACCGGATATAGAAGAAATATTTACATTAGTAATTCTGCTTCACAAACAAAAATAATAGATTTATTTAATAACTTAAAAGCATTAGGCTGGGACGAAAAAGAACAAAGCTATTTCTTTACTTACAATCAGAAAGATTTTAGCAATAAAGATAAAAATATTAATAAAGAGTGGACTTTATATTCTAAGGTAAAAAGAATAAGAAAAGAAAAAAATAATAAAACTGGTTATTGGGATTATAAACCATTAGATTTAAATTCTGAATTTGAAGATTTGTTTAAAAAATATGAAATTAATTCAAGAGGCGAGGATATTTTAAAAGAAATTAAAAGAATTATTGAAAATGATGATGAAAAATTAAAACAAAAATTTAAATTTGATGGCAAAGATAAAAATTTTTATGAAAGATTTATTTATCTTTTTAATATCTTACTTGAAGTTAGAAATACAATTTCGCTTCAAACCAAGATAAATAGACAAGAAAATAAATTAGAAGAGATAGATTATGGGGTGGATTTTTTTGCTTCACCAGTGTGGCCATTTTTTACTACTTTGGGCGTGAGATATATAAGTCAGCCAAGTAATGACGATAAACTTATAAAAATTGAAAAAGAAAAGTTCGCCGAAGAAAATTTAGCAGAATTTAAAAATAGGTTCAAGGGATGTTTATCAGATAATTTTGATTCTGATGGTGTTGGTGCCTATAACATTGCTCGCAAAGGAATAATGATTTTAGAAAAAATTAAAGAAAACCCCAAAAATCCGGATTTATACATTTCCAAAGAAGATTGGGATAAATTTGTTCTAAAATAGCTATTAAATGGAATCCTATATTCCTATCTCTAAAATAAATGATTTTTTATATTGCCCAAAATCTTTATATCTTCACCTGATATATGAAAATTTTAATGAATCTTTGTTTCACGATAAACCGCAAAATGAAGGGAAATTAAATCATCAATC
>JBAMLT010000097.1:0-1211 GCA_039793425.1 Caldisericota bacterium
CTACGAGGGTTCAAATCCCTCCCCCTGCATTTTTTTCAGAAAGATTAAATAATTTTTACCTAATCATGTATTTAAATATGGGAGCTCTTTTTAATTTGTAATTTTTGAATATTTAACTAAAAAATGCTTTTTGTCAAAAATTTTTAGAACTTAAGGAACCGAAGAGCAAAAAAATTTTAAATATTAGAAATAAATAATATCCTTTGTGATAGAATATGATTAAAATTTCGAAGGAAAATGTTTCATATTATTTTGATCCTAATAATAAGCCAATAGCTGCTGCAGAAATAGGTGATGAAGTTATATTTGAAACAAGAGACTGCTTTAATGATGAAATAAAATCTGAAAATGATTTTTCTACGAAAATTGATATGTCCCACATTAATCCTTGTACCGGGCCACTATATATAAAAGGTGCATTACCGGGTTCTGTTATTTCCATTAAAATATTGGATATTAAATTGAGAGATTGGGGTGTTCTAACATTGACTCCGAATGAGGGAGTTTTGAATGAATTAGTTAAATCACCGTTAACTAAAATAGTGAAAATAGATCAAAAAAATGGTTTAATTCATTATTCAGATGAAATTAAAATACCAATTAGACCTCATATTGGTACAATAGGAACTACACCATTGCTCAGAATTCCAACTGGAAGAACAGGTGTTCATGGTGGAAACATGGATATTCGTTATGTTACAACAGGAAATATTATTTATTTTCCAGTTTTTGTTGAAGGAGGTTTATTAATGATGGGTGATGTTCACGCAAATATGGGGGATGGAGAAATTGCTATAGGTGTTGAAACAAGTGGAGAAATAAAGATAAAAATATTAAACATATACAACAATTATATTATTACAGCTCCTATTATAGAAACTCCAGATGAATGGATAACATATGCTGATGCAGGTAATGGAAAAGATGGTGTAAAAGAGGTATCAAAAAGAATGGCAGAATTCCTTTGTAAAAAAACTGGTATAAGTTTAGAAGATGCAACATTATTGATAAGCGTTGCTGGGGATATATCTATTGCTCAATGGGCGGAAGCAGGTTATAATTATACATTTTATTTAAAATTTCCTAAAAATATTTTTAAAAATGATAAGTTAAAAACATTTTTGTAAATAATTTTTTATTATAGCTAATTTGTAAAAAATAAGTAAACGTGAGTTTACACTATTTAGTTTTTAAAATGATATAAAATCCTT
>JBAMLT010000098.1:0-1206 GCA_039793425.1 Caldisericota bacterium
GATTGTCATAAGACTTACATTCGGCAAAGATAAATTATTTTCTCCATCTATGCTTTGAGAGTAATCATATAAGCTTGCATTTTCCATAAAAGATTCAATATCCATATTTTTTGCAAATTCAATAAGTTCATCAATATTCGATTGTCTTATATCTTGCCTGTAAAAGTTTTTATCTGAAAACACTTCATCAAATACAAACTTTAAACACTCGCTAATATTACCAAATTCAAGTTTTTTTTGCAAAATTTTTACAAATTCAATAAATCTAGCAACTTTTGCATATTTTTTTTGCGTGAGTGTGCTTGCTGCTATAAATAGGTTTGTATTTAAATCAATTGCTATTTTTTTAATGTCATCTATTGTTTTTAAGCCAATACCTCCAAAATTTCCAATGGAACGGATAAAAGAAACATCATCTTTCTCGTTATACGCAATTTTAATAAAACTTAATATGTCTTTTATTTCTTTTTTATCAAAAAATTTGTGAGCACCGATTTTTTTATAAGCAATACCAAACTGCATAAAATATTCTTCAAAAATCCTTGATAGGTTATTGTTCCTATAAAGAACTGCTATGCTTGAATTATCATTTTGCATTAAAATATTTTTTATTTGATTTGATACAAAGTAAGCTTCATCTTTATTTGTTGCAAATTCCTTTATAACAGGTTCTACTCCAGAAATATCAGAATAAAGATTTTTTCCTATACGTGTTTTATTATGTGTTATGATAGTATTTGCAATGTTAAGTATATTTTTTGTTGAGCGGTAATTTTTTTCCAGTTTTATAATCTCGCATGGCAAAAAGTCATTGCTAAAAGATAAAATATTATTGATATTTGCGCCTCTGAAAGCATAAATTGACTGATCTTCATCGCCTACTGCAAAAATGCGATTATCTCCATTATAAAATTACTTTATTAATTAATATTGTATATTATTTGTATCCTGATACTCATCAATTAAGATAAATTTGAATTGATTTTGAAAATTTTGCCTTAATTTATCGTTATTTTTTAGTTCTTCTATAAACTTTATCAATATATTATCAAAATCAACAGCATTATTACTTTCAAGTTTTTCTTCATAAATTTTATAAATCCTTTCAAATTCTTTTGTTGGAAATTCTAAATTTGAAGAATTTTTTATTTTAGAAATATATGATGCAACTTTAGAAGGTTGGAATTTATTTTTATCTAAATTAAG
>JBAMLT010000099.1:0-1206 GCA_039793425.1 Caldisericota bacterium
CCCTTATCTTAAAAATGCTTGGAGAATACTTAAAGTTAGGAGGATTTCCAGAGGTAAACAAATTCGGTAGTTCAATAGTTTCTCGGATATACAACGATATTATTACAAAAGATATACTTTTAAGATACAAAATCAAAAAAATCCAGAGTATAAAAGAACTTGCAAAATATATTATTACTTCATTTTCTCAAGAAACTACTTATTCTAAGTTAGCTAAGATTTTAAGTATAAAGCGTGTCTCTACTATATCAAACTGGATCTCTTATTTGGAGAATTCATTTTTGATTTATAGATTAGAAAGATTTTCGTTTAAATTAAAAGAGCAGATTATTGCACCAAAAAAATTTTACTGCGTAGATAATGGAATAGTTAATGCGATAGGATTTGGTTTTTCTAAAAACTTAGGATATTTGATGGAAAATATAGTGGCAATTGAATTGTTTAGGAAAAAGGCTCAGGATAAAACTAAAGAAATTTATTACTGGAAAGATTATCAGCAAAATGAAATAGATTTTTTAATTAAACAGAGTGGCTCAGTCAAAGAATTAATTCAAGTTACTTATGCGAACGAGAAAAATGAGATTAAAGAAAGAGAAATAAAAGCTCTATTGAAGGCATCTTCTGAGTTAAGATGTAATAATTTAACGGTAATTACCTGGGAATATGAAGTAAAAGAAAGTTATAAAAATAAAAAAATTAAATTTATTCCCTTATGGAAGTGGCTGTTAGAAATAGAATGATTAGACTACAGTTGACACAATGGCAGAAATTTATTTAGCAGAATAGAAAAGATAATAAAAGATTTAAATTTTAATAATCGCCTTAAAATGAGCAAAAAAGGAAGATTTTGTGTAGATGGAAGAGGGGTTGAAAGAATTGTTAAAGATAAAGCTGGTTTTAAAGAGAAAATAATTATTGCAACCATAAAATCTTGGAATATTAATAATGCCTTAAAAATTAAAAAGAAATATTTAAATAAGTATAAAATTTTATTAATCACTAAGAAAGAGAATTTAACTTATGAAAAAGTAAAAAAATTTAATCCTCGATTCATTTTCTTTCCCCATTGGTCTTGGATTATCCCAAAAGAAATATATAAAAATTTTGAATGCATAGTATTTCATATGACAGATTTACCTTTTGGTAGAGGCGGAAGCCCACTTCAAAATTTGATATTACAGGGTATCAAAAAAACAAAAATTAGCG
>JBAMLT010000100.1:0-797 GCA_039793425.1 Caldisericota bacterium
TTAGATTGTTGTGATAATAAAATATATTAGTAGACTTTATTTTTTAAAAACTCTACTGATTTTTAAAACTCTACTTTTTAAATAAAATCTACTAAAAACTCTACATAAACTTTTGATCGCTAAAATAACCTAAATTGATATTTCTGTAGAGTTTGTAGACTTTGTAGAGTTTTCTTTATACAAACTAAAGTTATCTTCTTCTTTATAAAGCTCATTATCAAGATCAAAACTTAGTCCATATCTTTGGCATAAAGACATAGCTATTTTTTCATCCCAAATAATTTGGGTTCTTCCATTTATCAATTTATGATCAAAGCCTAAAACCGCATTATTTATTCTTCCTATTTTGGCAGGGCTAATTTTGTATTCTCCGTTTTTTTCATCCCTTTCTTCATTAAGTTTCTCAGCAATAGCTTTATATGTTAAATCAATATTTTCTTTTTTAACCTCAATAATTGCTGATAAAATCTGGGCTGGTAATTCATCAGAGCGGGTATTTTTAAGGTGTCTGTCGTACTCAATAATAAACTCTTTTATTCTTTGTTTTTCTTTTTCATCATCAATTAAAGCTAGTACAGGCATTACGATTTGGTTTATTCTTGGTTCAACCTCAGGTATTCTTAAGTTTTCATCTAGTGTTATTTCCCCATATTTTCTAAATCGAAATAAAAGCAACATATTTCTGATTTCTAAAGCTTCTTTTTCAAAATCTTTAGGTAATTGATAGGGAATATCCGGTCTTGGATTGCCTTTCATTTGTTCGGTTAAACATCGAGACTCCAAAGCTAAATCCTTAA
>JBAMLT010000100.1:807-1202 GCA_039793425.1 Caldisericota bacterium
ATTTTTATGATTTCAGAATAATGATCAGAATTGTTAAAATCCGCTTCATCAATTACTAAAGTTCCTTTAAACTGTTCAATCAACCTAAAAATGGGAGAAGAAGTAATGGCTCCACCAGCAAATATCGGTTTGTAACAAATGCTTCCTATTACCTTTAACGCTCTTGATTTACCAGTGCCATAATCTCCTATAAATCTTAGATACGGTATTGTTTCAAAATTATCGTAAATCCAGCTCAATAAAACATAATAGGAGGCCAAAATTTCTCCAAATTCCGAGATATCAAGATATTTGTGAATAAATGATTGAATTATTTGTAAAAGTGTTTTTATATCTCCATATTCTTTAGTTTCAGAAGGAAAAAGAATAAATTGTTTTTTGACAAAATCGTTTTC
>JBAMLT010000101.1:0-1196 GCA_039793425.1 Caldisericota bacterium
TGATGAATCTAAAATTAATAAAATATTTAAAATATGTGTTAAATTATTGAATTTGGAGGCATTAAATAGAATATAATTTTCACTTAGATTTTTCCATCAGTTCCCTTACCCTCAGCAGTGAATATGCAAAGTTCACCATTCTAATAAAAAATTATTATCTTTAAAATCTAAGATAACTTTACCTTTAATCATCTGCAATAAATCCAAACCAAATATATTAGGGAGATTAACATATGATTTTTTTTCAACCATTTGTGATTTGTATTTTTTAACTTTACTTACTTCGTATAAAACAATTACTTTATCTAGTCTGAAAAATTTTTCAGGCCCTGATTCCCCGAAAATTATTCCATCCATACTTACAATGGGGTAATTTTTAATATTATCAATACTCGTAACTTCAACTGTAGGGAGGGTATTTATATTTATTTGAAAATGATCAGTGATTTCTGTATTAATCGCTGTAGTAGTAGCACCTGTATCTAAAATAAATTTAAAGGGTCTGGGCTTTTCTTGATTGTTTATTGCAACAATAACTAATTCTAATGAAAAATGTTTTAGTCTTTCATCGTAACTAAGTATTTTTTGCGACATTTATAACATCCAAATAATATCTGGGGAAGTTATTAAATCAATGTAAACACCTTTTTTATTTCCGAATTTTTTCTCTAATTCTCCTTTTGTATCTGCAACTCCCAATATTTCATTACCTAGAATAGCTACGTATTTATTTAGATACTTTTTAGCTAATTCTTTATAATTTTGATTAAAGTATAAATAACTTTGATGATATGCCTCATATTCTTTTCTTAAAGCATCCATATCAAGTACCATTGAACTACCTCCTTTTTCTTTTTCAATTATTTCAAGGTTGTTATAACTTTATAATATTTAAAGATTTTTCACCTTCATTTTATTATATTTATGGATTTAATATTTAATCTTGAATTTTGCGTTAATTTAGTTCTAATTATAGTTTCGCATTTTTAAAATTTACAATATGTTTTGTTCAAATTAATTACCCATCAATAAGATAATCTCTTTTATTTTTTTAGCGACCTCTTTCCCTTTTTCAGTTAAATAAATCAAATTCCTTGCTGGGTATCTAGAATTATCGATCCTTGATTCAGCAAGGCCAAGCTCCTTAGCCTTTTCTATGCTTGAATATAATTGGTGGACTGGTATTTCTGTATCAT
>JBAMLT010000102.1:0-388 GCA_039793425.1 Caldisericota bacterium
TGCACTTATTACTATTAGCTGCTTTGAGTAATGGAGTAAAGGAAAAACATTCGTTAAACCTAGATACCAAATAAATAACAAGTGGAAATTAGATAAATATACTAATGTAGGCATAATACCTATCAAAAAATATCTTATTTCTACTTCCTTTCTTATAAAATAAAGGACTATAAGTGCTAGGAAGATTGAGGTAAATTCGACAAAAACTGATAAGCCTAGAAATAAAGGAGAAACTATTTTATGTCTCTTATAAAAAGCAAAAAGAATGAGCATTATCGAAAAGGTATAGGAAAATAAAGTCGTTGAAAATGAAAACAAGAATGTTGATAGAAATAATAGCAAAGAAAGATAAATGTTTTTAACATATTTATTAAGAATCAAAACGATT
>JBAMLT010000102.1:398-1196 GCA_039793425.1 Caldisericota bacterium
GCAGCTGGTAAAGACGAAAAGAAAAATATTGCAATTAAGCTATCTAAAATTAGAGGTTTAGGTAAATGGGTAATGTAGTATTTTGATTTGATAAAGATACTTTCTCTTCCTAGTGAAATGCTACTTTCATTTAGTGGTACTATCTTTTCTATTAAAAATGTAAAAGGAGATAGAAAAAATGATAAGCCTGGAGATTTACTAGTTATTACATGGCTGTCGATGCGAAGTATATCATCTATCATGTTTTCATACTTATCAAAGTAAATTTCATTGTGTTTGGCTATTAAAACAGAAAACAAAACTCTATTTAGATTATCATCTCCCACTAATTGAGAAAATAGAAAAGTTGTCAAAATAACAAATATGAAAACTTTCAACTCTTTTCTCATTTAATTTATTAAAAAACCTCATTTTTATTTCAAAGAAAACTATAATATGGAAAACTTCTTTAATCATTTAAAAAGATTTCTTAGAATTTGTAGAGTTAAAGATTGGCTTCATTATTTAGGTTATGTTTTGCTTGGATGTGCAATATCAAAAAATTTTAATATTTTTTATTTTATTGTTTCTTCTTTTATGCTAGCATACGCTTATTCTATAAATGAGTATTATGATAAAAAAATGAAAAAGAAATACTTTTTATTACCATTATTACTTTCAATTTTTTCTTTATTATTCCTATTTTCTCTCAACCTTTTTTCTCTTGTCCTCTCAATCTTCTTTTTAACAATTTTCACGTTTTACAGTTGGCCAAAGATTTGGTTAGAAGGAAAACCAATAATTTCAACTTTAACAAAT
>JBAMLT010000103.1:0-1189 GCA_039793425.1 Caldisericota bacterium
AAAGAAATCCCGGATGAAATCCGGGACTTAGGAGGTTCGGGAGAGTACTTTTTTTAAACTTTAATTAAAGATGAACAATTATAATGCCAACAATAAATCAAATAGATTTTTATAAAATTGTAGACATAAATTATAGTAATTGTAGAATTTACCTAATGACGGGAAAAAATTACAACTAAAATGAGTGTGAAATGAATTACAAGAAAAATGATTTAATTATTGTTCGTTCTCAAAAAATGGTCAGTCAGGGAATATGTATCGGTAAAATAAATGGTAGAGTAGTTTTTATTGAAAATTGTCTACCTGATGAACTGGTAGAAGCAAGAATTGTCAAAATCAGAAAAGATTATCTGGAGGCAAAGGCGGAACGGATAATAGAAACTTCGAAAAAGAGAATTGAGCCAAGATGTAAATTTTTTGGTTTATGTGGTGGATGTAAACTTCAAAATTTAGCTTATGAAGAACAGTTAAAAATCAAAAAAGGCTTCGTTGAAGATGCTTTCAAAAGAATCGCGAAATTAAATGATATACGAGTAAACGATACAATTGGTAGTCAACATCAATACTTCTACAGAAATAAAATGGAATTTTCATTCGCAAAAAGATGGCTTTTTTCAGAACAAAAATATTCGGATAGAGAAAAAGAATTTGCACTTGGACTTCACATTCCTAAACAATACGAAAAAGTACTTCATCTGGATTGGTGTTTTCTTCAATCAGATTTTTCAAATAGAGTAAGAAATTTTATTGGTGAATTCTTGTATCATAAAAATATTTCAATTCATTCCTTGAAAAACAAAAAAGGCCTTCTAAAGTCGCTTTTAATAAGGGAATCAAAACACACGAATGAAAAACTGGTTGCATTGGTTACAACTCAATTCAATGAAAAATTAATGTTTGATTTAGCTATTGAATTGAAAGCAAATTTTCCTGAAATATCTACTTTCGTAAATATTTTGAGCAGCCCTGAACTGAGTTCAACTTTGGCCCATGACTTAAAAATAATTTATGGTAAAGGATATATAATTGAAAAACTTTTTGATTACAAATTTGAAATATATCCTAATACATTTTTTCAAACGAATACAATACAAGCGGAAAGCTTATTCGGGATAGTGAAAAAATATTTTGAAGAGTGTCTAAATGAAATCCAAAAAACAAATTCAATATTAATTGATCTTTATAGTGG
>JBAMLT010000104.1:0-226 GCA_039793425.1 Caldisericota bacterium
GACTTTTTGCCTTCCATCGTTTCGATTATAATACCTGATCTGCAAAGGATTTAAAATGAAATCTAGACTGTTCTGTGTAGGAATAAAATACACGTTTTCTACTCTGATCTTCGAGAAAAATAGTATTCCGTTATGATGTTTATCAATTATTTCTGCGATTGGAAGATCGAAAATTCTGCCTGTCAAATCAAAATATTTCATTAACCCGTATTTTTCATATCGATAA
>JBAMLT010000104.1:236-1183 GCA_039793425.1 Caldisericota bacterium
AATATTTTAATCAATTTATCTTCCAACTTGGGTTTTAGAGCAAAAATTATATCTCCTGTTCGAGTTTTTATTGTATGCTGTTCGAGCATTTTTTTGCTCACTTCAATCGAAATCGCTAACTTTATTAATCTGAACAACTGGTTTGGAGGAATATTTATATCGTTTGAAATTTTCTTTGCGATGTTGAACGAAATTATGTCTCTGAACAAGCTATTTACTAAATGTTCTTTTTTCTGTTCCTGTTTGTTAACTTCTTTTATGAATCTATTTACATAATTTTCTCTATTTAAGATGTCCAATAGTGGTTTGAAGCTGTCGAAGTCCATTAGCTTCTTCATTTTTTCAGTTATCAATTTTTGTGGATCATTTTTATATTCTGAAATTCCCATCAAACCTCCTCATTTATACTAATCCAATGTTTATTATATTCACCTATTCTCTGAAAGAATATAGAATATGCCTTAAGATATTGTTTGCTGTAAATTTCTTTTTTGTGTTCATTGTCTGTTTTACGCATCAGTCCTTCGTAAAGTACTTGTATCTTTTGAATTTTTTTGTATTCCTTTGTCTCAGATATAAGTTTCATTATTTTTTCATTATGTCTTCTGAGATTTTCTGCTTTTGAATTATTTTCAACACAAATCTCCTCATTCATAATACATTTACTTAAAAGGTATATATAAATTTTTCGTTTTTAATTTTAGAACAAGAAAAACAAGACTTAAAAAAAGGCATCGATTTGTCCACTGTCTTTAGAAATAGTCGCATCAGGTTTGACGAAATATTTCGTAGTATCTATGTATCTTGAATACGTCACAAGGATACCTATATTTAGTTTTTCTTTTTTGATCATACTTCGTAAAAGAGATACTACCAATGGTGCTTTGTCACCTAAAGAGTCATCGATTATCACTGCTTCTATTTCCTTTCTTTTATAATGTTCCTCG
>JBAMLT010000105.1:0-1182 GCA_039793425.1 Caldisericota bacterium
AAGTTGAAGGTCTTTATACAGATCTAAAAGTAAATAAATTATGAAATTAGTAATTACCAAAAAATATCAATAATAATTCCAAACAAGGACCATAAGGATGATTTAAAAAAGTGTATAGAATCTATTTTAAAATCCACATATAATAATTACGAAATTATAATTGCTGAAAATAATACAACAGATAAATCAACACTTGAATATTATGAATATCTGCAAAAAACATACGATTTTATAAAGATTATTCGGTGGTCTAAGTCTAAAGAATTTAATTATTCTGAAATTAATAACTTTGCTGTATCGTATGCATCTGGGGATATTTTGCTTTTTTTAAACAATGATATTGAAATTATAAACAATAATTGGATGGAAGAAATGCTTATGTTTATACAAAGAGACGATGTGGGGGCAGTAGGTGCAAAACTTTTGTATCCAGATAATACTATACAGCATGCAGGTGTGATTATAGGTTTAGGTGGTGCCGCTGATCATTCTCATAGATATTTTCCTGCCCAATCAAATGGGTACTTTATGCGCCTCAAAGTTGTCCAGAATGTATCAGCGGTTACCGGTGCCTGTTTGATGACAAAAAAGTCTGTTTTTAATGAAGTTGGTGGTTTTGATGAAAGATACCAAATAGCGTTTAACGATATTGATTTTTGCCTGAAAATCAGACAAATGGGTTATTTGATTGTTTTTACTCCATTTGCCAAAGCTTATCATTTTGAATTTAAAACGAGAGGCAGAGATGATACTTTTGAAAAGCAGCAGAAGTTTAAAAAAGAAAAAGATTTATTTACTAAAAATTGGAGGAAAATTTTAGACTCTAAAGACCCTTATTATAATGTAAATTTAACATTACAACGTTTTGATTTTTCGGTAAATATATAGAAAATGTGTTTTAAAAATAATAAATCTTTTGTTGTATGCTAGATAGGTCGAATAATTTTGGAAAAAATAATTTTAAAAAAACTAGTAAATATATCAAAAATTTGATAAATTAGTGCAGATTATGATGGAAGCTGATCTAAAAAAGGATAAAATAAAATAATCAACAGGTAAATTATGGCTGTTAAAAGAATTTTAATTGATTGTTCTGATACTTACACATATAATTTGCAAACTGGTATTCAAAGAGTAGTGCGTAATATTGTGTCGAGAACTGATTTAATGGAAAAAAAATTA
>JBAMLT010000106.1:0-540 GCA_039793425.1 Caldisericota bacterium
GCTTAATTTCTTAAAAGAACTTAATGTATCAGCTATCAATCTGACAGAAAATGAAATATATAATATCTATCCAGCCATACTATCAAATAAGGATTTATTCATTTCAGCTATTCAAAATAACGTTCATGTATTACCCTACAAGCTTATGTCACTAACGCTATCCAATAAAATTAATCAAAATAAATATTTGCGAATTTTTATAACAGGTGTTTCATCAAGATTTTCATTTTATAAAAATAATAATATTGAAGCTTTTGATGCTTATATTAAAGAAACAACTGACAATATAATAAATTCATTGAATAGACTTTTTGATGCTGCAGAGAGTTCAGATTTCAGATTATTATTATTTGATTGCGACAATTTAATTTTAAATAGAATTATTGATAAGACCAATATTAAGTTTAATTTAGTTGTATGCTCTTATTCAAATTTAATAAATAAAATTATGAAAAAAGACTCTACTTATGTTATATCTACAAATCCACTTTGCAAAACGATTACAAGAGTTGATATTTATTTTAAAAATGGAAAACCATA
>JBAMLT010000106.1:550-1167 GCA_039793425.1 Caldisericota bacterium
CTGTAGGGTGAATGAAATACCATTATTAAGAAGGCTGTCATCCGAAAATTTAAAGATCCTAGAAACTGAATTTAATATAAAGAGATAAAAATGATTAATAAATTATGCTATATATTATTGGCTATACTTTCTGTCGAATTGATATTATTAGGGTTAAAATATCAACAGCAGACAAATAAAATAAATGACTTAAAGATTTATTTAGATTATGAAGAAAAACTAATTGACATGTCAAAAATATTATCAGTTGAAATTAGCGACTCGAAATCTAATGATAAAGTCTTACTACATGATAAAATTAAAAACGGAACTGTAATTATATTTTATTTTTCATCCACTTGCTCATCATGTGATGAAATTTCTAAAATCTGGAATTCTGTTTATAATAGGCATAAAGAAAACTTTACGATAATAGGAGTAACCTACGATTCTCCTGATCTCATATATACTTACATAAATAGAAATGCTATAGAATTCCCAATCTTCAGGATAATGAAAATATCAGAAGATATCAGGTCGATTTTTAGTCATAGTCCTAGAACAATTATTCTTAAAAAGGCCTATACACTAAGAATCTTTGATAGCCTTCAACCAAGAACTTTAGATTCATTTTATGA
>JBAMLT010000107.1:0-1165 GCA_039793425.1 Caldisericota bacterium
AACAACAAACGGCCTCTTGTACCTTGTTAATGCATCATTGATTACTATCTTTGCTATTTCAATCTTCGCATTTAGGGATAATCCGCCTTCAATTCTAGGTTCGGATGTCATCGGTAAGAGATTTAATTTCACTATATAATATTTACTTTAAAAAACTCTTGAAATGCCTCATGTATAATATCCATTGGATCGATTTTATTTTCTATTTCGTAAAGGTTTTTCGCATATCTGTAAGCCATTTCGGATGCCTTTTCCACAACCATCCTATTTTCTGAGAGCTCAATAATTTTTTTGCCAAAATTTTCAATATCCTCAATGAACACAAAATCCTTAATTTTATTTTCATCAAATCCTCTTGCCCCTATTTTTGTAGAGATTACGGGGAGGCCATGAGCAAGATAATCGAACATTTTTACATTTCTTCCAGAGCCAATAGTAACGGAATTCAATGCGAGAAGAGAATTGTTCAATATTTCATCCTTCTTTTCCTCGCTCACAACACCGTAATAAATTATGTTTTTCATTTTCTTCTTTCCAAGATATTTGCTGATGTTTCCTATTATGTGAAAATTGAATTCTTTCATTTTTTCTGCCAAATTTTCTATTTCCTTCAGAGCAAGAATATTTGGTTCGTAAAGGGATCCTATGAATACCAGATCGTTTGTTAGTTTTCCTTTCCAGCCGTAATCCTTGATTGGTATGGTGTGCGGAATTAAATAGATCTTATTTAAGGCAATACTGTAAATATTTTTAAAGCTTTCAAGATCTTCTTTCGTCACTGTAAAGATGATGTTTGCATTTTTTGCCAGATCCTCCTCTATTTTTTTAACATTTTCTTCGTACTTGTTTCCTTTCCTGAGAAGGTATTCTATGTTATGTGCGTCGTAAACAATAAATTTATTTTTTATATCATCTTTAAATCCCGGATATAACCAGGGTCCTTCAAATACAATGATATCGCTTTCATTTATTAATTCTCGTGACCTTTTTATGAATTTTTTTCTCAAAAATTTTTTTTGTGATATCATGATTTCAAATGACCTGTTTCCATTTATTACAGATAAAGCAGTAAGTATCAATGACCTGTATTGCTCAATATATCCAATTTTTCTATCCCTAATAAAAAAACCGCCAACAGAAAAAATCTTTCTGTTTTGATCTTTAA
>JBAMLT010000108.1:0-348 GCA_039793425.1 Caldisericota bacterium
AAAAAGGAGCAATATGAACGTTCCTGCCTATAATTATTTTTCCCGAAAGAACACAATAGTCATCAATTCTTGAATTATCATTTATTTCGATTTGATCAGCGTTATATATGCTAGCTTTTGTGCTTATCTTTACGTTTTTCCCTATGAATTTAAAACCCATTTTTTTAAGTTCCTCTTCAGTGTAATATCCCATTTCTTATACCTCTATTTTACTTAAAAATTTTTTCTAATTGTTTTTTTAAATTCTCTATTGAAAAATAATTTCTAATAATTTCAATATTTTTTTCTTTAATATCATAATCAATATAATCTAAACTTATCTTTTTCTCAACATCAAAAACTTTCACC
>JBAMLT010000108.1:358-1161 GCA_039793425.1 Caldisericota bacterium
GTCAAATGTCAAATCAAACTCTTCATCAACATCAAAAACTTTTACCCCTAAATCTTCAAAAAGCTGCCATTGAGTTGTATTTCTATTCAAATAAACTTTTTTACCAAGTCCTAATAACTGTATAGTATTTCCCATAGCTTGCTGTCTATTATGCGCGAATATTGCAATATCTATGTTGTAAAGAAGTTTTAAATAGTCATTGTAAGATAAGAAATCAACAATTGGATAAAACTTTTCTTTAAAAATCTCTTTCCCGATTTTTATAATCTTTTCTTTATATTTATTATCTCCATATGATAAGGGAACAAAAAGTTTTATATCTTTATCCTTAAATGATTTTAATTTATCAAATATATACTCGTGCCTATTTGTATCAGTTGCAGAGTTCCCAACAAGAATCCATAATTCATTTTTTTTATCTATTTTATATGCTTCAGAATACTGTTTTTCATCAAAGATATTACTAAGATACATCAAACATTCATGATATATACCCTTTGCTCTATAGTGCTTTTTTACATATTCATAATCCCCTTTGATATAGGTCACCAAGTGTCCCATGTTTTTAATAACCTGTTTTTTAATCCAGTTTTGTTTTTCAGGAAAGTAAAAATCACCACCCCACATAACCCAGTAAGATTTTTTTAATAACCAAGGCTGTAAAAAAAGTAATTGTACAAATCTCTCACTCCATAAACCGTGGATAATAATTTTATCAGATTTATACATATAATTCAGAAGTTCAAACCACTTCAATTTACTATCAATCCATATTACAGGATGGTTATTATTCAATCCAAAAT
>JBAMLT010000109.1:0-1160 GCA_039793425.1 Caldisericota bacterium
TATCGTTTTTACGGTTATTTCGTTATAATCTTTTTCAGACTGAATTCTTATTATTTTTACCCCATTCAACAATTAACGCGTGAAATTCGTTAAATGTTTTAACTTTTTCATTGGGATTTAATTCTGAAAATGCAGAATGAACTAACTCTTGGATGTTGTGATAAATATGCTTATGACTCATTCTTTTATTTTCATTCACATTAATTAAATGTTCTTTTGAGAATAATCTTTTTGTATATGTGTCCACTACAAAAATCGGAAGATTATAAGAGTAAAGTAAAATTGAATCTGCTGTTTCAAATCCAACGCCATGAACGCTTAAAAGATCATTTCTATATTCAATGATTTCATTTTTACTTACTTTATAGTCTAATTTAGATATGTGCATGTCTCGCTCCAAAAACCATTTTGATATGTGTTTCAGTTTTATTGCTTTTTGGTTATAATATCCTGCTGGTTTTATTAACGAGGACAGTAGCGAATTGTCACAAGATATTATTTTTTCAGGATCCAACATATCTTCTCTAAATAGATTCTGGAGTGCTTTCTCAACGTTTTTCCAGGAGGTATTTTGAGTTAAAATTGCCCCGATTACAACTTCAAAACGCTGTTGTTTTGTTTTAGGAACATTATAAATTCCTGGATGATATCCTTTTTCATCAAATCCTTTATTTCCAGCTAAAGAAAGAATAGGCCACCAGCCCTGAAGGCCATAATCGCGATATAGTTTATGATAAATGTCAATTATTCTTTTAGTTTTGTTTGAAAAAATTTTTCCTGGTATTGGAGAATCTGATGCAGATGGATTTGCAAGATAATTAGACTTCATAAAACCACGATATATTATTATATCTATCTATTGATTTCAATTGTTTTTAAGATTATTTTCGCTTATTTTTTCAAAGCTCTTATCAGATTAGTTACTTTTTGAAAAGGGATTTTAAAAATTTCAGAATTGATTTTTTATCTTTCTTTGTCTTAACAAGATCTAATCTCGTTAATATCGCCATTACTCTTCTTAATGCGGTTTTTGGTGGCGTTCCTCTTTTTAATTCTCTCACAATTAGTTGCTTTGCAATATCTTGAATTGGTTCTATCATTCCTTTCTTTCTTGCTTCTTCGAGAAGTTTTGCAATCTGTTCTTTTTGTTTCTTTATTTT
>JBAMLT010000110.1:0-458 GCA_039793425.1 Caldisericota bacterium
TACTTATTTTTATAATAAGAAAATATTTCTTTAGAGTCAGTAATTATAACATCAGAAAAAATAACTGTTAGTAATTCACAAACTTTAAGATATATTTTTCCAAAAGCATTCCACCTTTTTCTTTGCCAATCAAGTCCATCGACATTGACAATTACTCGCCTACCTAAAATTTTTTGAATAAATACTAATAAAGTATTTGGAAGACCAAGAAACAATACAACATCTATTTTTTGAGCAAAACTTATAAGCGTTGATAACACGGTATAGGTAAATGGTTCAAAATATTTTCCTTTTAGAGTTGGCACTGCGACTAAAGCGAGGTTTCTTGGAATTTTTTTTATTGTAGCTTGATAAGAAACTCTTACAAATAAAAGATAAAAAAAATTTTTTTGACTAGATTTTTCTACTAATTTGTAGACAAAAGTTTCAAAACCGCTATAGATTACTTGATATCCTCT
>JBAMLT010000110.1:468-1160 GCA_039793425.1 Caldisericota bacterium
AGAGTACTCAAAATAAATTTAGTTAAACCATTTTTCAGTTTAATTTTTGGTTTAAATTTTAATTTTTCTCTTGCTTTAGAAATGTTACCATAAGCAATGGGAATTTCTATATCCAAACAAGGTGAACGAATTATTTTGACATTTTTCCTTATAATTTTACAAAATACCTGAATGAATGTATTGATTCCAATAGGCCTTGATTGAGCAATATTAAAGATATCATAAATTTTAAAATTATAATTATCAATAATTTTTATTATTGCATTAACCAAATCATCAATATAGGTCCAATCTCTTTGATTGTTTTTATCATTTCCATATTGAGTGAAAGGAACATTATATTTAATACAATTTAATAAAATCGAGGGAAGCATGTCTTGCCTTCACCTTGGGCCATATACGGAAAATGGACGAAGAACAATTGTTTTAAGATTGTAGTTGTCTGAATAATATTTAACCACTTGCTCCATAAGATATTTGGATAGTCCATATGGTGAAATTGGATTAGGTGTCATATTTTCGCTGAAAGGAACTTCTTTTTGTTTCCCGTAAACGGAAGAAGATGAAAATATAATCGTTTTCGACATTGGATTATATTGTCTGATAGCCTCAAGTAATATTTGAGTTCCAAGAACATTGTTTTTTATGTATTCTTGCGGATTTTTTGTACTTTCCCTGACATTGGTTTTGGC
>JBAMLT010000111.1:0-9268 GCA_039793425.1 Caldisericota bacterium
GTGTATTCTGAAATTTTAACATTAGAAATTCCAATTTTATAACCATTAATCTCAACTACCTTAAGATTTGCAAGAATCTTTTCGAATATCTTTTTTTGAGTATCAGTTAAATAGGTTATCAAATATTTATGAACAATTCTAAGATCAACATCATATTTAAAGATAAAGGATAATGCTTCAATATCATATGGTTTTGTTGTTATAAATAATAAATTTCCTGTATCTTCATAAATTCCAAGAGCAAATAAGGATGCTTCAAGAGGTTTTATATTAATATTTTTGTTTTTTATCATGTGTGTGAGGATTGAAACAGTTGAGCCAACCTCCTTTACAATTCTTTTAGCATTTATTTTTACTTCTTCATCTGGATAATGATGGTCTATAATTAAAACTTTTGGATGTTTTTCTATAAATTCTTTTAAACCTGTAACTCTATCGGGATATTGAGTATCAACCATAATAACCCTATCAATTTTTGATAGGTCAATATCCTTTAAATTCTTTAGATTATCGAAAAGATTGCCATATAAAGAGAAGAAAGAATATACAGATGATGAAAAAGAAGGTATCAGACATACTGAATTAGGAAAAATTTTCCCAGCAAGAACAAGTGATGCAAGTGCATCAAAATCTGCTGTTGAATGAGTAACTATTAAATTCACAATTTAATTATAACAGATATAGAAACTTATTAATCTTCAATTTTTATTTTTAATTCTTTTAGTTGATTTTCTGAAACTTCATTTGGGGCATTGGTTAAAGGACAAATTCCTTTTTGTGTTTTTGGAAATGGTATTGCATCTCTTAAACTATTTCCATTGATAAAAAGCATAACAATTCTATCAAGTCCAAGAGCAATCCCACCATGTATTGGAGTTCCATATTTAAGAGCATTTATGAAAAAATCAAACCTATCTTCAACTTCTTTTTCAGAGTAACCAAGTAGTTTAAATACCTTTTTTTGAAGTTCAATATTATTAATTCTTATACTACCCCCACCAATTTCAAAACCATCCATAACAATATCATATGCCCTTGCAAGAATTTTTGCTGGATCTTTTTCCAACAGTTCAACATGTTCAGATTTAGGAGATGTAAATGGATGATGTTTAGAATCCCATCTGTTTTCTTCTTTATTCCATTCAAAAAGAGGAAAATCTTTTACCCATAATAATTTATGTTCATTAATATTTATTAGATTATATTTTTTTGCAAGTTCAATTCTAATTTTTCCAATTTTTTCAAGAAAGTTTTCACCACTTCCAATAAAAAATAAAATTGTATCATTAGAGTTAGAAAACTTTTTTAATTCTTTCAACTCTTCATCTTTTATATAATTATTTAATGGTGAACTTATCTTTTTTTCTATATTAAATGTTATTACTCCTAATAAATCATTTTCTTTTACTAAATTTTCAATTTCATCCTTTTCTTTTCTTGAAATAACTATATTTTTAAGAATTAAACCTTTTATTTTTTCTTTTTTTTCAATATTAGATTTAAATAGTGTAAAATTACTTTCTTTAAATATATCTGTGAAATCATCTATTTTAAGTTCAAATCTTAAATCAGGTTTATCAGTTCCATATTTTTCCATTGCTTCAGAATAACTCATTCTTAATAATGGTATTTCAAGATTAATATTTAATATATCTTTAAATAATTTTTTAAATAATCTATCAATCAAATTCATAATATCTTCTTCATCAATAAAAGACATCTCAATATCAATTTGAGTGAATTCTAACTGTCTATCTGCTCTTAAGTCTTCGTCTCTAAAGCATCTTGCAATTTGATAATATCTATCTATTCCAGAAATCATTAATATTTGTTTAAAAAGTTGAGGTGATTGTGGAAGAGCATAAAATTTTCCGGGATTTATCCTTGATGGTACAAGAAAATCTCTTGCACCTTCAGGTGTGCTTTTTGTTAGAATTGGAGTCTCAATTTCCCAAAATCCCTCATTATTTAAAAATTCACGAACAAGTGTTGAGATTTTAAATCTTGTATAGAGATTATTTTTCATTTCTTCTCTTCTAAAATCCAAAAATCTATATTTTAATCTTAATATTTCATTTATTTCACCCTCTCCATTAATCTCAAATGGTAGTGGAAGAGACTCATTTATAATTTCTAAATCTTTACATTGAATTTCAATTTTACCTGTTTTTATATTTTCATTAATATTTTCTTCTGGTCTTTTTCTTACTTCACCTTTAAAAACCCATTCATTACCTATTTTTTTTGCAATTTCAAAAATATCTTTTTGATTAGAATCTATAACAACTTGAACAAAACCAGATCTGTCTCTTACCTCAAAAAATATAAGACCACCAAGATTTCTTATTGTTTTAATCCAGCCATATATTGTTAAGGTTTTTCCAACATCATCTTCTGTTATTTCGCCACAATATCTTCTTTCAAGCATTAGAATCCTCCAAAATTATTTAGAAAATTTAATATATTTTCTATTTTAATTTCTTCCTGTTTCTCATTTTTTAAATCTTTGAAAATAATATATCCATTTTTTAATTCATCTCCACCAAAAATTATCATATAGTTTATATTCATTTTTAATGAATTTGCTATCGATGTTTTAATATTTTTAAAATTGTATGGAAAATAAACTTTAAAATTAGAACTCCCTAAATTTATATAAAAATTGAATGCTTCTTCATAATATTCTTTTGATAATGGTGTAATAAAAATAATATTTCTTTCATCATTAAAGTTAATTTTTTTATTTTCAAGTAACAATATCAATCTTTCAATTCCAATAGCAAAACCAACTCCAGGAACTTTATCTGCTCCCAAAAACTCACTTAAATAATCATATCTTCCACCACCAAGAACAGCATTCTGAGCACCAAGATCACCTGAAAAAACTTCAAAAACTGTTCTATTATAATAATCAAGCCCTCTAACAAGTCTACTATTTATTTCATAATTTATTTTTAAATTACTAAGTAAAGATAGTATTTTTTCAAAATGTTTTTTACTTTCTATTGATAGGTAATCCAATATTTTTGGAGCATCTTTTGTAACATTAATGCAACTTTCTTTTTTACAATCCAATACTCTCAAGGGGTTTTTATCAACCCTTTTTTTACAATCCTCACAAAGTTCAGAATATCTTTCTCTTAAAAATGATTTTAAATTCTCTTTATATATATTTCTTTCTTTAATATCTCCAATAGAGTTCAATGTAACAGATAAATTTGTTAATCCAAGAGATTTTAAAATTTGAAAAGATATAAAAATTACTTCAACATCAAGTTCAGGTCTATCATCGCCAAGCGCTTCAATTCCAAAATGGTAAAATTCCCTGAATCTTCCTTTTTGAGGTCTTTCATATCTAAACATAGGACCAAAATAAAAAAGTTTCACTGGTTGAGGAAGTGTTTTTAAATTATTTTCAATATATGCTCTAACAGTTTGAGCAGTTCCTTCAGGTCTAAGAGAAAGTTTTCTTCCACTTTTATCAAGAAAAGTGTACATCTCTTTTTCAACAATATCTGTTTCTTCTCCGACTGTTCTTTCGAAAACTTCTGAATGTTCAAATATTGGAAGCATTATCTCTTTATATCCAAAATTTTCTACAATTTTAATAATTCTATCAATAACAGTTCTTATTCTTTTACTCTTTTCGGGTAAAATATCAGGTGCACCTTTAGGTCCTTTAATCATTTTTTCTCACCTTTATAAACTTTCTTTTACCAATCTTTATTATCAATTCACCACTTATCTTAATTTTAAAAGATGGATCAGAAAACCTTTCATTATTTACATAAATTCCACCCTGTTCAAAAATTCTTCTTCCTTCGTTTTTAGATGAAATTATATTTTTCTCTTTCAAAAAATCTATTAAATTCAATTCATCAGAATCGATAGTATAAGTTTCAATATCTTCTGGTATTTCCTTTTTACTGAATACTTTTATAAAATCCTCTTCTTCCTTATCAGCATCTTTTTTAGTGTGATATCTTGTCACAATTTCTTTAGCAAGTCTTAATTTATATTTCATTGGATTTTCACCCTTTTCCATTTTTTTCTTATATTCTTCTATTTCTGAAGGGGGGATATTTGTCAATAATTCGAAATATTCAATAATCAAATAATCTGGAATACTCATCACTTTCCCAAACATTTCTTTGGGTGTTTCATTAATTCCAATATAATTTCCCAAACTTTTCCCCATTCTTTTTTCACCATCTATACCTCTTAATATAGGCATTAATATTGCTATTTGTTCTTCTTTACCGAGTTCCTTCTGCAGTTCTCTTCCACACAATAAATTGAATTTTTGGTCACTTCCACCAAGTTCTATATCAGCATCAATAACTATAGAATCATATGCCTGCATAACTGGATATAAAAGTTCATGAAGATAAATGGCATTTCCAGCTTTATATCTATTAAAAAAATCATCTCTTTCAAGAATTCTTGCTACAGTAAAATGAGATAAAAGAGATACCATCTCTTTTAAATTTAAATTTAATAACCATTCACCATTGAATCTTATTTCAGTTTTTTCCTTATCAAGAATTTTGAAAGCCTGCTCACTGTAATATTTTGCATTTCTTTCAATTTCATCTATAGTTAGTAAACTTCTTGTTTTATCTCTACCTGATGGGTCTCCAATAACTGCTGTTCCACTACCAATAATCAATATTATTTGATGTCCTAAAATTTGAAAATCTCTTAGTTTATTTAAAACCACAGTATGACCAAGATGGATATCTGGAGAAGTTGGATCAACTCCAAGTTTAACCCTTAAAGGTCTTCCTTTTTTAAGTTTTTCAATTAATTCATTTTCATTAATGACTTCAAGAGTTCCTTTTTTAATGATCTTAAGTTGTTCATCAATAGAAAGCATAAAAATCTCCTAATAAAAAATTTAAAGTATAATTTATTATTTTACAACTTTTTAGAAATTTTTTAATAAATTATAATCGTAAATCTCCAAGATTTTCCATCGTTGGATTATTCCAGTAATCACTTTTTTTCAAAACATCATATTCTCTTCTTAAAATATCTTCATGTCCTTTCTCCATTTTAATTATAGAATTTATAACTCTTTTATCTCTTCCGTCAACAATTTCATTGATCATTTTTGAATAAAATTTAATTGCATTAATTTCTGATTGAAGTGCTATTTTTACAATATCGATACTTTTTATGTCTTTACCAAGTTCCTCAACTGATTCAGTAAATTCAGGATTTTCTTTAAAATTATTTTCTGGTTCAAAGTCCTCTTTAAATAATTTTAAATAAATTTTTCTTAAAGATTTCTCATGCCTATCTTCTTCCAGTGTAAATTTAATCAATCTTTTTTTAACTTTATCATTTAAAACTTTATTTGATAGATTATTATAAAATCTTTTAGCTTCATTCTCGCTTTGTATACCTTTTTTTAATAGATCTTTTATATACATAATAGCCTCCTTTTATTATATTAATTTTACTATATAAATTAAAAATCACTATGATTAAAAAGGATATTTTTATGTTAAAATATTTTATTGATATGAAAATTAAGATAGGTTTATTTTTTGGTTCAAAATCTGTTGAACACGAAATATCAATTATCACTGCGATGCAGGTTTTAAATGCAATTGATAAAGAAAAATATGAATTAATACCTATTTACATAAATAAAAACGGAGAATTCTTCACTGGCGAATATTTAAAAAATATTGATAATTTTAAAAATCTGTCACTTATACCAAAAAACTCTCAAAAAATTGTTAATTTAAAATTGAATACAAAGAATAAATTAATTTTTGAATTAGAATCAATTTTTAATAAAAAAATAGAAATTGATGTTGCATTTAGTACAATACATGGCACCTATGGAGAAGATGGTAAGATACAAGGAATTTTTGAAATGTTGAATATTCCATATGTTGGAGCAGATGTATTATCATCTTCTGTTGGCATGGATAAAGTTATTATGAAAGAAATTTTTAAAGCAAATGATTTGCCAATAGTAAATTATTTATGGATAAAAAGAGATGATTGGGAAAATGATAAGGATGAAATAATTAAAAATGTTGAAGAAAAAATTAAATATCCTATTTTTATTAAGCCTGCAAATCTTGGTTCAAGTATAGGAATAACCAAAGCATATGATAGAGAGAAATTAATTCAGGGAGTTGAAATTGCAAAGTTTTATGATAGAAAAATTATTTTTGAACAATCAATAGAAAACTTAAGAGAAATAAATTGTTCTGTTCTGGGAAATGACAAACCTATAGCATCAGTTTGTGAAGAAGTAAAATCAAATAAAGATTTTTTGGATTATGAATCAAAATATAAATCAAAACCTAAACAAGAGAATATTTTAAAAAAATATGGTCATATAATACCAGCAGATATAAGCGATATTAAAACTAATGAGATTCAGGAACTTGCAATCAAAGCATTTAAATCAATAGATTGTAAAGGTATAGCAAGAATTGATTTTTTAATGGATAGTTTATCTGAAAAAGTATATGTAAATGAAATAAATACAATGCCAGGTGCAATTTCTTTTTATCTTTGGGAAGCATCGGGCATTCCTTTTCCAAATTTAATTGAAAATCTTATCAACCTTGCATATGAAATATATGAAGATAAAAACAAAAATATAACTTCTATTGATACTGATGTTCTACTTGAAAATTTAAAAGGAGTTAAAAGGATATAAAATATAAATGCTCGTAGAAATAGATGGTCTGAAACTTTTTTATTATATAGAAGGAAAAGGTAATCCTATTATTTTATTGCATGGTTGGGGAGCAAATTCAGATTCACTTCTTCCAATATTTAATTATTTAAAAAAAAATTATCTTACAATTTCTCTTGACCTTCCAGGTTTCGGAAAAAGTGATATCCCTTTAAATTCATTGAATGGCGAAGATTATAAAAATTTTACTTTAAAATTTATTAAATATTTAAATTTAAAAAATTTTGTGATTATTGGTCATTCATTTGGAGGAAGAATTGGAATAAGAATAGCAAAAGAAAATTTATCAGATTTAAAAGGATTAATATTAATAGATAGTGCAGGAATTAGAGAAAAGAAAACAAAAAAGCAAAAAATAAGTGAGAGTATATTTAAATTATTAAAAAATTTATCTATAAAAATTATAAAAGGAGAGAAGAAGGATAAATTTTTAGAAAAATTAAGAAATATATTTGGTTCAATAGATTATAAATCTCAGAAAGGAGTTATGAGGGAAACACTTGTAAAGGTTGTAAATGAAGATTTAACACCTTTTTTAAAAGATATAAAAGTAAAAACATTGATCATTTGGGGTGAAAAAGATAAAGAACTACCCATTAGACATGCCTATATTATGAATAGAGAAATTCAAAATTCAAAACTTATCGTTTTAAAAAATTGTGGACATTTTCCTTATCTTGATAATTTAACGAAAGTTTTAAATTTTATAGAATCTTTTTTGGTGGAACTATATGGAAATATTAATTAATATAATATTAAATTTGACTTTTTTAGCGATCTCTTTTATTATTTTTTTATTAAGTTTACTCTGGTATCTTCAAGTATTACAGATTCTCGAATATTTTAACTTAAAATTTTTGAGATGGATAAAAAGAAATTTAGAATCTATATTTTTAAAAAACACTTTATTAATTTTAATAATTTCAATAAACATCATTTTTCTATTTTTAAATAAAAATGTCTATTCTAATTATTTAATCAAAATTTTTTCAATATTAATTCTTTCTATCAATCTTATATCAGTTTATAAAATATATAAAAAAAGAAAAAAATTATCAAAAAAAGGATTAGTTTTAACCAAAAGATTGAATAGAATTTTATATTTAAATATTTTTTCATTTTTTGTTTTTATCTTATTAATAAATATTTTAATCCCAGATTTTAATTTCTTGTTAACCACTTTATATTTAATTTTTCTTCCTTTAATTATTCTTACATTAAATATTATAATTTTACCTCTTGAAATAACAATTAATAATTTTTATTTTAATGATGCAATTAAAAAAATAGATAAATTAAAACCATTCATCATTGCAATAACAGGTAGTTATGGAAAAACAAGTACAAAATTTTTTATAAATCAAATGCTTCAAAATAAATTTAAAACCTTAATGACACCTGAAAGTTATAATACTGCAATGGGAATAACAAAAGTTATAAGAAACAATCTTAATGAAGATGATAAAATTTTTATTGTTGAACTTGCTGAAAATGAAGTTGGAGGATTTAAAAGATTATTAAAATTAATCAAACCAAATATTTCTGTGGTCACATCTATTGGTATTCAACATCTTGAAGAGTTTGGATTAGAAGAAAAAATATATAAAGAAATTGATTATTTTATTGATTATTCAATAAAGAGTAAAGATTGTAAAAATATTTTTTTAAATGGAGATGATAAATATTTATCAAAATATTCAAATTTAAAGATAAAAAAATGTTCAATTGATAAGGAGTTAGATTTTTATGGAATAATAATTGAATCAAATCTATCTGGTTCTAAATTTAAATTGATTAATAAAGATAATGAAATTTTATGTGAAACAAAAATTATTGGTAAAGAAAATTTAAGAAATATAGTGATCGCATCTTCTGTTGCATATAATATGGGACTATCATTTAATGAAATTTCAGAATCTATAAGAAAACTTGAACCACCTCCTCACAGATTGAATATAATAGATAACGGTATTATTACCATTATTGATGATGCATATAATTCAAATCCAGTTGGTGCAAGAATGGCAATGGATTTATTATCAAAACATGATAAAGGAAGAAGGATCATAATAACACCTGGATTTATTGATTTGGGAAAAAAAGAGTTTGAGGAAAATAAAAAACTTGGAGAATATATGAAAGAAAAAGTAGATTATGTTTTTCTTGTTGGAGGTAAAAGAACAAAACCTATTTTCGAAGGTTTAATTAAAGAGAATTTTTCAAAAGAGAATATTTTTATTTTTAAAAATTTTTTCGAAGCAAATGATTTTCTAAAAAAATTTTTAAAACCAAATGATGCAATTTTATTTGAAAACGACTTACCAGAAATTTTTGAAGAAATTTAAAAAAGTATTATAATATATTTTGGAGGTCAAAGAGTTATGCTCTTTGAAAATTTTTAAAAGGAGGTATCTTAAATGACTGCTTTAATTGCAATAATCGGGGCAGTGTTTTATGTATTTTTCTATTTTGTCTATGGTAAAAGGTTAGAAAAAGAAGTTGTAAGAGCAGACCCAAATAGACCAACTCCTGCAGTTAAAT
>JBAMLT010000112.1:0-1151 GCA_039793425.1 Caldisericota bacterium
TATCTCTTGGATACTTCTTAAAAACTCATTGAATTCATTACCTGAAAAAAAACTTGACAAAATTAATAAATATTAGTAAAATAAATTATAATGAAAGTGACGCAGAAAGATATTTCAAAAAGAACTGGTTTATCGCAGACAACAGTGAGTTTTGTTTTGAACAACAGAAATGATATAAAGATTCCTGAAAGCACAAGATTAAAAATTTTAAAAACTGCTGAAGAACTCGGATATAGAAAATTTTTCATTCCAAAAGAAGATGGATTTAAAACAGGAAACATTGGATATATATTCCCTTCTTCTATAAAAATAAAAGACCCTTATTATCACAGGTTTTATGAAGGAGCTATATCTTCTCTTGAAGACAAAAATTTAAATCTTGTTCTTTATAGGGTTAAGGATTTTGAAGAGATTTTATATCGTCCAGAGATAATAAGGAATGTTGATGGTTTAATAATAGAGGAAAATATACCTGATGAGATAATTGAAAAATTGAAAGAAAAAGTTCCTGTTGTTTTATTAAATACAAAGACAGACAAAGTTAGTGTTGACTATGTTATGCCGGATAATGAAGGTGGAATAATAAAGGCAATAAGGTATCTATATGAAAAAGGGCACAGGAAAATATCATTATTTGGGATGAAACCACTTGGAATTCATCAAAAAGAACGACTTGAAGGATATTATGAAGGGCTTAAAATCTTTGGGCTGAAAGTAAAAAAAGAATATATAAGTTTACCTGAAAGAAAAATTGGTGGTATTGAAGAGGTAAATAGATATGCAAGGGAGACACTGAAAAACTGGTTTAAATTGAAAGAAAGACCAACAGGAATTATTACACTTGGAGATGTTTATGCATTGAGTTTAATAGGAGAGGCGGATAAACTTGGGATAAAGGTTCCGGATGATATAAGTATAATTGGTTTTGATAATATAATAAACTGTCTGTATTCAAATCCACCATTAACATCAATAGAGCAGCCACTTGAGGAGATGGGGAAAAAGGCAGTTGAGTTATTGATAGAAAGGATAAAAAACCCAGATAAAAAGGTTGAAAAGATAATATTTGAGGTTGAAATAATAGAAAGAGAAAGTGTAAAGGAGGTGATGTGATATGAGGGTAGAAAAATAGATAAAAGGTAAGTTAAAAA
>JBAMLT010000113.1:0-1142 GCA_039793425.1 Caldisericota bacterium
TTTTAAAACTCCAACATAACTGCACGATCTGTCTTTATCCTCGGAAAAACATACAAGATTATTTATGCTTTTTGCATTATTACCAATCTTTGGAACATAATTCCCCTGTAATATTGGTCTCCAGGAAATCTGAACATCATTTTTCAAAGTTAAATTATTTGGTTCGTAGGAAAAATCATTGATGGATATTATTTCCAATTTTTTTAATTTCTCAGATTTCTCTAATAAATTTTTATCAAAATTATAATAATATTTTCTATCATCATCAAATTCAAATGAAAGAAAAGTATCTGAAATAGGGGTATCAGTTCTGTATATATTTTTTATCTTAACGAGTGTTTCACCTATATTCTCCTCCATTTCACATATTTCACATGAGTTATTTTTAACTGCATACCTTATACCGCATTTTTCGCATAAATTATTAGATTCTTTGTTTAAAATAAATAAATTTTCATTTTCATTTGACTTTGAATCACTTAAAATTTTGTATTTCCTTATATTTGCATCATCTATAAGGCTCTGAATAAAATCACCCAAATTTCCTTTTGTTAAAATATCAATACTTTCCTCTTTCCAAACTAATGATAAGTTAATATCCCTGTATTTATCATAAAGAAATCTTTCAACATTTTCTCTAATTTTTTTAAGTTTATTTATATTTTCATCAGAATATGGTGCGATTATGAAAAATTTGTCCGAAGAATCAAAAAGAATATTGAATTGGTAAAGATCAAGTTCATCAAGAATGTAATTAATTATTGAGTCATTTATAATCTTTATTGTAAAACTTCTCCCTCGAAGTCTTTTCGTTCCCTTATCATCTGCAGTACTAGATTTGAAATACCTAAATATGTATCTTTGTACTCCTATTATGTCTCCATGGATTAAAATAATCTTTTTTTCTTTTTCCATGGTTCTATAAATTATCAGAGCTATAGCTGCTGTCATTTTTAAGTGGTCATAAAGTGGAACATTAGGCTCACTATAATAGAAAGCTGATGGCACAAACCTTGTCGTAACCATTAAAATACTATTTAATGTATTTATTTTATATCTATTTGTTGAAAGATCGTACAAATTAAAATCCTTAAAATATTTCTCCAGTTCATTTAGAATATCTTTATATTCCCTAATACCTT
>JBAMLT010000114.1:0-1139 GCA_039793425.1 Caldisericota bacterium
TTAGTTTGTAAATCCATAAATAAATATTTTTAATTCTTTTTTAAAACGCCACTTTAAACTTCATTTTTGTTTGTGTATTAAATTACACAAAAAACAGCAATTTTATGTAAAATTTTACACAATCACAAGCAAGTCAAAAGATATTTAAATCTTAATAACATATTGCTATTAGATGAATATGAAAACTGAATTATACTGGAAATATCACAAAGAACTATTTGAGGTTTGGCAAAGGATCGCTGATGATGTGCTTGCTGGAAATCTAACAACAAGAGATATGCAATCTCTCACACAAACATTAAAGGATTATACAAGTGGTTTTGTCAGATCAGCCAAGGAAGAGAAAAAAGAGGTGAAAGCATGAAAAAATATAAATACACAATGAAAGAGATTAGAAATAGATTTTTAAATGAAGCTCAAAAGATAAAAAATGACTTACCATATACAGCACTTTGGTATGCTGCCAATAACGAAACAATTAAGATACTTTCTGAAAACAACAGGAAGAATGCGATTAAAAAATTAAAAGAATTACAAAATAAATATAAATATATGGCTTTATCAGTGATATATCAATCAGCAATAAAAATGTTAGAAGAAGAAAGAATTTGAGATGATTTTATGGCAATCAAAGAGTATGATAAGTTCATTTCAAAGTTTAAGATTCTTGGCGGAGAAAAGGAGAAAGACATTCATTATATTTTAGAAGTTAAAAAGTTCCCAAAGAAGACAGAAAACGATAGAAATATTTGTATTATTGAACATTGGATTGATGAGAGCCACAATAAAAATCGTTGCATTGAAGAGGATGCCGTTTGGCTAAATGAAAAAGATTTGAGAAAAATACTCGATGTTATAAGTAAAAAATAAAACAGACTCAATTAAACTCTATTTTATCATTCAATTTCTTTTTGTATTATTTCCATGAATTCTTTTAAATCATGCGCAATTTCTGTTTCTCCATTTATATTGATTTCAATCCAATTGTTTTCTTCCCAAACGCCGTTTTTATACAAATCATACGTCAATTCTCCATCTGGTTTTCCGTAGTGAAACATGAATGTGTTTTTATAATCTTTGTCATGAATTTCAATTTCTCCAACAAAAAAAGCAGAAATTCTATTACCTTTTTTTGTTAT
>JBAMLT010000115.1:0-1135 GCA_039793425.1 Caldisericota bacterium
TAGATAAAGGTATCAATAAGAACACTAAACAATTTGTTAGCAAAAATTACCAATATTCAACTTCCTCTGATATTTCAAGTCCTTTTATAGAAAGAGGTTTTAAACTATTAAAAGATGGAGGAAATCTAATTTTTATTATTACTTTTGCTATAACCTTTAATAAAGACTTTTCAAAAAGTAGACAATTGTTATATGAAAATTTTGGCTTGGTAGAAATTTATTCATTTGATAGGGATAAATGCAGAACTTTTGAAAGTATGTCTCAATCCGTTTCGATATTAAAAGCATTTAATAAAGGAAGTAACGAAAAAAAAGGAATATTTACAAGCCGAATGTTTAGAGATACTCCAGATATTTACACAATAGAAGTCTCAAATGCAGATAATTATTTGTTACCACTAGGAACAAAATATATTTATCCTCATAGGCTTCCAAAATTAGGTGAAAAAATAAATGTCCAAATACTGGAGAAAATAATAAAATTACCGCAAAAAATTAAAAACATAATCTCCGATAATAACACTGAAAAAGAAGTATGGATACGAACAAGTGGGAACTATTGGTATAATGCTTGGGACAAAGAACCATATAAAAGCAGCGAAGTTAAAAAAATATATATCAGAAAAGATTATTATCATTTTCTGATTGTTTTAATGAACTCATCTTTGTTCTATTTTTGGTTTAGACTTTTTGGAGATGGTCGCAATATGAATTTTGATATTTTTGAGGAAATTCCGATTCCTGATGAAAATCTTATAAAAAAATACAATATACTTTTAGAAAAGGCATCAAAAAATTTTTTAGATTCGCTTTGGAACGTATTTGATGAATCTCATAATAGATTTATGACAAGTAATATTAAAGACAAGATTGATTTATTGGATTTGATTTTAGGTAGATATTTTTACAGTCTAAATAATAGTGAAATCCTACATATAATGAATTATGATTACGAAGTTAGAGGGGGCATAAAATTACAAGAATATCAATCTCTCGTCTCCCAAATTCTCTCTCTCACACAATCCAATAATTATTTGGAAAACCGCGAAAATCAGGCAAAGGTCAAAGAACTTGAAGCCAAAATTGACCAGCTGGTTTATCAACTCTATGGCTTAACTGACGAAGAGATAAAAAT
>JBAMLT010000116.1:0-1121 GCA_039793425.1 Caldisericota bacterium
AAAAAAGGATATTATAATTTTTTATACTTTAATAATTTATAATTGCTTTACATTTTTCAAAAATTTTTTTAATATTTTAAAAAGAGTTAAAATTTTGGGAGGTTAAAATGGGAAGACAAATGAGAGTTTTATTGGTAGATGATGAAGTAGAGTTTGTAAAAACTCTTGCAAAAAGACTTGAAATGAGACAGCTAAAACCAGACACAGCATATAGCGGAGAAGAAGCAATTAAATATGCCGAAGAGCAGGAACCTGATGTGATAGTCCTTGACCTTAGAATGCCTGGTATGGATGGAATTGAAGTTTTAAGACAAATCAGGCAGGCATATCCTACAACACAGGTTATAATTCTTACTGCTCATGGAACAGAGAAAGATAAGGAAGAAGCTCAAAAACTTGGTGCTTATGATTTTTTAAGAAAGCCTGTAGATATTGAGACCTTGGTAGATAAAATTAAGGGTGCATATCAGAGAAAACTTGAACTTACCATGTCTGCTATTGCCTTTGCTGAAGAAGGAGAGTTTGATGCAGCAAGAAAAATAATGGAGAATAAAGACGATAAATAGTTCAAGCTGGAATTTCTATAATAATTACTTTGTCAGTGGCTGAAATTTTTATATCTGTAATTGCAACGACTTCTTGAATAGTTGCGACTGTCCATATTTGTTGAGAAGGTTTTTCTACAAAATCACCTTCATATTTTACAATTATTTTTAATGAATTATCTTCAGCTCTTGCCTTAATACTTACAACTGTATCAGGTTTAGAGCGTTTTAGAAAACTGTCTATGGCATAAAATATTGCAAATTGCACTATAAAAGGTGAATTATTGATATCAGGAAGATCTGATGCAACAGTATATTGAATAGAAATTTTTTTACTATTTGAATATCTTTTTAAAAGTTCACATAATTCTTCTATGACAGAATTTAAATTAAATGAGGCTTGGAGATTGTCCATTCTATGTGCAAATCTGTTTAAATAGTTAATAAAACTTACACTTTTATGTATCTGATTTTCAATCGCCTGTAAACTTTCAATTACATAGGGCATTTCCTTTTTATCAATTGATTTTTTACCTTTGCATATATCACTAATCAATCCTGCGGATTCTTTTATTA
>JBAMLT010000117.1:0-508 GCA_039793425.1 Caldisericota bacterium
ACATATCTTTTATTATAGATTTAAGATCAGAAATATCTTTATCTGAATCGATTTTATTTAGTTTTGAAAAAAAATTGTGGTTTTTCTTTTCAATTTGTTCTTGAAAATATGAAATTGTGTCGTCTGATTTTAAATTAAGATTATTATTAATCTTATTAAAATTTAGATTTTGAATATAATTAGAAACATCTTGATTAATATTGCCTTTAAATTGTTTTTTAACTGTTTTCCAATTATTGTGAAAGTTGTCTTGGAATTCCAAAAAGTTAGCCATAATCATCAATATAGATATGTAATTATGAATTTTAAATTTTGTGCTTACGAGAAAATTAAAAAGTAAAAAATAAAGAAAAAAATAGAAGATAGAATTGTGGAAGTTTGCAACTGAAAGATATTTAATAGTGAATGCAGAAAAAAGAACGTGGGAATATGAAAAAGACAAAAACAAACCAGAATTCAAAATCAGAAGATAATTTTGAATGCAGACCAAAAAGGGAGAGAAAAATAA
>JBAMLT010000117.1:518-1116 GCA_039793425.1 Caldisericota bacterium
GAAAAGACCTACTATTGATGAGTACTTTATGACAATATGCGACGATGTTGCAAGAAGAGCAACGTGCAGAAGAAGAAAAATAGGTGCGATCATTGTTAAGGAAAAACAGATTCTTTCAACAGGTTATAATGGGGCACCTAAACGCCTTCCTGATTGTCTTGAAGAAGGATGTTTGAGAGATGAATTAAAAATTGAAAGTGGAACAAGGCATGAGGTGTGCAGGGCTGTGCACGCAGAACAGAATGCGATAATCCAATGTGCTTATCATGGTGTATCATCGAATGGCGCCACGTTGTATGTTAATACTCCTCCGTGCAGGATATGTGCAAAAATGATAATAAATGCTGGAATAAAGGAAGTAAAATACAAAGGAGATTATCCCGATAAAGAAGCATTTTCTCTTTTCGAAAAAGCAAGAATAAAGATAACAAAAGTAGAATGAGAAAAATAGCGAAACAAACAATTAATTATTTAAGAATAGTTCCAATGAAATCCTTTCCTTCTAAAAGATTCTGAAGATTTTTCATGTTGTTTCCATTAACAACATATACGGTCAAACCCAGTTTCTCTGCTAATTTTGCAGCTACAGGATCAAATG
>JBAMLT010000118.1:0-1115 GCA_039793425.1 Caldisericota bacterium
TTTATGATGAAGTTGGTTCTTTATTAAATTTGAAAAAAGGAGATATATTAACATTTCAATTGCCATTAAATTTAAAACAAAATATAAATCCAAATGATTTTGGGGTTGCTTTGTGGATTCAAGATTTTCAAACTCTTGAAGTGATACAAGTAGAATCAAGCAATATAAAAATTATTTCAAATCCGACACCCCCAATAATTATTTCTCCAAAAGATAATCAAATTTACATTGAAAAGCCAACATTTAAATTTTTAACAAATTTTAAACAAATAAGACTCCAAATAAGTGATAATAAAAATTTTTCAAATATAATATTAGATCAAATTATAGACAAATTAGAATTTAAATTTGAGAGCCTAAAAGAAAACACTAAATATTATTTAAGAGTCAGATCAATTGATGGTGTAAAAGAGAGTGATTGGTCTGAAATAATAGCATTTACATATAATCCAAATGAAAAAATATATTCTTTTGTTGATATAAACTATAATTTATTTGGAGGAAGTTTAACCTCTATTGTGCAAGATCCTAAAAATACAAATATTTTGTATTTAGGAAGTTATGGTGGAGGAATTTATAAATCAGTTGATAGAGGAGAAAATTGGTTTAAAACTTCTTTTGGTCTTGAATCTCTTTATGTTAATTCTCTTGATATTGATAAAAACAATACTAATAACTTAGTTGCTGGAACCCTTGGTGGTGTTTATATCTCATTTAATGGTGGTAATTCATGGATTAATTATGGATTATCAGACATTCAAAAAGTTTTATTATCTTCTGATAGTAAAGGTATTTATGCTCTAACAAATGATAATTTATATAAATCTATCGATTATGGTAAAACTTGGATAGATATTAGCCCTAAATTTAGTGATTATTATTATTTAGGTGCTTTTTCTATTGATCCAAAAAACTCAAATAAAATTTTATTAAGTAGTTATCATTATAGTGATTCAATGCCAAGATTATATCTTTCTTCAAATGGTGGTTCTTCATGGAGTGAGGTTAAGATAAAAGAATCAAAAAAATATAATTCCATTAGCTGTATAGAATTTGATCCAAACAATTCAAACAATATATATATAACTTTAAAATCTACTGGCATTTTAAAATCA
>JBAMLT010000119.1:0-1112 GCA_039793425.1 Caldisericota bacterium
ACATAGCTTGTGGTGAAGGATATGGGAGTTTTTTAATATCAAAAAATGCAAAATTTATAGTTGAGCTTGAAATAACTATCTTCAATAAGGAGGGGGATTGTGATAATTAACACAAGATATGGGGAAATGGAAATACCAGAAGTTGATGATCTTATCTTTAATTCTCTAAAGCTGTATGGGGAATGGGCTCAAAATGAAATAGATGTGCTAGCAAATTTTATAAAAGAAGGTGATTATGTTATAGATGTAGGTGCTTTTATTGGTACACACTCGAGAGCTTTTTCTTCTCTTGTGGGTCCAAAAGGAAAAGTACTTGTTTTTGAACCTAATCCTATAATATTACCTTTTTTAAGGACGAATACAGAAAAATCTACCTATAAAAATATAGAACTTTATCCATATGCCTTAGGAAATAAAAAGGGAAAAGCAAGATTATATATAAAAAACAATCAAAATTTAGGAAGTGCTAGTCTTCAAAATAAAAACTATGAAACATTTAAGCAGTATAATGATATGGAACCAACAGAATTAGAAGTAAATATAATAACCTTAGATGAACTAAACCTTAATAAAGTTGACTTCATAAAAATAGATGCTGAAGGTTTTGAATTATATGTTTTAGAAGGAGCAAAAAAGACTATAGAAAAATTTAAACCAATAATATTTTCAGAAATTAATTTTATGGATAATGGCTATAAGATCCTAGACTGGGCACTCAGCTATAATTATTCAATTTATGGCGTTTTAACTGATGCATTTAACCCTTATAACTATAATAAATCAATCGAAAACATTTTTGGAAATGCAAAAGAAAGTGGTCTATTACTAATACATAATGAAACTAAAACAATATATGAAGAAAAAATAAAAACTATTAAGCTACCTAAGATTGAAAATTTGGATGATTTAGCTATTCTTCTCTTTTGTAAACCACAATATATAGCTGAATATATTGATATATCTAACAGAAACGAGGAGGATTTTCTATATATTTGTTTTTTACAAAAAAATCAACTAGAAAAAGAATTACAATATTTAAATCAATATCTTCATAATCTTCAATCCTCCCAGCTTGAGGTTGAAAAGCAAGAAAAAAATTCTTTGCAGAAAAA
>JBAMLT010000120.1:0-565 GCA_039793425.1 Caldisericota bacterium
TTGTAAATCTGGACGGAATGGTTAACAATGATGAACTCATCAATGCTTATAAAGTAGGAAGTGAAAAGTATGTTGAGTATTTAAAGAAAAACAGAATAGAATATATTGTTGATTACTTTTTAAGCGATAAGCCAGAAAACAAATATTATTTCCCAGAATTACTTAATGATAAATATGAGGTCATAAAGGTTTTCACTGATAATCGATTGAAATATCAAAAATTAAATCATATGCTTGTAATAAAATTAAGACTATGAAAAAGAAAATCATTTTAGTTGGACCAGCATATCCATATCGAGGTGGGAATGCTTTGTTTGTTGCTCACCTTTATGAAGCACTTTCAAAGTCATTTGATATTGAAATAATAAATTTCACACGACTTTATCCCCAATTACTTTTTCCAGGAACAAGACAGGAAGATGTTAGCAAGGTTCCGATCAAAATTCATCCTTCAACAAGATTAATTGATTCAATTAATCCATTAACCTGGATCCGTACTGCGAATTACATCAAAATGAAAAGTCCCGATCTGGTTGCATTCATCTGGTATCAACCTTTTTTTGGA
>JBAMLT010000120.1:592-1112 GCA_039793425.1 Caldisericota bacterium
GCAAAACTTATACGCAAAAGTTTCGAAGGAAATATTTTATTTATTACTGAAAATATAATTTCTCACGAATCAATGTTTTATGATAAAATTCTTACTCGTTATACACTCTCATCAGCCGATAAGTTTTTAGTTTTATCTGATGTTGTTGAAAAAGGGATCAAAGCACTTTATCCCGATAAAAAAGTATTTCGTTCAACTCTGCCGATATACGATTGTTATGGATTTAATCAATCACTTTCAAAATTAGAGGCAAGAAAAAAATTGGGTATCGATGAGAATAAAAGAGTACTTCTTTTCTTTGGTTACGTTCGGGCGTATAAAGGTCTAATGAATTTAATTGAAGCAATGCCTTATCTGTTGAAAGAGAATGAAAATTATTTTTTGCTTATTGTAGGTGAATTTTACGAATCAAAAGACAAATATTTTGAAAGGATTAAAAAATTAAATATTGGAAAAAATGTTCTTGTGATTGATGAATTCGTTCCAAATGAAGAAGTCGGTTTGTATTATTCGGCAGCAG
>JBAMLT010000121.1:0-1108 GCA_039793425.1 Caldisericota bacterium
CTTTTGGGGGAATAAGCTACTTTGAGGACCAGAACGTTGCAAATACAATTTTGAACAATCTATCAGGAAATTATTAAAATTTTTTAATCCTTTTTTAATTTTAAGGAATCTCTTATTTATATATTATTTAATTCCATAATAATTGAATAAATCTGTTCATATTCTTTTACATACCTTTAAAAGGATTCCCACTAAATATCTTTTGTTCCATAATCATGTTTTTTATCTTCAATTTAAAGTTTTCAGGTAAAAAAATAATTTTTAATTTTTGAAAAAATTCGCTCAGGTAATCATTATTATTACTCATAAAATTTTTATCGGTAATATTATCTTTAATTGGTTTTGCTTTCTACATTACAAATGTCACTGAGGTTATTCTACACACTTTCTTACCATTTTCCTTGGATGTCACGTCAATTTTGAGATAACAATTAACATTTATTCTTTTATTTACACCATTGAAGATTCTACAGGTTATATCAGATTTTTTGTTTCCTTCATGGATTCAAAAACATTTCATTTAATTTCAAATATGTCATGTTCTGTAGAATAACATTCATGAAAGTCCAGTTTTTTATCAATACAATCTAAAATGATAGAGGCCTTCTCTAACTTCCTTTGTTAATATACGTTTTCTAAAGAACAGTATTAAAAAAGTCAAACTTTTTATTTAAATCTAAATCCTAATTTAATGAATATTCCTGAATTTCATTTTTTAATTTATGATATCTATATAAAAGCAGGATGAATCTTTAAAGTTTTTATAATCTTTAATTATATATTTCTCATCCAAAGGTATAAACATTTTCCCATTGGTTAATGCAATTTCAGTCTTTTCAAAATCTACATCTCTGTTATCTTCAATGGATTCGTTCCCTGTACTTAATACCAGTGCCCTATCCGAATCTTTTTTGTTTTTATATCACTCTGTTACAACCAAATACAGCTCCTCACGGTATCACCAGCAAGTTAAAGACCCTATGTCAATACATGTCAAACATTTCTGGGAAATTCTAAGAGAAAAAAGGTCTTGATTCGGATATCTGACATCAATATTTATAAAAATTTTCATATCCATGTTCTATCCATTCCCTAAGAAATGAATATT
>JBAMLT010000122.1:0-1105 GCA_039793425.1 Caldisericota bacterium
TTTAGATTTAGGATAAATAGATATTTTCTTTGATATAAGAATATAAATAAATGAAGTAAATAAAATTATAAAAATATAAGATATAAATGAATTTGTAACTTCAAAATTACCAGCATTAAATAATACTTCAGGTTTTATCGATAAAGCCATTACGATTGAATAATATCATATCAAGTAAATAAATCAAACTAAATTGATAATAAAAATATATTGTTATATTCTAAATTAATGAAGGATAAAGAAATAAGACATTTTATACGTGAAAATATAGTTATTAATCATCTTAATGTGCTGAAGTTGTATATTAGGGTTCTTCTTTTGCATGGGAAAATAGATTCGGTATCAGCTTCAAATCTTATCTTATCAATAGATAAATTAATGAAAAGTAATAAGTATCTAAATCAGATTATGAAGCTTTGGTTGTTATCAGATTCGCAAAATCAATACTTCGATTATATTTTTGAAATAATTGAAGCTATTACGAACAAAGAAGAGTATGATGAGATTGAATTTCCCCACAATCCATCCGCATTTATTCAATTTTTAGGACATAAAAATAAAAAAAATGAGAGAATAATAGATTTAGAAGATGTATTTAAGTTTTTAAAAGTAAATCATATCTCTATGATTGTCGGATATTTGTTTTTTTATAGAAGCATTAATGAGTTGATTGATACCTTCAAGTATACGGTTGAAAAATATAAAACAGAATGCGTATCACTTACTTCTGAATCAGGTAAAACAGAGGAGATAGAACAAGTTTTTATTCTAATTCATAATTCACTAAAACAATTGGAAAAATTTGACTATTTGATACCAGTAACAAATAGTGATTTATATAAGAATCATACTAAAAACTTTTACGAGGATTTAGAAAATAGTTTATTCATGTCTTATAGCCTAAAATTTAAGTATGTTTTGACCGATTCGAATATAATATTTTTCTTTGAGATGTATAAATATCTGATGAATGTTGAAAGAATAATTTTTTTGCTAATTAGCTTACAGAATGTTGATAAAAATTTTTCTCATAATATATTCGCTTTGGATTTAAATCAAATTTTAGATCAGACAAATTTTATAAAAACAATTATTACTAAGAGAA
>JBAMLT010000123.1:0-231 GCA_039793425.1 Caldisericota bacterium
GATAACAGGGCCGGTATTTTGAATAATGAAAAAAGTGTTTTAGATGTTTTCAGAGAGAAAGTAGAAAGAGCTTTAATAAAAAATGAAGAAATATCATTTTATATAGCTGTTGGTTTCTTTTTCTTCGAAGGTTTTCAAAAACTATATGATCTATTAGAAAAACTAGATTCAAAAGGACTTTTGAAGGAATTTAAAGTTATTATGGGACCTGAAACTAAGAGGGATACAAAA
>JBAMLT010000123.1:241-1100 GCA_039793425.1 Caldisericota bacterium
TTATTAAAAAGCTATATGAAAAAAATAAATTTGACTTTCGAATATTTTTAGAAAAAGGATTTCATATAAAACTTTACTTATTTGAGTTTTCTAGAAGTGGTTTAGAAGTTTGGGCCGGTTCAGCAAATTTAACGGAAGGTGGTCTAGTTGAAAATATTGAATTAATTGTTCCAACAGGAACTACAGTTGAGGAAAGAGATATTTATAAAAAATTCTTTGAAGAAATATGGAAAAAATCAAGTGACAAAGTTGAAAATTTGAAAGTAATAGATGTAATTAAAGAAGCGTCACTTTCTAATGTAATTTATCTTAACCCGCGCGATTTCATAATAAATCTAATAAAAATCCTAGGTAAAGAGTATCTTATCAAGAATATAAGTACCGATCTTTCTTACTTAGGTGAATTTCAAAACATAAGCTATTACATGTGCATAGATAGACTAAATAAGTATGGTGGATGTATACTAGCTAATTCATACGGCTTAGGGAAAACTGATGTAGCATGCATGATAGCTAAATATTATAAAGAAATGGGAAAAAAGGTTTTGATAATTTATCCACCTACTTTAGAAAATCATTGGAAAAATACTATTAAAAAAGTTAAACTTGATGTAAGTGATATAAAATGGCTTTCAAGAGGTATGCTTCAAAAGAGAGATTTTAATTACGAAGATTATCAGAACATAGATTTAATTATTGTTGATGAAGCACATCATTTTAGAGTATCACGTCCAAAATCAAACCGAAGAGAAAATTTAGAAAATATAGCTAAAATTAATCCCAATTCGCATATACTTCTTATCACAGCGACTCCAATAAACCTTTCACATTTTGATTTTATCGAGTTGTTAAAACTTTT
>JBAMLT010000124.1:0-1099 GCA_039793425.1 Caldisericota bacterium
GAGGAAGATGAAAAAGAATTAAAGAATCAGATTAAATAATTTTGTCCCACTTCCTTCATTTTTTAATATTATTTACAAAATGTATTTTTCAGTTAAATAAAAATTTAAATAATACAGTATCAATAACAAAAATTGATTTAATATGACTGAATATATGAAAATTAAATCTGATATTTTAGTAATAGGTGCTGGTGGTGCTGGATTCAGAGCTGCTATAGCAACAGCGGAAAGTGGATTGGAAACGGTTTTAGTAAATAAAGGAAAACTTGGAAGAAGTGGAGCTACGGTAATGGCTGATTCAGATTTAACTCTAGATGGAGCTTCTTTAAGGGAACTTGGATTTTTTGGGGAACCAAAAGATTCAAAAGAAAAATTTTTTAATGATATAGTAAACCAAGGTTTTTATTTAAATAATCAAGTTTTAGTAGAAAAATATGTGCAAAATGCACCTGACAGGATAAAAGAATTAATTGATTGGGGTATAAAAATTGAATCATCCGAAGAAAGAGCAATAGAAACTCCTGGTGCATCTATATTGGATGCACTATATAATAAAGCAAAAAATACAGGAGTTAAATTTTATGAGAATATAATGATTACAGACTTATTGACATATGGAAATAGAGTGATCGGTGCTTTTGGTTTAGATTTATATTCAGGAGAATTTTTAATATTTTTATCTAAAGCAATTATAATTGCAACAGGAGGATGGCACAAGGCTTTTGATCCAAATGCAGGAAGCAGAGACCTATCAGGTGATGGTATTGCTATGGCGGGCAGAGCAGGAGCTCTTTTGGGTAATATGGAATTTATTACTTTTGCCGCAAATTGTGCTTTATGGCCAAATCATATAAAAGGGAGTTTATTTACTTACATATTACATATGATTACAAAAGGACCAATATTGAACAGTGAGGGGGAAGATATTTTAAAAAAATATGATCCATATATTATTGATAAAGCTGTTTCTTCAGAATGGAATAAATGTGTAATATCTCAAATTACTTTTAAAGAAATTATGGAGGGACGAGGTTCAGAGCATAATGGTGTTTATCTAACTTTACCTAAAGAAACTTTTGATGAAATGGATGAAATCATT
>JBAMLT010000125.1:0-20234 GCA_039793425.1 Caldisericota bacterium
CTTTAAATCTTTTTTAAAATTTTCTATAAAATTATAAGTTCCGTTACCGAAAATTTCACTTATATCTGAAATCCAATATATATCATTTTCAATAGCAACATTACTAACTTCAAATTTTTTTATAAATGGATTGAAGGCAATTTTTAATTTTGTTCTTTTTGTATTCATAGAGATAATTTCCCTATTTTTTATAATAGAATAAAGAGAAGTTAATCTTTGTTGACCATCAATTACAAGTAGATTTGGTATGTTTTTAAAATCATTTAAGTTTATTTTTATATACTCTATAGGTTTATTAATTTCCCATAAAATTATCGTTCCAATGGATAAGCTTTTATACAAAGAATCAAATAAATCTCTAATTTTCGTTGTGTTCCAAACAAATGATCTTTGAATATCTGGTAAAGCAATTTCTCCATTATCAATCTTGTCAACAATATAACCTATTTTTAAATTTGTCAATTCAAATTTTTCAATTGAATTCATATTGAAAAAATTATATTATATTTATAAATTTGTGTTATTGGAGGTGGAGAAGTGGAGAGATTTTTTGAATTTAATGGGTATAAAGTTTTTTATCATTCAAATGGGGAGCCAAAGAAGGGGAAGGTTTTTATTGTTCATGGTATAGGTGAACATATTGGAAGGTACAAAAGAATTGAAAGTTTTCTTGTACATGATGGATTTATGGTTGAAGGAGTTGATTTGATTGGTCATGGAAAAACATCTGGAAAAAGAGGAGATATTCCATCCTTCAAGATTCAATTTGAAATTTTTGATGAAGCAATAAAATTTGTGCCTTCTGAGAAAAATTATCTTTTAGGTCACAGTTTGGGAGGATTAATTGGGTTTAGGTATCTTCAGGAAAGAGAGAATCTTTTTAAAAAAGGAATTATTTCAAGCGGAATTTTTAATTTAAATTTAGATGAACTTCCAAAAAATTTAATTAATCTTGCAAAATTTTTAAACAAAATTTATCCAAGTTTTACTTTGTCAAATAGAATAAATCCAGAAGATCTTTCAAGAAATGAAGAGGAGGTTAAAAAATATGTTGAAGATCCTCTTGTTCATCCAAAAATTTCAGTGAGACTATTTTTTGAAATTTATAAAAATACAAAAATTGCTCTTGAAAAAGGAGCAAAAGTACCAATTTTAATTCTTTATGGAAAAGAAGATAAAGTTGTTCCACCAATTTCAGCAAAACTACTTTATGATTCTTTAAAAGGAGAAAAGATTATAAAAGAGTATCCAATGAAGCATGAACTTTTCAATGATCCTGAAGGAGATAAGGTAATTAATGATATTTTAGAATTTTTAAATTCATAAAAATTATTCAACTGTTTCTTGAGATATAAGATTTACTCCTAAATTTAATATATTTTCTTTGATAACCTCTCCCCTTTTTACCTTTTTATCTATCTTTACTTTTTTAATCTCTTTTAAAACATCAAAAAGGATCTCTTTTGGGATCTCTTTATCAAGTTTTACAGCAACTCTTCTTTTACTTAAATTTATTGCTTTAACTATTGTTGTTATGTTTCTTTTTGGATTTTTTAACTCATCTTTTACATAATTTAATCCCCTTTTACATTTATAATTTAAAATTTTATTACCATCAACCAGGATTTTACATCCAACTGGGCAAATTATGCAAGTTATCTCTTTCATACAACCTCAATGACTATCTCATTTCTATCAATTAAATTTGTATCTATATCAATTTCTCTCATCTCTGCTGGGTATAGTGCTTTAAATTTTTTATTTGAGATAACCTTTTTATCCTCTCTTAAAATTACCTCTTTATCAAAAATTGGCTCTTTAACTCTAAAATATATTTTTGTCTTCTCACCGCTCTTCTCTAAAATTTGGGGAATAAAATTTCTTATCAGATTTCCTTGAATTAATTTTACTTTTTCCGCTTTTTTCCTTTCTTTTAAAATGTAATCTAAAACAACCAAAGAAGATTTCATTGCTTTATCAACTAAATCAAAAATTATTAAAGAATTACCAATAACAAATGTATTTGGGATGTTTGTTAAAAAGTATTGATTTACAATTGGACCCAAAGTTTTATTGTCAATTAGTAAATTTTTTCTTAAAATATCAATTTCTGGAATAAGACCAACAGAAAGAAGAAGTGTATCAACTTTAAACTCTTTTATTGAACCCACACTCTTTAAATTTTCATCAACTTGAGATACATAAATTTTCTCTAATCTCTCTTCTCCCTCAATTTTAACAACTGTATGTGAAAGATATAATGGAATTTCAAAATCTTCAATACACTGCCTTATATTTCTTGGAAGTCCTCCGTAATAGGGCATAATTTCAAAAATTCCAATAACCTCCATTCCTTCAAGTGTTAATCTTCTTGCCATAATTAAGCCAATATCTCCTGAGCCTAGAATTGCAACTTTTTCTCCAATTTTTAAACCTAAAATGTTTGTTATATATTGAGCAAAACCAGCAGTAAAAACTCCAGATGGTCTACTTCCTTCAATAAAAATTGAACCCCTTGCCCTCTCTCTTGCTCCAAGAGAGAAAACAAAATATTTCGAAGAAACCTCAATAACTCCTTTTGGTGAGTAAAAATAGAGTTTATCCCCCTCAAAACCAATACACATAGATTTTGTATAATATGGAATATCTAAATTTAAAACCTCATCCATTAACTCTTCAATTAATTCTGGTCCTGTTAAATCTTTTTTATATATTTCAACACCAAAACCAGTGTGAATGCACTGTTTTAAAATTCCACCAAGTCTCTCCTCCCTATCAAACATAACTATCTTAAGACCTTTCTTTTTTGCTTCTTTAGCAAGAAAAAGACCTGCTGGTCCACCACCAACTATTGTTAAATCAATATCATTCAATTTCACCATAAATAACTCTTCCTTCTTTTCCCTTCTTTTTAATCTCTTCAAAGGGGACTTTCAATTCCTCATTTAAAATTTTTAAAATTCTTATTGTGCAAAATGAACCTTGACATCTTCCAGAAGTCACTCTCAGCCTTCTTTTTAATCCATCAATGTTTTTTGGATAAGGGAAAGTTTTTAACTCCTCAAGAATTTCTCCTTTTGATACAAATTCACATCTACAAACAATTTCTCCAAAAGATGGCTCTTTTTGAATTAACATATCAATCTCTTCTTTTGAGAGTTTTTTTAAATTTATTTTTGGTTCAAGAGTTTCTTTAAAATTCTTCTTTTCTTTTAGAGTAATTCTTTTTTTAATTAATGAGGAGACATATTTTCCTATTGCAGGTGCTGCTGTAAGACCAGGAGAATCAATTCCCTGAACATGGAGAACATTTGAGGTATCTTCAAATCCAATAATAAAATCTTTTGTTTTAGAAGATGCTCTAACTCCTGCAAAATCTCTAATTATGTATGGTACAAAATCAAAATCAATAAAAGAGTTTACCTTTTCTAATATCTCGTTCCTTTCTTTTATATATGAGTTTAGGTCATAATTTTCAACAATGTGAGATGTTGGACCTAAAAGAATATTTCCATGTGGAGTTGGAGTTATTGAAATTCCCTTGCCTTTTTCTGATGGAACTCCAAAAATTGGTCGAGATATTAAACCTTTTAAATTTTTATCAGTTATTAAATACTCTCCTCTTCTTGGAAAAATAAGATTTTCATCTTTTAAAAACTTTTTTCCAAAAAAACCACATGCATTTACAAAAATTTTTGTTTTAATTTCTCCACTGTTTGTAATTAAAATAACTCTTTCCTTTTCTCTAATAACCTCCAAAATCTCTGTATCGAAAAGAACTTTTCCTTGATTTTCAAAACCACTTCTTACAAGATTTATTGTTGCAATGAAAGGATCAATTGTTCCTGCATCAGATGAAAAGAGCCCTAAAGAGTATGTCTCTTTTAAATTTGGTTCAATTTTTTTAATCTCCTCTTTATTTAAAATTTTTACTTCAACATTGTTTTTAACTCCTCTCTCATAAAGTTCATATAAAATTTTTTCTTCATCTGATTCTTTTGCTAAAACCAAAACTCCATTAAATTCACTATCAATATTTAATTTTTGAGTAAGTTCTATCCAAAGTTTTTTCCCTTCTCTATTTAAAATTGCTTTAAGAGAGTTAGGAATAGGGTCATATCCTCCATGAATTATTCCAGTGTTTGCAATTGTTGAGCCAAAAGAAGCAATATCTTCCTCTTTTTCAACAAGAAGAAGATTTAATTCGTATCTTGACAATTCTCTAAAAATTGATGCTCCAACTATCCCTCCCCCTCCAACAACTACATCAAAATTTTTCTCCAACCAAGACTCCTTTTGACTGCCTCTTTCCAAATTTCATATTTCTTTTCTCTTGTCTCTTTACTCATTTTAGGAGTGAAAATTTTTTCAATTTTCTCAAAATTTTTAATAGAATTAAAATCAATCAATTTTGAGCCAAGAGATGAAAGTAAAAATGTTCCAAATGCTGTCGTTTCAAGAATTTTTGGTCTTTCAACCACTATTCCTAAAAAATCTGATTGGATTTGCATTAGTGTATCATTCATTGATGCTCCACCATCAACTCTTAAAACTTTTATTTTGTTATTTAATTCTCTTTCCATTGTATTTAAAACATCTTTTGTTTGAAATGCTATTGCTTCAAGTGCTGCTCTTGCAATGTGAGATTTTTCTGTTTTTCTTGTGATTCCAATCAATAATCCTCCTGCATACATATCCCAATATGGGGTACCAAGCCCAACAAAAGCAGGTACAATGTATAGACCTTCTGTATCATTTACCTTTTTTGCTAAATCTTCAACTTCAAATGAATTTTTAATAATTTGAAGTCCATCTCTTAACCATTGAACAAGAGCACCAGCAATGAATATTGAACCTTCAAGAGCAAAACTTACATTTCCATCAATTCCCCAAGCAATTGTTGTTAGCAATCCTTCTTTTGAGAAAACTCTCTTTTCTCCTGTATTTAGTAAAATAAAACATCCTGTACCATAAGTATTTTTTACCATACCTTCCTCAATACATAACTCTCCAAAAAGAGAGCCCTGTTGATCTCCAATCATTGCCGTAATTGGTATTTCATATCCAAAACAATCTTTATCAACATATCCAAAAAGAGAAGATGAATCTTTTACTTGAGGAAGAATTGACTCTTCAATTTCAAACTCTCTTAAAATATCTTTATCCCAATCTAAACTGTTTATATTAAACATCATTGTTCTACTTGCATTTGAATAATCTGTAAAGAAAGATTTTCCTTTTGTCAATCTATATAGAAGATATGTATCAACTGTTCCAAAAAGAATCTCTCCCCTACTTACCCTCTCTTTTAAATCATCATTTTCTCTTAAAAGAAAGACTAGTTTTGTTAAAGAAAAATAAGGATCAACAACAAGTCCAGTTTTTTTGTGAATTTCATCATTAAGCCCTCTTCTTTTAATCTCTTCGCAAATTTCAGATGTTCTTCTACACTGCCAAACTATTGCATTAAAAACTGGTTTACCGGTCTTTCTTTCAAAAAGAATTGTTGTTTCTCTCTGATTTGTTATGCCAATTGAAAAAATATCTTTTGGACTTAGAGAAAGTTTTTCTAATGACTTTTTAATTGTTGATAAAACTGAATTAAAAATTTCTTCTGGATCGTGTTCAACCCAACCAGGCTTTGGATAAATTTGATTGATCTCCTCTTTTTCAATGTGTTCAATTTCTCCAAAACTATTAAAAATAATTGCTCTTGTGCTTGTTGTACCCTGATCAATTACAAGAACATATTTTTTTTCCATATAACCTCCATTAAACAATATTATAAATTATGATTTGGATTTTTGATATAAAAAAACTCTGTATTAAATTAATATGCCAACAATTGGAAATTTCTTTATAAACTCTTCTCCGTGAGGAGCATCTTTTAAAAAATCAACTAAATCCTCGCCAGCAAGATGCATTGCCTGATGTTTACCTCCTGCCATAAAAAACTATTAGTTAGATCATAAACATAACCTTTATATCCAATATAAATTTTTAGATCACCTTTCCCATTATATTTTTTAAGTTCTTCTTTTGTAAATTTTTTAATGAAAAATTAAGGAGGGGGATCTTTAGGGCCCCCCAAATACTTTTAGATTCTTACTTTAAAAACTTTAAGACAAATGGAGATGTTTCTCCTCTTCTCATGAAATGTCCTGATGGACCTTCGCCTAAAAATTCTGAAAACCAAGATTCATGTTCAATTTCTTCATTTAAGATTGCTAATGCAAGGTCATAGGTTCTGTGATCTTTTCCTGCTGTAAGATTACAGATGTGAGTGTATCCTCTTACTGCGCAACGCTCTGCTTCAACTAATACCTTTAATATCTCTTTAATATTTGTTATATCTTTTGGTAATCTTGCAGGTGGACAAGCGGATATATCATGGAATTCCTTCATATCAATCAGGTAATTTCCCTCCAAGTTCATAAATTCTTGGAACTAATGCCTCAAAATGATTTCTATCTTCAATTCTTGCTGTTTCTGCTATCTCTTTAATTCCCTCACCTTCAAGTCCTATTAAATTTGCTCTTAGAATTGTGTAATAATAAAATGTTGTTAATTCTGCTGAAGCATTTTTTATTAATAACTCTAATAATTGATCTACATTTACACCCGCTTTCTCTACCATCTCTCTTGTCACTCGTGCCATAATGCACCTCCAATTTTTTAAATTTTTAAATTGAAAATAGTTTCAAATTGAAATTGTTACAATTATAATTGAAAAACATAATTTGTCAATAAAATTTAAATAATCAATAAATCAATATTTAAAAAGTTTAAATTTTTATTTTTGAGTGTTATAATGAAAAAAGTGTGATTTTGTTATTTATTTTTTTTTGGATAAATTGGAGGTTATCAAAGTGAGTGATCTTTTTGAAGTTAGGATTCATGGTAGAGCAGGTCAGGGAGGAAAAACTGGTGGACAGATTCTTGCTTATGCTGCTTTTTATGAAGGAAAGACAGTCCAAGCTTTCCCTGAATATGGCTCAGAGAGAAGAGGTGCACCAACAGTTGCTTACACAAGAATTTCAGACAAAGAGATAAGAACACATGAACCAATTTTAAATCCGGATGTTGTAATTGTACTTGATGAAACATATATTTTTACGCTCCCTATAACAAAAGGACTTAAAGAAAATGGTTTATTGATAGTTAATACAACAAAAACACCTGAAGAGATTAAAAAAATAACAAAATTTAATGGAAAAGTTTTAACTGTTGATGCTACGGGTATTTCAATTCAAACAGTGGGTAGAGATGCACCAAATATTCCTACAATTGGTTCCTTGATTAAAGAAACAGGAGTTTTGAAACTTGAGTCAGTTGAAAAAGCACTTGATGAAATATTTTCAGAAAAAATTGGAAAAAGTGGTGTTCAAAAAAATGTTGAAGCCTTAAAAAGAGGTTATTCGGAGGTAAAATCATGAATAAAGTAAATAAAGTGAAGCCAGGCGCAACTTGGAAAGAACTTCCAATTGGTGGAACTCTTCCCGCAGCAAGTGCTCTCGATTACAAAACTGGCGCATGGAGAAGTTTTGTTCCAAAATTCGATCCAAATCAATGTACTCATTGTATGATATGTGTTCATTATTGCCCCGTTATGGCAATTCCAACGGAAATTAATGAAAATGGTGTTAAAGGATGGAAAGATAAAATCTATAAAGGAGTTATAAGGCTTGAAACTAATCTTGATTATTGTACTGGTTGTGGTGTATGTGCCGAAGAATGTCCAACAAAAGCAATTACTATGGAAAGAGAAACCTGGGAGGTAAAATGATGAATAAAATTTCTATTAAATCAAAAAGAGTACCATTAACAGGTGCTGAAGCAGTTGCAGAAGCAATGAGACAAGTTAGGCCTGATGTTGTTGCAGCATATCCAATTACTCCTCAAACACCAATTGTAGAAATTTTTTCAAAATTTGCTGCAGATGGTCTTGTAGATACTGAGGTTGTAACTCCTGAATCAGAACATTCTGCTATTTCTATTGTTACAGCAGCATCAGCTGCAGGAGCAAGAGCAATGTCTGCATCTGCATCTCAAGGTTTAGCACTTATGGTTGAAGTTCTTCCTGCAACTAGTGGGCTTAGGCTTCCAGTTGTTATGGCAATTGCAAATAGAGCACTTTCAGCTCCAATAAATATTCATTGTGACCATTCAGATATGATGGCGGTAAGAGACCTGGGATGGATTGAAATTTTCTCAGAAAATGCTCAAGAAGCATATGAAAATATGTTTCTTGCAGTAAAATTATCTGAGCATCCTGATGTTTTACTTCCTTCAATGGTTGGTCTTGATGGATTTATAATAAGCCATGGTGTTGAAGTTGTTGAAATTTATGATGATGAAATTATGTATAATTTTGTAGGTTCAAGAAAACCTCAACTTTCTTTATTTGATTTTGAAAACCCAATAACTATTGGACCTCTTCAACTTACAGATTATTACTTTGAAACAAAAAGACAGGAACAGGAAGCAATGAAAAATGCTTTGAAAATTTATCTTGAAGTTGGAAAAGAACTTTCAAAAATTACAGGAAAAGATTATCCATATTTTGAGAAATATTACCTTGATGATGCAGAAGTAGCAATCGTTGTTATGAGTTCAACCGCTGGAACCACAAAAGATGTTGTCGATGAATTGAGAAAAGAAGGAAAGAAGGTCGGATTATTAAAACCAAAACTTTTTAGACCATTTCCATATGATGAGATAAAAGAGGCACTTAAACATACAAAAGCAATTGGTGTTCTTGACAGGGCTTATTCTTTTGGTGCAAATGCTCCTCTTTATACTGATATAAGAAATGCTTTATATGATCTTCCTCAAAGGATACCTATTCAGAGTTATGTATTTGGACTTGGTGGAAGAGATATTTTTAAACATCAGATTAAAGATGTATTTGTGGAACTTCTCTCTGGAAAAATTTCAAAAGAAGAGAAGTGTATTGGTTTAAGAGAGTGAGGTGAAAGAGATGGAAGTTAAAACAATAAGAGATTTAGCTCAACTGCAGACAGATATGGGTTTAAAATTTGTTGCTGGTCATAGAATGTGTGCTGGTTGTGGAATATCTTCAATTCTTAGAACAGTTTTATCTGCTTCTAAAAAACCAGTAGTTGTTGTAAATGCAACTGGATGTCTTGAGGTAGTTTCAACTATTTATCCATTTACTGCCTGGAATACTCCATGGCTTCATGTAACTTTTGTTAATGCAGCATCAAGTGCTTCAGGAGTTGAAACTGCTTATAGAGCCCTAAAGAAAAAAGGGATAGTTAAAGAAGATGTTAATATTGTTGCTTTTGGTGGCGATGGTGGAACATATGATATAGGTATTCAAGCACTATCAGGTGCTTTGGAAAGAGGACACAACTTTTTATATGTCTGTTATGATAATGAAGGATATATGAATACAGGTCATCAGAGAAGTGGAGCAACTCCTTTTGGAGCATCTTCAACAACTCAACCTGCAGGAAAAATTTCAATTGGTAAGAAGGAATGGAGAAAAGATCTTGTTAAGATTGTAGCAGGTCATAATATTCCATATGTTGCTCAAGCGAATGTCTATAATATTATGGATCTATTTAAAAAAGCTACAAAGGCATTTGATACTGAAGGTCCTAAATTTTTGAATGTTTTAATGCCCTGTACGACAAACTGGGTATTTCCTGAAAATTTGACCATGAAAATAAGTAGACTTGCAACAGAAACTAATTTCTGGCCTCTTTTTGAAATTGAAAGAGGAGTTCTAACCGTAAACGTTAAACCAAAAGATAGAAAACCAATAGAAGAATTTTTAAAACTTCAAGGAAGATTTAAACACCTCTTTAGTCCAGAAAATAAACATGTAATTGAAGTTATGCAGAAAAAGATCAATGAAGATTTTGAAAATCTTTTAAAACTTGAAAAAGTTACACACGAAGAGGGAGTAAGAATATAAAATTTATAGCCCCAGAGAAAACTCTGGGGCTTTTTAATGAGGATTAATATGAATCAAAATCTTAAAAAAATACCATTATTTAACTTACATGAGAAATTAGGAGCAAAATTTATCGAATTTGCTAACTTTTTAATGCCAATTTATTATACATCAATTAAAGATGAACATCTTGCTGTAAGAGAAAGAGTTGGAATTTTTGATGTTTCACATATGGGCGAGATAAGAGTTTCAGGTAAGAATGCAAAAAAATTTGCAAATTATATCTTAACCAATAATATTGAGAAAACAGATTATGGAGATGTTAAATATACAGTAATGTTAAATGAAAATGGAGGAATTGTTGATGATTTATTCTCTTATACAATAAGTGATAATGAAATTCTTCTTGTAGTTAATGCATCAAATATTGAAAAGGATTATAATCATATAAAAAAATATCTATGGGATAACCTAAATTTAACAAATGAGTCAGATAAAATAGTCGAATTTGCAGTTCAAGGTCCAAAGGCACAGGAACTTCTTCAAAATTTTACAAACTTTGATTTAAATAAAATAAAATATTTTAAGTTTGATTATATAGATATTTTTGATGAAAATATTTTAATTTCAAGAACTGGATATACCGGAGAAGATGGATTTGAAATTTATATGAATAAAGAAATTGGAGTGAAGGTTTTCAATGAAATTTTAAATAAAGGTAAAGATTATGATATAAGAGTTTGTGGACTTGGCGCAAGAGATACTTTAAGGTTTGAAGTTTGTTACTGGCTTTATGGAAATGATATTGATGAAACAATAAATCCTATTGAATCTGGTCAGAAATTTTTAGTTGATATGAATAAGGAAGATTTTTTAGGTAAAAATTCTTTAATTAAAATTATTAACGAAGGGGTAAAAAGAAAATTTGTTGGAATTGAAGTAGTGGGTGGAATTGGGAGACATGGTTACAAAATTTTTGATAAAAACAAAAATGAAGTTGGATTTATTTCAAGTGGGAATTATTCTTTTATTTTAAATAAATCCTTTTCTTTAGGATATGTAAACCTTCCTCATGGAGAAATCGGAGAGGAAGTCATAATTTCTGATGGAAAAAGAGAATTTTCTGGAAAAATTATTAAAAAACCATTTTTAAAACCAAGAGTAAAAAAGGAGGATTAAATGCACAAGGTAATTGAAGGATTATTTTATCAAAAAACTGATGAATGGTTAAAAGTTGAAGATGATACTGGAATTATTGGAATTACAGATTATGCTCAGGATAAACTTGGAGATATTGTTTTTCTTGAAGAGGCTAAAGTTGGTAAGATTGTAAATAAAGGTGATGCAGTTATTTCAATTGAGTCAGTTAAAGCAGCAGCAGATATACACTCCCCTGTCTCAGGTGAAATTATTGAAGTAAATCTTGAGGTAGTTCAAAACCCACAGATTATAAACGAAGATCCATTTGGTAAAGGATGGTTATTTAAAATAAAAATTAAAAATAAGGATGAATTGAAAGATTTAATGGATGCAAAATCATATTCTGAATACAGGAAATAGTTTATGAAATTTATTCCTCATACTCAAAAAGAAATTGAAGAAATGATGAGGGATATAGGAATATCTTCTCTGGACGACCTATTCAAAGATATTCCTGATGAGGTGAAAATAAAAGAAAAATTAAATCTGCCAACTCCTTTAAGCGAACTTGGTATAAAAAATGAAATTGAAAATATTTTTTCTTCTGATATTCCTCCAAAAAGAATTTTTTTAGGAGGTGGTGCTTATTATCACTTTATTCCATCCACAGTAAATTATATTTTAAACAGAGGAGAATTTTACACCTCATATACACCATATCAACCTGAATTATCTCAAGGAATTCTTCAAGCCCTATTTGAGTTTCAGTCAGTTTTATCAGATTTAACAGGAGCAGATGTAACAAATGCTTCTATGTATGATGGAGCAACAAGTTTAGTTGAAGCCATATTTATGGCAGAAAGAATAAAAAATAAAAAGAGACTACTTGTTGCTAATAGTTTAAATCCAGAGTATCAAGAAGTTATAAAGACATATCTTAAACCAAGAAATATAGAAATTGAATACATAGATTTTAGAGAAGATGGAAGAGTTGATTTAGATAAATTAAAAGATAAGAGTAAGAATGATTTTTCTTCTTTAGTGATTCAATCGCCGAATTATTTTGGAATTATAGAAGATATTGAAGATATAAATAAAATTGTTAAAGAGAAAGATGCTCTTTTGATTTTATCAATATTAGAAGTGCTATCTCTTGGTATGCTTAAACCTCCATTTGAACTTGGAGTTGATATATTAACTGGTGAAGCACAATCATTTGGACTTCCACTCTCTTTTGGAGGACCATACCTTGGTATAATTCAAACCAGAAAAGAGTTTATAAGAGAAATACCAGGTAGAATTGTTGGAGAAACAGTTGATAGGAATGGAAAAAGATGTTTTGTTATGACTCTAAGAACAAGAGAACAGGATATAAGGAGAGAAAAAGCAAAATCAAATATATGCACAAATAATTCCTTGAATGCAATTGCATCTCTTGTTTATCTAACAACAGTTGGGCCAGAGGGTTTAAAAAAGATTGCTAACTTAAATTATAAAAAAGCCCATTATTTTAAACAAAGATTAACTAACGAAGGTTTTAATTTAACTTTTTCTGGACCTTTTTTCAATGAAATTGCCGTAAATTTACCATTTTCATATGATATCTTAAAAGAGAAACTTTCTATTGTAGGTATTGAAGGTGGTTTTCCGCTAAGATATTATGGAATGGATAATTCATATCTATTTGCAGTAACTGAAATGAATTCAAGAGAAGATATTGAACTTCTAATATGTGCTTTAAAGGAGGGTTAAAATGAAACTTCTTAATGAGTTATCAAAAAGAGGTAAAAATAAATTTGATATTGAAGATGATATAAATTCAGAAATTGAAATGTTAGATGATAAATATTTAAGGGATGATGTAAACATTCCAGATGTAAGTGAAATAGAACTTATAAGACATTTTATTTCTTTATCAAAAGATAATTATGGAGTTGATAATGGATTTTATCCTCTTGGTTCATGTACAATGAAGTATAATCCAAAAATCAATGAGGATATTGCAAAAAGAGAAGAATTAAAATATTTTCATCCTCTTACTTCAATTGAATATTCACAGGGATTGTTAAAAATAATGTGGGAAATAGAAGAGTTTTTAAAATCATTAACAGGTATGGATGCATTTACTCTTCAACCTGCAGCAGGTGCTCATGGTGAATATACTGGTCTTAGAATTATGTGGGAATATTTTAATGAAAAGGGTGAGAAGAGAAACAAAGTTATTCTTCCCGATTCTTCACATGGAACAAATCCTGCTTCATCATCCATGCTTGGTCTTGATGTTATTGAAATAGAATCTAAAGAAGGAATGGTTGATCCAGAGAAATTAATTGAAGTTGTTGATGAAAATACTTTTGCTTTAATGTTGACTAACCCAAACACTTTAGGATTTTTTGAAAAAGATATTCTAAAAATCAGTAAAATTTTAAAAAGTAAAGGTGCTCTTTTGTATTACGATGGGGCAAATCTAAATGGTTTTGTTGGAATTGCAAGGCCAGGTGATATGGGTTTTGATGCAGTTCATCTTAATCTTCATAAAACTTTTTCAACACCTCATGGTGGAGGAGGTCCTGGAAGTGGACCTGTTGGAGTTAAAGAGTTTCTTAAGGATTATTTACCCTATCCAGTTATAGAAAATAGTGATGATTTTTATTATTTTTCAAAACCAGCAAAATCTATTGGCAAAGTTAGGAGTTTTTTTGGTAACTTTTCTGTTATTTTAAAAGCATATTTATATATTAAAGAACTTGGTTTTGAAGGATTAAAAGAAGTTTCACAAATTGCTGTTTTAAATGCAAATTATATAAAAGAGAAACTCAAAAAATATTACCCTTCTCAATTTGATAGATTAGTTAAACATGAGTGCATTTTATCAGGAAAAATATATAAAGAGTATGGAGTAAAAACTTTGGATATTGCTAAAAGAATTATGGATTATGGCTTTCACCCCCCAACAATATACTTTCCACATATTGTTGATGAAGCATTAATGATAGAACCAACTGAAACAGAAAATAAGGAAACCCTTGATAATTTTATCGAAGCAATGATTAAAATATCTGATGAAATAAAAAATAACCCTGAAATTGTTAAAAATGCTCCTATCACTACAAAAATACAAAGACCAGATGAACTCAGGGCAAATAAAGAATTAAAAGTTAAATGGTAGAAGAAAAAATTAAATTTTTCTATCCAGTAAAAACACTGCCTATTTCTTTAACAGGAAATATTTGCACACTAAATTGCCTCCATTGTAATGGTGTTTATTTAAAAGATATGAAAGCCAAAGAAAAATCTATTGAAATTTTAAAAAATAATGATTATTCATCAGTACTTATTTCGGGTGGATTCAATGAAAAAGGCTCAATAGATATTATTTCAAATTTAGATTTTTTAAAAGAAATAAAAAATTTAGGGAAAAAAATTATTCTACATTCAGGATTCATAGAAAAAAATGAAATAGATTTAATAAAAGGAATTGTTGATGTTATCTCTTTCGATTTTATTTATGATAAAGAAACTATAAAAGAAGTTTATCATTTACCTTATGATGGAGAGGATTATAAAAAAGAGTATCTTCTTTTAAGAAGAAATATAAAAACTTTTCCTCATATAATAGTAGGTTTATTTAAAGGAAAAATTAAAGGTGAATATGAAATTATCGATATATTTGCCGAAATAAAACCAAGTATGATAGTTTTTCTTATTTTAATACCAACTAAAGGGACTCCTTTTCAAAATATTTCACCTCCTCATATAGAAGAGATAAAAAAATTATTTCAATTTACGAAAAGAAAATTAAGACTTACTAACTTAGTTCTTGGATGTATGAGACCAAAAGATAAATTTAGAGATGAAGTTGAAAAAATAGCACTTGAATCAGGCTTCAATGGTTTTGTAAATCCAGGGAATGAATTAAAAAAAATAGTTAAAAACCCTGAGATCTATTATGAATGCGATGTCCTCTACTATTAAAGTTTCAATTGGAAGTACAGTTCCACTTGGTCTAAAAAATTTTAAACAAAATTATCCTACACCTACAATATACCTTTTAACACCCGGAAAATGCTTAAGAGATTGTAAATATTGTTCTCTCTCTAAAAGTTCTAATTCAGAAGAAAAATTTCTATCAAGGGTTGTATGGCCTTCTTTTGAAATTAATGATGTAATTCAAAGAATATTAAATAATAGAGATAGAATTAAAAGAGTATGTATACAAACAGTTAACAATAGATTTTCAAAAGAAATATATACAAAAATTTTAAAAGAAATAAGTGACAAAGTTAAGGTTTCTATTTCAATAAATACTGAGAATGATAATTTGATTAAAAAAATTTTCTCTTTTGGTGCAGATAGAATTGGACTTGCACTTGATATAGCAACTGAAAAAAATTATGAATTTTTAAGAGGCGGTGATTTTTTTAAGAAAATAAATTTTATTCTTAAAACTGGAAAAATCTATGAAGGTAGAATTTCGACTCATATAATTGTTGGATTGAATGAAACAGATTTTGAAATATTAAATCTTTATAAACTCTTTATAACAAATAAAATAAATGTTGGTTTATTTTCATTTACTCCAATTAAAGGAACATATTTAGAAAAAAATATGCCACCAAAATTAATTAGATACAGAAAAATTCAAATTGGAACAAAATTATTAGAGATAGGCTTTGAATTAAGAGATTTTAAATTTAAAAATAATGGTGAAATTGTTGGTTTTCCAAAGTTTAATTTAGAAGAACTTATAAAATTAAAGCCATTTAATACAAGGGGTTGTCCTGATTGTAATAGACCTTTCTATAATGAAAGACCAACTGGTGAAGTTTATAACTATCCTTTTGATTTAGATAAAGAGAGTATTTTAAAAGAAATGGTTGACCTTGGTTTAGATAAATTATTCATATAAATTATGAATTTTAATTTAAGAATTATAAAATATAAAAAATTATCACCCTTTTTGAACATGGCAATTGATGAGTTTTTTCTACTTAATAATGATGGAAAAACAATAATCTTAAGATTTTTTGGATGGGAACCTCCTTCAATATCTATTGGTACCTTTCAGAAAATAAGTGAATTAGAGATAGATTATATAAAAGAAAATAATATACCATTTGTTAGAAGACCAACTGGAGGAAAAGGAGTATATCATGATGATGAACTAACTTATTCAATTATTATACCCAAAACTCATCCGATTTATGAACTTGATATAATTGAGTCATATAAACTAATTTCTGAAGTTTTCATTAAATCTCTCAATGATTTTAATATAAATGGAAAACTAACTAAAAAGAGTGGTGAGATAGATGGATTTTGCTTTTCATCACAAAATTATTATGAAATTTCAGTAAATGGAAAAAAGATAATTGGCTCTGCTCAGAGAAGAAAAAAAGAAGGAATATTACAGCAAGGTTCAATTCCTTTTTCAATTGATTATGAAAAAGTTAAAAAAATATTTAAACTATTGGATGTTTCAAGATTTTCATCTTTAAAAGAGATAAAACATGATTTAAAAATAACTGATTTAGAAGATTCTTTAATTGAAAATTTTATAAATTTTTTTAATGTTGATTATAAAATAGATAATTTAAATGAAGAAGAATTAAATAGCGTAAACTATCTTGTTCTTAATAAATATTCTTTAGATTCCTGGAATTTAAAGGGTTTGTATTAAAATGAGTCCTCTTCCTTTTCATCTTCTTCTCTATATTCAATTTCTGAAAATTTAGCAAAGTTTTTCAAAAATTTTAGTTTCATTTTTCCAAGCGGTCCATTTCTATTCTTAGCAACAATAAGTTCAACTGTTATTAAATCTTTTCCAATATCATCATCTTCTCTATTCAAGAACATAACAACATCCGCATCTTGCTCTATGCTTCCGCTTTCTCTAAGGTCTGAGAGCATGGGTTTCTTACTTTCTCTTTTTTCTATAGCCCTTGATAGTTGTGAGATCACTAAAACAGGTAGTTCAAGTTCTCTTGCAAGTTTTTTAAAACCTCTTGTTAATTCTGAAATCTCCTGAACTCTATTTTCAACTTTTGTTTTAAGATGCATAAGTTGTAAATAATCAACAATTATCATTCCAAGATTTTTTGTATTTTTTAATCTCCTTGCTTTAGTTCTTATTTCAAGAATAGAAATATCTGATGAATCATCAATATAAATTGGAGCATCATAAAGAGGTCCATATGCTCTCCCAAGTCTTGACCAGTCATCATCAGATAGTAAACTTGTTTTCAGTTTATGAAAATTAACATTTGCTGTTGATTCAAGTATTCTTTCAACTATCTGTTCTTTTGACATTTCAAGAGAAAATATTGCAACAGGTATTCTTTCCTTAAGCGCAACATTAATGCATATATTGATAGAAAGGGATGTTTTACCAATAGAAGGCCTTGCCGCAAGAATAAGTAAATCATTTTTATGGAAACCTCCAAGAATTTCATCAAGTTTTTTAAAATGTGTCTTTATTCCTGAAATTCCCTTTTTCTCTTTGTATAAACTTTCTATTCTCTCAAATGATTCTTTTAGTAGATCTTTCAATGGATAAAAAGGTGTTACCATTCTTTTTTTTGCTATATTAAAAAGCATTTCCTGACTTTTATCAAGAATTGTTCCAACATCATCTTCTCCAGCGAAAGCTAAATTTATTATATCTATACCAGATTTTATTATTTCTCTTAAAATTGCCTTTTCCTCAACTATTTGAGCATAAATATCAATATTTAAAGCAGTTGGTGCTATATTTGTTAATGTCGCAAGATATGAAAAACCACCAATTTCATCAAGTTTACCCTTTTTCTTAAGGTGTTCTGATAAAGTGAGAAGATCTATTGGTTCATTTTTCTCAAATAATTCTCTTATGCTTTCATATATAATTTGATGCGCAGTTCTATAAAAATGTTCTGGTTGAAGGAAATCAATAACTTTAAAAATTGCTTCATTGTCAATCAAAATGGATCCAAGAGTTGCTTGTTCTGCTTCAATGCTATGCGGAGGAACTTTTCCAAAAATATCTTCGTTCATTCTTCTAATATATTTAACTTAATTTTTGCATATAAATTTTTGAATAATTTGACTCTTGCTTCAAAATATCCAATTGTTTTTATAGGTTCATCAATTTCAATTTTTTTCTTATCAAAAGAAACACCAATCTTTTTTTTAAGTATTTCTGCAATATCCTCATTTGTAACAGAACCATAGAGTTTTCCTTTATCTCCAGCCCTCCTTTTGATTGTGAAAAGTTCTTTTTCAATTTTTTCTTTCAATATTTTTGCCCTCTCTTCTTCTTTTGATTCTTTATCTTCTCTAATTTTCCGTTTTAATAAATAATCCTTTTCTTCTCCTTCAGATACTCTTTTAGCAAGATTATTTTTGTCAAGATAGTTCATATAAAAACCAAAGGAGACATCAACAATGTCTCCTTTTTTTCCAAGATTAATTATGTCCTTTAATAGGACGACCTTGACCTTTTTCATTTAATATTGAACATAAGGTAAAAGAGCCATTTCTCTTGCTCTTTTTATAGCAAGAGATAATCTTCTTTGATGTTTTGCACAAACTCCTGTATTTCTTCTTGGAACAATTTTTCCTCTCGGTGTCATAAATTTTCTTAAAAGTTCAAAATCCTTATAATCAATATCGTTCATTTTATTTTTACAAAAGTAGCAAACTTTAGCGCCAGGTTTAAATCTTCTACTTGTTCCATCTCTATTCATTTCTTCCTCCTTTTAATCTATTGGTATCTCTTCATCAACTGGTTCTTCAATTTCTTCAGAAGGTCCTTCTTCTATTTTTTTAGATAAAAATTTTATTGTATTTGCTATCACTTCAACAGCAAGTTTTTTAGTACCATCTGAAGTTTCATAATCTCTGACTCTTAATCTTCCTTCAACAAGAACTAAAGAACCTTTTTTTAAAAATTTATTTACATTTTCAGCGAGATTACTTCTTCCTCCCCATGCAATCACATTAATAAAAAGAGTTTCTTCCTGTTTTTCACCATTTTTATCAGTATAGGTTCTTCCAGATGCCATTCTGAAAGTTGATACAAGAGTACCAGTTGGAGTATATCTACTTTCAGGGTCTTTTGTCAATCTACCAATCAAAATAATTTTATTATACATTTGCAGTTTCCTCTAATTTTAAAATCATGAACCTTAAAATGTTCATATTTAATTTTAATATAGTTTTAAATTCAGTTATCTTATTCTGTGGGATTTTAAAATAAAAAAGATAGTAAATTCCCTCACTCAGTTTTTCAATTTGATAAGCCAATTTTCTTTTGCCCCATTGAATTGAGTTGATAAATTCTCCACCTGAATTTAAAACAAAACTTTTAACCTTTTCTTCTTCATTTTTCAAATCTTCATCACTGAGATTTGGTTTGAAGATTACCATCATCTCGTACTTTCTCATCATTACCTCCTTCGGTCTTTTGGCTTTGCTCTTCTTGCAAAGCAGGAGTTTCTTCTTTTACTCCTTTTTCTTTTTCTTCTTTTACTTTAACAGAAATTCTCCTTCCTTTCAAGATAGAAAAAATTGTATAAAAAATATAAGATGATAGAACTATCAAAACTATTGTGAAAATAAGAATAATCAATGAGTCAGGAATAAGATGATATGGCTCATTAAACATAAGATTTAAATCACCTTTAAACTTTATGATGAATTGATAAAAAAAAGAATATGATATACCAAAAAAGATTGCGGAGGTAAAAGATAAAATAAGGTTAAATGATATTAATCCAAGAATCAATGAGGTAAGAGGTAAAATATAGATTGAATCTTCTACATAATAGTAATTTAAAAAGAAACCTAAAAAAAGAGAAATTAATAAAACTAAAGAAATTAGGGGGTTGTTAATTTTTTCTTTTTTTCCGGAAATAAATTTGGAATAAAAAAAAGAAAGAATAGAAAAAATAATAGTAGATAAAAGTATATTTAAATTTTCAAAATCTAAATTAGGATACAATTTATCAGTAAGGGTTATAACAGGCGTTCCATTAAATTTTAGTATCGTTATCTCAGTTAGGTATTTTGAGAAAAGAGAAACTATACCACATATTATTCCTGATATTGGATTCTTCAGATAAATTCCAATCATAACAAGAATGAGAATGTAAGATAAGAAAATTATAGGAAAAAGTGATTCCATTCCTGGAAT
>JBAMLT010000125.1:20244-46473 GCA_039793425.1 Caldisericota bacterium
TAAAGAAAAGTATCAATATTTTTTCTTAATAATGTAAAAATTACTCCGAATATTATTGATAAAGTTAAACCATTAAAAAATCTTTTCATAATTTCACCCCGAGTTTTTTTAAAAATTTTTCATATAAATATAAACTTTTTTTCTTTCCCATGTATGCTAAATATGAAAGATAAAAAGCATAAATAATCATAAAGAGTCCAAAACCAACAAAAACTATTTTCCATAAATAATAAAAAATTTGGTTGATGGTTATTAAATTGATTGTTTTAACATAAATATAATGAGTTATTATTGAGAAAAAAATCCACAAGGGAATTGATATTGCCCAATAGATTATCGATCTTTTTGCATGAAATTCAAGATATTCTGAATCTTTTATATCAGAAACAAGGGTAAATATGCCTATTATTCCTATTGTCAAATATGATAAACTTGATAAAAAAAGTTCCTCTTCCCTTTTAAAATTATTTATAGCCAAGGTATTTTAACGCCTCCTCCTTTTTTCTCCAGTTTTTATAAACCTTTACCCACAATTCAAGGTAAATAGGTTTTCTTAAAAATTTTTCTATTTCCATTCTCGCTTCGATACCTATTTTTTTTAGTAAGTTACCCTTAAGACCAATTATTATTTTTCTTTGTGATTCTTTTTCAACAAAAATAATACCTTTTATATAAATTTTTCCATTTTCTCTTTCTTTAAATTCATCAATAACAACAGCAACAGAATGTGGAATTTCTTCTTCTGTATTATTCATTATTTTTTCTCTTATAATCTCACCAACTATTTCCCTTTCTATTGAATCAGTTAAAATATCAGGATCGTAAAGATAATCACCTTCTGGTAAAAGATTAAATATCTCATTAAGAAGGATGTTAACATTTTCTCCAGTTAAAGATGATATTGGAATTATTTTATCAATTTTTTCAAAATTATTTATTTCCTTAATAAATTTTTCTCTATTTTCATTAATAATATCAATTTTATTTAATGCAAGAATTTTTGGTTTTTTTATATCTTTTATTCTTTCATAAACAATACGATCTTCTTCTGTTAATTTTTTTGATGAATCAACAATCCATAATAAAATATCACCATCATATAAATTTTTTATTGCCTCTTCAACCATATATCTTCCTAAAACATGAATAGGTTTATGTAAACCAGGTGAATCAATAAAAACAATTTGACCTCTTTCTTCTGTATATATTCCCTTTAATCTTTTTCTTGTAGTTTGAGGTTTTGGTGAGATAGGAGCAATTTTTTCTCTTAATATATAATTCAATAAGGTTGATTTACCAGTATTAGGTTTTCCAATTAACACGACAATTCCGCTTTTCATATATTAAATATAACATAAAATATATGTAACAAAAAAATATTTTTTAAGTATATACTTATAGGTGTGAATGATATACCTGACAACTGTATCATCAAGGAGATTAAAAAAGGAGATAAAGAGATGTTTGGACTCCTTGTTGAAAGATATAGCGATAAAATTTTTTCTTATTTTATTAAATTTTTAGGCAATAGAGATGAGGCCTTAAACTTGACTAATGAAGTTTTTTTTAAAGCATTTAAAGGAATTAAAAATTTTAATGAAGAGAGAGAATTTTTCCCTTGGCTAATAAAAATTGCAAGAAATGAAGGAATAAAATTTATGAGAAAAAATAAACCATATGAACAAATTGAAGTTGATGATTTTACTGAAGAAAATTATTTTGAAAGAGATTTAATCCTTGAAGAAGCGCTTGGTAAACTTGATAAAAATGATAGAGAAATAATTTTACTTTTTTATCAACAGGATTTATCATATGAGGAAATTTCAAAAATTTTAAATATTTCAATAGATAATGTTAAGGTGAAAATTTTTAGAGCAAAGGAAAAATTGAGAAAACTTTTATATAAAGGGGTGGATGGTGAAGGATAAATTTGAAGAAAGATTACAGAATATAAAAAAATTATATAGGCTAACAGATGAAGAGAAAAAAAGAATAATGGAAAGGATTTTGAAACGCGAAAAGAAATTTTCTTTTATTTATTTAATTCCAGTATTTTCACTTTTAGTTTTAATTATTTACCTATTTCCACATCAAGTATCTTTTCTTACTCCAAATTTTGTTCTTGATGAAAATGAATCAATAAAAAGAATAGGCACTTATATAGAAATTTATTTTTCAAATCCAATTTTTTTAACTCAGATGATATATTATTTATTAATTTTACTTTCAGTTATATCTGGTTTAATTTTTGTTAAAATAAGGTTAAATACAAAAGGAGGAAGATAGTGAAAAAATTAATATTATCTATTTTCTTATTTTTAATAATTTTGTTAGTTTCTCCAAATTTAGTTAAAGCCCAAGGAATAATTAAAGGAAGTGGAGATATTGTTGTTAAGGCAAATGAGGAGATAAGAGGTGACATAAGACTTGGTAATGGAAATGTTACAGTCTATGGAAAGGTTTATGGAAATATAATTGTTTTAAAGGGGAATATAACCTTAAGAGAAAAGTCTTATGTTAGAGGAGATATTATAACTTATAATGGTAGAATCATAATGGATGAAGAAGCAGTAGTTGTTGGAAGAAGAATAGAATTTCCTCCTAAAGAGAGTACTGAAAATACTACAGGTTTAAATATTCCTCCCTTATTTCTATCAAATGAGGGTTTACTTCTAAAAATTGTTGGTATTTTAGTAATTACAATATTTTCACTACTATTTCTCATACTTTTTGAAAAAACCTTTTTAAATATATCAAATTATTTTAATAAAAATATTTTTTATATAATTCCAGTAAGTATAATTATTTTTGCTCTATCAGTTTTTATAATACCCAAAGAAGCAATTTTTCCATTTGGAAGATCTATTTATATTATCTATATAATTACTCTCATAATTTTTGGTTTATGTGGAATATCAATACTTGCAAATAAATTAGGAGATTATATTTTAAAAATATTTAAAAAGGATTTACAGGAAAATATTGGAGTAAGAATATTATCAACTATAATTGGTATTCTTATAATATTCATTTTTATAATATTACCTAAAATTGGTTTTTTATTTTTAGGTCTATTTGTTTCAATATCTTTTGGAATAACTTTTTTATATTTAATTGAAAAACTTTTTAAATCTTAATATATTTATCAAGTTTTGTTAAATTGACACATCCATCCTTTTTAACTACAATTAGATCTTCAATTCTAATACCAAATTTATTTGGAATATATATCCCTGGTTCAATAGTAATTACCATATTCTCTTTTAGTTCTTCTTCTCCTCTTGGTGAGATGAAAGGTCTTTCATGTATTTCAAGGCCAACACCGTGGCCTAATCCATGACCAAAATAATCACCAAATCCTTTTTCTTTAATATAGTTTCTACTTATTTCATCTACTTCTTTACCTTTTAAATTTTCTTTTACACTATTTATTCCCATAATTTGAGCATCTTTAACTATATTAAAAATATTCATAAATTCAGAATCCATATTTCCAAATAAAACAGTTCTTGTGCAATCTGAGTGATAACCATTATATATTGTTCCAAAATCAAAAATTATTGCTTCATTCTTTTTTAATTTTCTATCACCTGGTTTTCCATGAGGAAGGGCACCTCTTTCTTGAAAAAGTACAATTGTATCAAATCCATTTTTTTCTCCACCAAATTTTTTCATATTATATTCAAGTTCAATGGATAGATCTTTTTCTGTAACTCCTTCTTTAATATATTCGAGAGTTTTAATAAATGATTTTTCAGATATCTCTTCTGCTTTTAAAATATTTGTTATTTCATTATCATTTTTTATTGTTCTAAAATTTTCTACAAAATCTTTAATAACCTTAACATTATCAATTCCAAATTTTTGAGAAAAAAGAGTATATAAATTATATTTAATTGTATCCTCAAGTCCTAATTTATCTATTTTATAATTTTCAAAAATAAAATTTTCAATAGGAGGTTTATATTCAACTACTTCTATATCATCATAGACTTCTTCTTTTGCTTGAGTGGTAAATCTTGAATCTACAAAGAGAGTTTTTTTATCATTACATATAAGAAGAAAACTATCTTCGCCAGTAAAATTAGATAAATATCTAATGTTTTCAGTTTTTATAACTAATAGATGGGAGATTCCTTGATTTAAAATAATTTTCATGGAGTAAATGGGTCTACCTTTCCAATTTCATCTAATTTAGTTTCTATTGATGGTATAATAAGTTGCCTTTTACTTATATCTTCTTTTAGATTTTCAATATTATATTCTTTTAAAAGAGTATTAATAATGTTTGTATTAGTTTGAGTGCTTTCTTTCTGAACAGGTGGCTTTAGATATAGAAAATAAAAAAGAATTCCTGCAACACCTATGAGTATAAAAAACAATATCAGAAGTAAAGTTTGGTTCTTTTTTTGTTCAGTTTTTTTCTTACTTTCAACTTTACTTTTTTTTGCCATATTTATGGCTCCTTTGCTGAATAAATATAAATCTCAAAATTATATGTATGAACATTTGTTTTTTCTATCTCTAATGTTTGTCTTGGTGCTGTTACACTTATTTTTCTAACTCCGAGTAGTCTTGGAAAGTTTTCTAATCTATCAAGAAGTTTCATAAAAGTTTCATAATCTGAAGTTACAGAAAAAGTGACTTTCATTTCGAAATAATCATCTCTTACCATTAATCTCGAACTTGTTATATTTCCACCTTGTTGGGATACCCCTCCTATAAAATTCAAATTATTAAATACAATGTTAAGATCTTTCTCAACTTGATTGAATTGAGTTAATAAAACTGGTAAATTTTCACCCAAAGGTAAAACGGATCTAAGTTCTTCTATGTCTTTATTATTTTCTTCAAGAAGCGCTCTTATTTTTTCTTCATTTTTTTTGATATTTAATAGTTCATCGAGTTTGGCATTTGCTTCATCAATCTTTTGATTCAATTCTTTAACTTTTTGAATTTGATTTTTAAGAATGAAGTTATAGAAAGCAAAATATATAAGTGCAATTAATATTATTAAAACAAAATATTTATTATTTATTTTCATTACTTAACCCCCACATTCCAAATGCCAATAATTGTAAATGTTACAGTTGATTTATTCTCTTGTCCCTGAACTATCTGTTTAGAAAAATTTGATAAATAAACATTACTTAAAAACTTTAAACTATTCAAATGATTAAGGAGCCTTCCGAGATCGTAATAATCATTTACAACTCCTATTAATCTTATAACCTTTGTATCAAGATCAACATCAAGATTTGTTAGATATGCATACTTGGGGAAATTTTCAGATAGAGTATTAAAAAATTGCGAAAATTTAACCTGATTTTTACCAAGTTTAGTAACTGTATTTATATAATAATTTAATTTACTATCAGATTTAAGTTTTTCATTTTTCAGAGTTTCCATGTCCTTATATTTTGCTATATTTTGTTGAATTTTTATAAGATTATTGTTAAGTGAGTTAATTTTTGCGTAATAGAAAAAATATATAAGGCCGAGCATTAAAATAAAAAATATAAATATGATTATAAGGTTAACATCAGTTGGCTTACCTTTCTTTTTTTTAATTACAGGTAAAAGATTAATTTTAATATTCATATCATTTACCTTTCTTGACTATTAGTTTTGTTTTCGGTGCTAATTTTCTTGTTTTTTCAAACTTTTCAAATGATTCTCTCATTGAAAGACCAACTGCAACAGTGAAGAAAGGAGACATTTCTCTTAGATAATCTTCGGTAAAAAGTTTTGGATTAAATTCAATTCCTTTAAGAAGAAGGTCATCAAGAATTGATTCAATTTTTAAGTATGATTTTATATAATCATTAAGCCCTTTTATTTTTGATGTTCCACCACCTAAAATAACAAGAAAATCTTTTCCAGAAAAATTTGGTAGACCCTGATAATATGTTATAGACCTTCTAATTTCAAGAGCGAATTCTTCGATAATTGGTAGTACTGCTTCTGTTATTCTAAAAGTGTCTGAATCTTTTGAATATTTTTCAAGATTCAAATCACAACCTGTGATGAGATAGGTTTCAGCATCCTTTTCATTAACTTTCAATGTATCCTGTATAACCCTTATTAAAGATTTTCCACCAAAAGGAATAATTCTTGTAAATCTTAAAACACCACCCTCAATTATATTTATAGATGTAAATGAATAACCAGAATTTACAAGTATAATAATATTTTTGTTGTATTTATCACTATATGTATAATCAAGTAATCTTAATTCTGCAAAAGATTCTATTTCTATGGCAACTGGCTCAAGTTTTGCAAGTTTTACTGCACTTACGATACTATTTATAATATCAAGACTTGCTGCTGCTGCAATTATGGATAACTTTTTCCCTTCACTTTCAGGAACAATTCCAAGGATTTGATAATCGATTGATGCTTCTTCAAGTTTATATGGAAGAAATTTTTGTATTTCCCATTTTATAACTTCATCAAGTTCTGATTCTGGAAGTTTATCAACAGTGAGTGTTCTTACTGTTACAAGTTGACCAGATACCGATGTTACAACTCTTTTGCCAAAAAAAGAGAACATTCTAAGAAGAGTTCTTATTGCCTCTGCAATATCATCAGGATTCACAATTTTTGCATTTTCAATGGCACCTTTAGGTGTAGGTAGTAATCCAATATTTACAAGATTTAGCCCTTTTGTTGTTTCTTTTAATTGGGCTATTTTTATATATCCTGAACCCAAATCAAGACCAATTACTGGTGATTTACCAAATAAATTAGCCATAGTTATCCATATTATAACATTAAATTATTATAAAATCTAATAATCTGATTTCCATATAAAAAAGTGATTATTCCAGAAATTGCCATAAAAGGGCCAAAAGGAAGAGGTGTTTTTCTTGTTGCTTTTTTTGTAATTAACATGAAAATTGCAGGAAAAAATCCAATTAAAAATGATAAAAAAAACCATGGAATAATTTTTGGAAAACCAAGATAAAGACCAAATAGAAAAGATAATTTGAAATCTCCTCCTCCCATTCCACCTTTTGATAAAACAATTATTAAAAAGAAAATAACACCAGCAATAATTATTCCATAAAGAGTATTAAGATAATTTTTTTCAATTAAAAGGAATATAACTCCCATAAAAAAACCAAAATATAATGGACTATCTTCTATTTCCATTGTTCTCAAATCAATTATTGATATAACAATAAGTATCGATGTAAAAATTATAAATTTTAGATATAAAATTGAAAATCCATAATATATGAATGATATAACAAAAATTAAACCTGTAATGAATTCAATAAGTGGATATATAAATGATATTTTTGCTTTACAATATCTACATTTACCTTTTAAGAAAATGTATGAAAATAGTGGAATAAGGTCAAAAAAACCGAGTTTATGTCCACATTCTGGACAAAAAGATCTTGAAAAAGTAACTTCAATTTTTTTAGGTAACCTATATATAAGAACATTTAAAAAACTACCAACAATAATTCCAAGAATGAAGTTAAAAATAATATTAAAAATCAACATCAATATCCTTATCTAAAATTAAAAATCTTCCACAATTTTCGCATTTGATAGATTTATCGCTATTTTTTAAAATTGAAATCATCCCGTATGGTAGAATCATTCCACATTCACTGCATTTATCATCGATAACAACAGATATTATCTTTTTACCAAACCTATTGATATTCAATTGATAAAAATTTATCAATTCTTCAGGTATTTGTTTTATAAGTTCCTCCCTTTTTTTAACAAATTCATCTCTTTTGATATTTAATTTACCGTTTTCTTCTTTTATTTTCTTTTCTTCTTCTAACTTTTCTTTTCTTTTTGAATCGAGTATTGACTTATGTTTTTCAATTTCTCCTTTTGTTGTTTCAATAAATTCATCAATTTCTAAAATTATATCTTCATTTTTCTTTTTTAGATTTTGAATTTTATTAATCTCATTTTGAACTGAATTTAACTCCTTTTCATTTAATTTTTTCCCCGAAGAAAGAGTTTCTTTTAATTTATTACTTCTTTTATTTAATTCAGATATCTCTCCCTCAATGTTTTTAATCTCAAGTTCTTTTTCTTTTATTGTATTTGACAATTTTTTAATCTCTTCTTCCAGTTTTTTAATGACAAGTAAAATCTCGTTAAGATTCTTTTCGAGATCATTATTTTCAATATGAAAAATTTTTAAATCAAGTGATTGGAGTTTGTAAAGAAGGAGAGAATCTTTTTTTCTTAATTCCATAAATTTTTAATCCTCTTGGTGGGCTCGCTAGGATTCGAACCTAGAACCTAGTGGTTATGAGCCACCCGCTCTACCGTTGAGCTACGAGCCCTATCATTTTAATTATAAAAAATTTTGAATATTTGTCAAACTGATACTTGAATATAAATACTCATTTAGCGAACAGAGTAGACAGTCTCATTTGTTCGGTGGAAATTAGGTTTCATATTTTAAATGAGTTTAAATAATTTTTTACTGATTCTAGTCCAATATTTAATGAATCTTCAATTTTTAAATTTTTTGATAAACCATAAATAAATCCACCAATAAGATAATCACCAGAACCAATGTTTATCTTTTTATGGATTTTTTCAACCTCAATAAAAATCTCTTTTTCTTTATTCAAAAAATATATTCCATTTGGAAGAGTTAAAACTGAATTTTTAAAATTTTCTTTTAAAAAAATTTTTATTTTAAATAAATCATCTTTTTTAACTAATTTTTTTCCCTCTTCAAGGTTCATAAAAATATAGTCAATACCATTCAAAATTTTGATAAATTTTTGGTTATCAAGAATTGGCATTGAGAGATTTGTGATAAAAATTTTATTTTCATCTTTTATTTTTTCAAAAAAATCATAATTTTCTTTTCTTAAAAATATATACGGAGAAATATGAACCACCTTTACATCTCTGTAAAATTTAAGAAAATCCTCATCTATTCTAAAAAGTGGGCTTTCTTTTTTTAGACCAATTACTTCAAATTTATCATTCTTAATAAAATATAAAATTATATTTGTTAAATCATTTCTTTGAATTAAACTAAGATTGAAATCTTTTGATAATTCATCATAGATTCCTTTTCCTATTAAATCCTTCCCAATGTGAGAAAAAATTACTGGATTAATTCCAAGATATTTTAGAGATTTTGCAATGTTTAATGTTGTTCCACCAATTTTTACCAAATAATTTTTTGTATGGGTTTTATTTTCTTTTAAAATGATAAATATGTCTAAATTTATTTCTCCAATGAGTAAAATTTCACTCATCAATTAAACTTCTTAAGAGATTTAAGGTCTTTAGATCTTCAATATACATTTCATCTCCTCCTGGCGTTTCAAGAATCATTGGATAATCATTAAATTCTTTTGAATTAACTAAAAATTTGAAAGGTTCCAATCCGAGCATTCCTTTTCCAATGTTTTCATGCCTATCAACATTTGAACCAAGAGGGGTTTTCGAATCATTCAAATGAAAAACAACAAGTTTTTCAATTCCAATTATTCTATCAAATTCATCAAGGACTTTCATAAAACCTTTTTGGGTTTTAATATCATAACCAGCTTCAAATACATGTGCTGTATCAAAACAAACAAAAATTCTATCTTTTTCTTTTACACCATCGATTATCTCTTTTAACTGTTCAAATTTAAATCCAATATTTGTTCCCTGACCTGCAACAGTTTCAAGCGCAAGTGATGCATCTTTTACTTTTTTAAAAACACTATCAATACCAGTAATTATTCTTTTTATACCTTTTTCAATTCCTTCACCAAGATGTGAACCTGGATGGATAACCTCAATTGGGATTTTTAATGAATTACATCTTTCAAGGTCATCAATTAGAGCATTTATAGATTTTTCAAAAATTTCTTCATTATAAGATGCAAGATTAATAAGGTAAGATGAATGAGCATTGACCTTTTTGATTTTAGTCTTTTTTAAATTTTTAAAATATTCTTCTATTTCATCATCTTCATATGGTTTTGTGCTCCATTGTCTTTGATTTTTTGTAAAAATTTGAATTGCATCACATCCAATTTTTTCTCCATTTAATGGAGCATTTTTAACTCCTCCAGAAATTGAAACATGAGCACCTAAAAGTCCCATAAATAAATTATAATATAATTTTATATCTTAAAAGAGATTTATTTAATTTATGTTGACAAATTTTATAAGTTTATATAATATATTGTTAAATGAAAAACATAAAAAAGGAAAAAAGATTTTCTAACAAAACACTCGAAAGGCTTGCTTTATATTACGAAATTTTAATCACTCTTCCTTTTAAAAAAAGATTGATATCAAGTGAAGAAATAGGTAATCTTGCAGGTGTTTCTCCATCAACAGTAAGACAGGATTTTTTATATTTTGATGAAATTGAGGGTAAAGCAAAAATAGGATATGAAGTAACTAAACTTAAGGAAGCATTGAAAAATATTTTTAAATTAAATTCAAAAACTCATGCAGTAATAGTTGGCGCTGGAAGTTTAGGTCAATCAATTGCAGGTTATGATTCCTTTAAAAAAAGTAAAATTATTTTTGATTCTTTTTTTGACAACAGTCCAAATAAAATTGGGAAATTGTTTAAAGGAATTTTTGTAAGAGACATAAAATATTTAAAAGATTATATTGAAGAAAATAGAAGAATAAAAATAATTGTTATATGTGTTCCACCAAAAGAAGCCCAAGGAATTGTCAATTTGGTTGTTGATACAGGTATCAGAATGATATGGAATTTTTCTCCAACAATTTTAAAAGTTCCAAAGGATATCCTTGTTGAATATGAACACATTGGAGTAAGTTTCTATAGATTATTATTTAAAGGGAAAGGATTAAAGAAGAAGTAAAATGAAAATACCACCAATTGGTTTAATAATAAAAGATTTTGAGTCATTAAAAAATAAAGTTAAACTTTTAACATCAAAAGAAGTAAGTGAAATTATTTTAATGCAGACAATTGAAGGGCATGCTCACAATGGACATGGTGAGTTTAATGGCAAAAAATTTGTTGATACAACATTAAATGATATAGTTTTTGCATTAGGATATGACCAGTTTGCAATAAGAAATGCAAGACAAGGATTAATTGATGAAATTTATGATTTTGTAAATAGAGTTTTAAGTGGAGAAAAAATTCTTAAATTATTGAATAATAAAGGAGAGCCAATCTTAAGAGTACCAATATTTAATCATTTAGAGATAAATTCTAAAGATGTTCTTTTAGGTCTATATCTTGGTGGCCTTATGGATGATTATGATACAAGAAAAGAAGTTGAAAAAATATATAATATTGAAATTGGTGGTGGAAAAAACTATCTTGTTGATTTTGAAGTGATGGAAAAACTAAACATTGATGGTGAATATTTAGCCCATGAAAATAATGAAGATAAAATGAAATATTATAGAAATGTTGGTATGCTACTTGATATAAAAGAAGAAGATTATGAGAAATTTTTATTCCATCCTTCAATTCGATTTCAATATATAAGACATAGAAAGGGAAGTGGAGTTTCTGATGATCTTGCTGTTTTATTTGGAGGGAAACTTTTTTCTAAATCTGTTTCTCTTGGAGTTTATCTTGCAGATGCAATCGATACATTGGATAAATATACAACAAAATTTTATGAACAGGATTATAAACTTGCAAAGATAATTGAAGAAAGCGGAATATTAACTATAAATAAAGAAGAAGTTTATAAATTCTTATATTTGATAGTAAATCCATATAAAGATTATCCAGATTCATCTCAAAGATATTTTCTTGAAATAAATGATAAATATAATATAACAGCACTTGAGGCACATTTAATGTTTATTGATAATTTAAAGCCACCAGAATTTAATATTGCTTTTGAAAGAGAATCAAACTATGTTCTCTACAATTATGTTGAAGAAAAGTTAAGAAGTGTTTGATATTATAATAGGCCAGGATAAACCCAAAAAGATACTTATTAATATAATAAAAACAAAAAAAATCCCAAATTCATTTCTTTTTTATGGAAAAGAAGGAATAGGAAAATTTTCACTGGCAAAAGAGTTTGGAAAGGTTATCAATGAATATAAAGAAGGAGAATTTATTCAAGATATATATATTGTCGAAAATGATAAGAGCATTGGAATTGATGAAATAAGAAAGGTAAAAGAGTTAAGTTTTATAAATCCAGAGAAAAAATACAAAATAATAATAATAAATGATGCTCATAATTTAACACAAGAAGCATCAAATAGTTTTTTAAAAGTACTTGAAGAACCGTCAAAGAGAACAATTTTTATACTTATAACTCAGTATCCTGAAAGACTACCAGAGACAATAAGATCGAGATGCTTTAAAATACATTTTTCACCAATTGATAGAAATTTGATAAAAGATTTTCTAAGTAAAAAAATTGAAGAGTCAGAAAAAATTGACCTTTTATCAAGAATATGTGATGGAAGTTTAAAGAAGGCTCTATTAATGATGGATGAAAATTTTCTTATAAAAAGAAGAAAAAGAATTCTCTCTTTTTTATCATTTTTAAAGAGGGAAAAACCCTATATTGATTTTTTAAAGGAATTAGTGATAGAAGAAGATATAAAAGAAGTAATAATATTTTTTGAAGAAATTGTTTCTGATATGATTATTATGAAAAGAAGCACAGATGAATCACTTGTTTTGAATATTGATTTTTTAAAAGATATTTATGAGACACAAATTCTCTTTTCTATTGAAAATTTATTAAAAATTGGAGAATTACTTTTTGATTTTGAGAAGAAAATAGAATATAATATAAATTTAGCACTTTTATTAAGAAGTCTTTTCTTAGGAATTTTAGAATTAACTGGAGGCATTTATGTATAGATATATATTTGTAAAACTTATTTATCTTGATAAAAAAAATTATTTATGTGAAATCGATCAGGATGTTATTTTAAATAAATATGAAAAGGTAGTTATAGAAAGAGACAAATGTGAAGAAGTTGGAGAAGTAAGATCCAATTTATTTGATTCTGAAGAAAGAAAAGATTCAATTTGTAAATTTATAAGAATTTTAAATCAAGATGATGAGAGAAATTTGCATGATAATATAAATTTGGAAAAAAAGGCACTCGAAATTTGTAAAACAAAAGTTGCAAAATATGGATTGAATATGAATTTAATTCTATCTCATTACTCGCTTGATAGAAAAAAATTAACCTTTTACTTCACATCTGATTCAAGAGTTGATTTTAGAAATCTTGTAAAAGATCTCGCATCAACTTTTAAAACAAGAATAGAATTATGGCAAATTGGTCCAAGAGATGAGGTTAAAATAGTTGGTGGAATTGGTGATTGTGGAAGAGAATTATGCTGCTCAAGATTTTTATCAGATTTTAAAACAATAACACTTGAGATGGCAAGAAAGCAGAGTTTGAATGTTAATCCAAATAAAATTTCAGGTATATGTGGTAGATTAAAATGCTGTTTATATTATGAACTTCCAATATATGAAGAACTTGAAAATAATTATCCATCGATTGATGAAGAGGTAGAAATAGAAGGCAAAAGAGGGAAGGTTTTTTCTATATCACCATTTAAAGGGACCATCTTTGTTGAATTTCCTGATGGAGTTCAAAGAGAATATAAAATAGAAGAAATAAAAAGATTAAAATAGATTGATATTTAGATTTATTTCTAATATGGTGGGCCTCTCTGGACTCGAACCAGAGACCTCATCCTTATCAGGGATGCGCTCTAACCAACTGAGCTAGAGGCCCTTATCCATATTATAAAAACTTTTCTTTTATTGTCAAGTTAATTGCTTTTCTTCATATTTATCTGGAAGAGAAAAGAAACTTATAATCTCAAATATCACACCAATAAGAATAATTATAAATCCTACTCCAAAAAGTATGGTTAGAATTGATCCAATAAAGATTAATAGTCCTGAAATTTTGAAATTGTTTATTTTAACCTTTTCAGAAATCTTATCAAAACTAAATTTTGTGAAAAGTCCTGCAACTAATATGATAATCCACACAATTGCCAAAACCATAAGAAGAATCCAGATTTGACCTCCAGCATTCGTTAGAAGTTCTCTAATTTGTGGAAAATCTCTTAAATGAGGTAAATTTCTTGTGCCAAACCTATTAAATCTATTCCAGAAATCTGGGTTTAAATTTTCAAATTTATCAAGATTTTTTAAGACAATTTTGGCAAAAACACCAATTAAACCAATTATAGAAGTTACAATAGAAGCAAAATAGAGTATTATTGAAATTAGATAATTTGAAAATATTGATTTTTCATTAACAGTTTTTGAGATTTGACTAACTGCAATTGCTGTTAGAATAAAACCAACAATTGATAGAATCCAACCAACAACAGGAATTATAAAGCAAAGAATAAATATTGCTCCTAATCCACCTAAAATCTTAGCATGTTTAAGATCCATAAAAAACCTCCTTTTAAATACGATCTAAAGAAATATACTTAATATAATATAGAAATGTTACAAAAGAATTAATATCTTAAGAAGAAGCCTATTCCACCATTTAAATCGAGTTTTTTGGCATTTTCTCCATGAACTATATATAATTCACTTTTATATTTTTCACATAAATTATGAATAATAAATCTTAAATCTTCTAAATTAAATTCATTTGAATTACATGAAGGACAAAATTCTTTTTCAAAATAAACATATGAACATTTTTTACAAATATTTACTAATTTACTAAAATTCTCTGAAATTAAAATTTTCTTAACTCTTCCATCCTGAATGAATTTTAATGAAGAAGAAATCCCAACTCCACCAAGATTACTTGTTGATGCTCTATTGAAAAGTTCATTTAAAACTTTTTCTTCATCAATCTTTTTTATCTCATTTAATTTATCAATTGAAATATTTAAAATATCTTGCATTGTTGCATTTGAGAAAGTTGTAAGTTTTACAAAAATATCTGAATTTGGTTCAATATTTAAAAAATCATCAATTTTTTCTTCACTATCAGATGCTACAAAAATTGTTCTTAAATTTTCGCTATTTTTTAAAACATTTGATTTAAATTCTTTTAATATTTTATAAATATGAAGTTCTAACCTTTCTTCATAAGCATCTTTTAAATTTCCTCCACCCACTGCACCTATGGTTACTCCTCCTTTTGGGGAAGGTGGTGGCATTATATGTTTTCTTCTCCAAGAAGATGTATCAACAGAAGGAACAACCTTAATAACCCCACTTTCTTTATATAAATTTATTCTGTGAAATTCAAACCCATTTAATGTAATATTAACAATACCAAATTCTGGATTTTCAATTAATGCCCAATAAAACTGATATAAATTTGGTAACCCAAAGTATATTTCATTTCTTAAAGGAAAATCATAAAAATTTTCATATACTTTTTTAGGAGTTGAAAAAATATAAAGAGATTTACCTTTTATTCTTATTGCTTCCAGATGATTTAATAGATTATTTTTAGATGATATAAAAAAATTCAAATCATTTTTATCAACCTTATTTGATAAATTTTCTAATCCCTTTTTAGCAAAACTTAAAATTTCATTCTTATAACTTGTAACATTTATTGTTGAATACAAAGATATACCCTTTTCATCTTTAAATTCTGATAGTTCTTTAAACCTTTCAAATATCATATAAGCCACCTCCTTATATTTTCTTAATTTCATTTTAACATAATAGAATTTATAATATAATTTAACTTGATTAAGATAAAATTAAGGAGGAAAGAATGAAAAAAGGAAAATTTTCTGGAATAATAACTCCTCTAATAACTCCATTCAAAGAAGATGGAGAGATTGATTTTGATGGTTTCAAATCCCTTCTGAATTTTTTACAAGATAAAGTTGATGGAATGTTTGTAAATGCAACAACAGGTGAATTTACTTCTTTGACTCTTGATGAAAAAATAGAAATACTTAAATTTGTTAAAGATTCTGTAAAAAATAATGTTAAACTTTTTTCTAATGTAACTTCAACTTGCTTTAATGATGTAAAAAAGTTGGTTGAGGTATCAAATAATCTTAATTATGATGCAATTGTTACAACACCACCATATTTTCTTGTTCCTGATATAAAAGGAATGAAAAATTATTTTTTATCAGTTTCAAAAATTTCTAATATTCCCCTTCTTATTTATAATATACCAGCATGCATTGGTTATTCACTATCAGTGGAAATAATAAAGGAACTTGCTATTACGGAAGAGAAAATTTCGGGAGTAAAAGCAACAATTGATAGTTTGAACTATATTAAAGATTTGATAGTTTTGATTAAAACAAAAAGAGAAGATTTTTCTGTTTTAACTGGAGTTGAATCATATCTTGCACCAACTCTTTTATCAGGTGGAGATGGTGGAATTGTTGCTCTTTCAAATTTTGCACCTGATCTATTGAAAAAGGTTATTTTTGATTATGAAAAAGGTGACTTTTATTCTTTAAATGAAACTCACAAAAAAATATTAAATCTTTTTGAAGTTTATAAATACTCATCATCTTTTGCTGGTGCAATTAAAATTACCTTAAATCTTCTTGGATTTCCAATAAATAGAAATGTAAGACTTCCACTTTTCAAGGATAATGAAGATAGTATTCAGAGAATAAAAGAGATTTTAATAAATCTAAAACTCTTGACAAAAGAATAACCATTTTGTAATATAGTTAAAGACCTTGGGCGGGTAGTTCAGCGGTTAGAACGCCTGTCTTACAAACAGGAGGTCAGAGGTTCAATTCCTCTCTCGCCCACCATTGATAAGTAATAAGTGCCGAGGTAGCTCAGTTGGTAGAGCAGAGGACTGAAAATCCTCGTGTCGGCGGTTCGATTCCGTCCCTCGGCACCAGTAAAAACATAAGTTAAAAATTTTATTTATAAAATCTTTTAATTTTTAATGTTTATATTTAAAGATATTAAAAATTTAATCTTTTTTATAATTTGACTCTTCTAATCCATTTATGAAAATTGTTATCTACCTCATTCAAAATTATTTTAATATAAATTAAATCTTTAAACCAACTTTTTAAAAGAATTTGCTACTAATTTTAAGAGTTTTCTTATTGGGAGAGATTGAGGACATTTTTCTTCACATTCTCCACACTCTCTGCAATTTGATGCCCTCTCCTCTTCTTTTAAAAATTCATAATCATAAGATGCTTCTTTAAAATCGTTATATCTTACTCCCTCATTGTAGATTTCAAAATTTTTTGGAATGTTCACCCCATATGGACATGGTAAACAGTATTTACAATTTGTGCAATCAATTGATTTAATATTTAGCCACTCATCTTTTGCTTTTTCTAAAATCTTTAAATCCTTTTCGCTCAGAAAGTTAACACTATATTTTGAAGCAATTTCAATATTTTCAATTACATGATTCAAATCACTCATTCCACTTAAAACTGTTAAGACTTCTTTTTTGTTGAATAAAAAACTTAGTGCCCACTCAACTGGTGTTCTTTTTATTTCAAAACTATCAAAAATTTTTAAAACAGACTCAGGTGGAGATGCAAGTTTTCCTCCTTTAAGTGGTTCCATAATTATAACTTGAACTCCTTTTTCAAAGGCATAAGATAGACCTTTTTCTCCTGCTTGATAATTTATATCCATATAGTTTAGTTGAATCTGACAAAAATCCCAATCGAAAGAATCAACAATCTCTTTGAAAATTTCAAATTTATCATGAAAAGAAAAACCAATAAATCTTATTCTTCCCTCTTTTTTCTTTTTAATTAGCCAATCTAAAACACCTAAGTTTTTTACTTTTTCCCAACTTCCTTTCCACAAGGAGTGAAGAAGATAAAAATCAACAAAATCTACTTTTAATCTATTTAATTGAATATTAAAATAAAAATCAAAATCATCTTTTTTCTCGACTTTCCATACAGGCATTTTTGTTGCAAGAAAAATTTTGTTTCTTATCTTTCTTTTTTCAAAATATTCACCTAAAAAAACTTCACTCATTCCATTGTGATATGGAAATGCTGTATCAATATAATTTACTCCAGAATCAATTGCATAATCAAGCATTTTTTCAGTTTTTAAAATATCAATTTCAGCATCACTTCCAAGAGTTGGAAATCTCATTGCACCAAATCCAAGTATAGAAACATTAATTCTACCTTTTTTAAACTCTCTATAATTCATGTTTGATTCCTGTGGAAAAATATGTCAATAAGGTGTCTGACACCAAAATGACATATTTTGGTGTGTAATGCCTTAATGAAGAGATTCTAAATTTTAAAATTCCCTTTTTTAAATTATCAAACTCACCTTTTTTTAATTTTCCTTTTAAATATCTTATAGCAAGAATCATAGTCTCATACCTTCCTTTTGTTAAGTTTTTATTCAAATCTTCTTTATTTTTTAGTAAGTATTTTTCTATTTTATCATAATCAATAAGAAGATCTTCATCTGTAAAAATACCTCTTTGCCACATCCTTGAAATTTTATTAGATATAGTATGTTCTGGTTGAGAGACAAAAAATTCAAAAGCAAATTCTTCATTATTTATCTTATCTTTAAAAAATGTTATGTTTTTTAGAATATCAATTCCAGTATTTAATAATAGATTATAAAAAACTTCCAAATCATCGACTTTTTTCTCTTCAATAAATATTTTTTTAACGATTTGTTTACCAAATGGGAATTCATATAAGATATAATTTTCTTTAAATCCAATTGGTCTTGGAATATGAGGAAAAGAATAATAACCTTTTGTTATAAAATAGTCCTCAAATTTTTTCAAAAGAAAATATAATAGAAAAACTTTTATTCCAGAAGTTTTGTCTTTATAAAATATTTTTGCAATTGGAACATTACTATGAGTAATAATCGCGCCATCAATTGATTGTATATTAGATGATAAAACAAGTTCAAATATGAAATTATCATTTTCAAAAATTCTTTTATTAAATATTTGATCTTCAAAATTTTCAATTTTATTTTTGGATTTAATAAAATTAATTTTTAATTTTTTATATCTTTTTTCCTTTCTAAACATAAAAAAACTTTCAGGGTTTTCTTCAATTACACCCATATGGTCAAAAGTGGATTTTAAAAATAGTTCAATTAAATATTTTAGTCTTTCGAATTTTTCTTCATTAAATGAGTTTAAACCCTCTTTTTTCAATAAGAAATCAAGAGATAAAAGAAGCATTTCAACTCTTTCTTTTGATAATATTTCTATTAAATCTCTTTCATTTTTCTTTATATAATTTCTTATCTTTTCATAATCAAACTTTATACTCTTAACTCCAAAATCTATTCTTTTCCATAAATTAGAAATTTTTTCAGGCATAAGAGAAATTCCTATCTCTTCAATAATTATATTTTTTACATAATTTGATGTTGGTTCAATTATATCCTGAAAAAGAAATATTCCCACCTCATGAAAAAGCGAAGATGAAATTTTTTCATCATACAAAACAACTGGGTTCCAATTCATAAATTCATCATCAAAATATAAAGGGTAATAACCTTCAAGCCCGTATACAAATTCATAATAATAACCATCTTTATCAAAACCAAGTAATCTTGATATATGTGGATAGCGATAAAAACCCTTTCTTAAAAAATAGTCATCAAATTTTTTTGCGATTAAATGCCTTAAAAATTCATTAAAGGATTTATTAAATAATAACTCATTTGAAGAAACATCTCCTTTGTGAAGAACTCTAAAACTAACAATAAAGTCTCTTTTAGTTCTAAAGTTTTTTTCAAAGAATGGAAAACTGTTTCTTAACTGAATATAAACAGTTGCTTCTCCGCCATGACCAATTTCACAAATCTCTTCAAAATTTTTTATTTCCATATTTAAATTTTATATTATAATAAAAACATATGGATAACTTGAGATTTAAAAAACTAATAAAAATACTATCAAATAAATTGAATTTTATATCTATTCTAAGTCAAGATATTGATGAAATTAAAAATATATTATATGAGGTAAAGATAGAATATGAATTTGATATAGTTTATTTATATTTTGAAAATAAAATTGGGAATACGTCTCCTTCTATTAAGAAGGAATTTTATTTAGGTAAAGAAAATATTTTTGATGATTTTTTAATTGGAAAAATATTGAAATATTTGAAATCAAATGAGATAAATCTTTATTTTAATTGTCTGGAAGACAAAGAATTAAAGAAATATTTAAATGAAAAAGGTTACAATTTCTGTCTAACCTTACCAATTATAACAAATAAAAAAGTGAGTGGATTTTTAATGTTCTTAGATAAAAATGAAATTTCATATGAAGAAATAGAAATTGAATTATTAAAGATTCTTTCACTAATTCTATCTAATATTTTTGAAATGTATATCATTAAAATGCGTTCAAAAGAACACGAAAAGATGGATTCAATAATTTTCAGTAATCTTGAGGAACTTGTAACTTTTCAGAATAAAAATTTAGAAATTCTTGCAGCCAATAGAAGAGCAGCAGATTCTGTTAATATGAAAGTTGAAGAGTTGATTGGGAAAAAATGTTATGAAGTATGGAATAAAAGTGAAATTCCTTGTGAAAATTGTCCTGTCTTAAAATCTATGGAAACTTTAAAAAAAGAAGAGGGTTTAATTAGTTCCTATGATGGTAGAACATGGTATATAAAAGGCATACCAGTATTAGATGATAAAAATGAACTAATTGGTGCAGTTGAAACAACACTTGAGATTACTGAAAGAGTTCTTTTTGAAGAAAGATTCAAAGTAATTTTTAATCAATCAACTATTGGACTATCTATAACTGATAAAGACGGAAAAGTTCTTCTTGCTAATCCCGCAAGGTCTAATATGCTTGGGTATACAGAAGATGAAATGTTAAAGAAAAATTTTAAAGAATATATTTTTGAAGAAGACCTTATCGAAGATTTAAAAAATTATGAAAAATTGATAAATGGAGAAATAAATAGTTATAAATCAGATTTGAGAGTAAAGAGAAAAGATGGTTCAATAGGTTGGAATAGAATATATGTATCAAAGGTAACTGATATGAATGGAAAATTTTTATATTCAATATCACTTGTGGAAGATATAACAGAACAAAAAGAACTTGAATCTAAAAATATTTTTCATGAGTTGAGATTAAGGGCAATTTTTGAGCAGGCATCTGTTGGAGTTACAGTTATTGATAAAGATGGAAATTTTATAGAATTTAATAAGGCTTTTCAAAACATGACGGGATTTTCAGAAGATGAAATAAGAAAAAAGAGTTTTAAAGATTTTACATACCCATCAGATTTAATTGAAAATTTGAAACTTTTTGTAGATGCAGTTAATGGAAAAATAGAAAAATATATCATTGAAAAAAGATATATAAAAAAGGATGGAACTATTTTCTGGGGGAGAGTAAATTCATCTGTAATTAAAGACAAAGAAGGAAATATTTTATATTTACTAAGTCTTATTGAAGATATTACAGATAGTAAAAACAAAGAAATAAGGCTAAAAGAAAAAGACGAAAATTTGGAGAAGATTTTTAAACAAACAGTACTTGCTTTATCAAAATTAATTGAAATGAAAGAGTATTATACATATGGACACCAAAAAAGGGTTTCTGAATTAAGTGTTCTTGTGGCAAAAAAAATGCAACTTGATGAAGACAAAATAAATACGATAAAATATGCGGGTCTTTTACATGACATTGGAAAAGTTGAAGTTCCTATTGAGATATTAAATAAACCATCACAATTAACAAGAAATGAACTTGATCTTGTAAAACTTCATTCATATTATGGTTATGAGATTCTTAAAACCATTGATTTTCCATATCCTCTTGCTGAAATTGTATATCAACATCATGAAAGAATAGATGGTTCTGGTTATCCAAGAGGATTAAAGGGTGATGAAATTCTTCTTGAGGCAAAAATATTAAGCGTTTGCGATGTTGTTGAAGCGATAAGTTCACAGAGAGTCTATAGAGATAAATGGCCAATAGAGATGATTATTAAAGAACTGGAACAAAATAAAGGTATAAAATATGATGAAAAGGTTGTTGATGCAATTCTTGAAATATTTAAAGAAAATAATTATGATTTAAATCAAATTTTCATTTATTAATTCAACAATTTCATTTGGATAGTTTACAATAAAATCTGCCTTGAGTTCTCTTAATTTTTCAACTTCTCCTATTCCTCCCCACAAAACGATAATATTTTTAACTTGTGCTTCTTTTGCAAATTTGTAATCAATCTCACTATCACCAACCATAAGAACTTCATCCCTTTTAACATTTTCTTCTTTTAAAACAATTTCCATCAAAGATGGATCTGGCTTTTTCAATGTATAAGTATTCCTTCCAATAACTTTTTTAAAATATTTTTCCATATCAAATTTTCTTAAAATCATTTTTGCACTTTCTTCATCTTTATTTGTTATTATATAAAGTGTTTTATCTTTTAATTCATCAAGAATGGCTTTAATTCCATCAAATGGTTTTACCTTTTTTGTTGACTCTTCTCTATAAATTTCTAAAAATCTTACAATGCTATAATTTAAAAAATCTTTTTTTCCTATCTCTTCTAAACTTTTCTTAAGAAGATAATCTGAACCATTTCCTATAAATTTATAAATTTTCTCCTCTTCTAACTCCTCAAATCCAAGTTCTTTAAGATAGATGTTTACACTTCTTGCAATATCCTCTTTTGTATCAAAGAGAGTCCCATCAAAATCAAAAATTATTAACTTAATCATAATTTTTGTAATCTCTAAAATAAAGATAATCTATTCCAATTGTTCTATCAGAAAGTTTTGGAATCGGAGGAAACCTCCTTTTAAATTGTGAGTTAACAACCATTCTCTTTACTTTTTTAACTCTTTCAATATCGAAACCCTCTTTTATCACTTCATCAACACTCATTCTTTTGTCAACAAGTAGATATAAAATTTTATCAAGTTCATTGTAACTAATTCCAATTTCGCCTTCATCTGTTTGTCCTGTCCAGAGTTCTGCAGATGGAACCTTACTAAGAATAAAATCTGGGATATTAAGAAATTTTGATAATTGAAAAACTTGTGTCTTATATAAATCTCCTATAGGGAGAATTGATGCTGCCATATCTCCATACCATGTTGAATATCCAATTAAAAGTTCACTTTTATTAGAACATCCTATAACAAATCCTTCATATTTTTTTGCCTTATCAAATACTATTGCCATCCTAACTCTTGCCATAAAATTACCTTTTCTTAAATTATTCATCTCTTCGATTTGAAAATAGTTATCAATAATAGGTTTTATATCTATAATTTCATAACCAATATTTAGAATTTCACTAATTTTAATTGAATCTTCCCTTCCTTTTTTACCAAGTTCACCATAAGGCATATTGACTATTAAAACATTTTCTTTTCCAAGTGCCATAGTTGATAAATAAGTAACAAGAGTTGAATCAATGCCACCACTCAAAGGTATGATTCCTTTTTTTAATCCAATTTTTTCTTTTTCTTCTTTTATAAATGAAATTATTAAATCTTTTGCAAATTCAAGATTTAATTTTAAGTCATTCATTTTTAATCTCCTTTAAATTATTTAATATTATATCAATCTCTTCTTCCCTTCTTAATGGTAAATTGAATATCTCTTTCTTTATTTCATCAAACTCTATCTCAATAGTCTTAAAGTCTTCTTTTATTAATGACAAGGAAACAATTGTATTTCCAGATGGATCTTTTACCATAGAACCACCCATAAACGGAATTCCCTCTTCAAACCCAACTCTATTGACAAAAACTATAAATGTATGAAATCTTAAAGAATAGATTGATAGAAGTTTTTCTGTTGATTCATATATGCCAACTCCTTTTTCTCTATACGAACCCCTTACAGGAATTGCAGAAGTTAAAATGAGAAGTTCTGTATTTTGGAGATAGTGAAGTAATGCAAGAGAAGGGTGGAAGAAATCTCTACAGATCAACATTCCAAATTTTCCAAAGTTTGTTACAAAACTTTTAATCTCCTTTCCCTTTCCAAAAAATTTAAGATCTTCAAACATTCCATGATTTGGTGGATAAACTTTTCTATGAACATGCAAAATTTTTCCTTTTGATAAATAAATTTGAGAGATATATGTAACATAATCCCCACCAATTTCAGGAAATCCAAGCGATATATCAATCTTTTGACTTAAATTAAAAAAAATTTCCAAAATTTTTTCTCTTTTTAAAGAGACCTCCATTGTTCCATCAAGGAGATAATAACCAGAAAGTGAAAGTTCTGGAAAGACTATTAAATTACTTTTTTCTTCAATTGCTTTTTTGATGTAATTTTCATGGATTTTTATATTACTACTTAAATCACCAAGTTTAGTATTTATCTGAGCAAGAGATACTTTCATTCTCATTCTTTATTCCTCCTTAAAAAATTTTAATTTTGATAGATAGATTATTAAAGGTAAGCCAATTAAATAAGTGCTAACTGCTTCTCCAATAATTATTGATGATGAAATAGAAAAATAAAGTTTATAATTTAAATTTTTCAATGTTAAATGTTCACCTGAAAGTAATGTGATATAAAATGAAACACCAAAACCATTAATTAAAATTGGTGGAATTGGGGCAAGATAGATTTTTTTTGTTTTTCTTAACAAATATGTAAAGTATGCTGCAATTAAAGTTAATAAAGAACCAAAGATAACATCAATTAGACCAAATGGTGAGAAAAAATTTGCAATGAGACATCCAATAAAAAGCCCCCAAATTGCATCAATAGTTAAAAATGGAAGAAGTGTTAAACTTTCAGAAATTCTAACTTGAAATGCTTTAAAACTTATTGGAGCAAAAATTAATGTTATTGTAAGATAGAGCCCAGCAATTATCGCTCCTCTAACCAATCTTTTGATATTCATTTTTTAAATTTAAAAATAAATTGCCTTTTTATTAAGAAAAAAATTTTTATATCATTCATTTTCTTTTTTTCTTTTTAAGAAACCTAAAATAGAACTTTTTTTCTTTTCTTCTTCTTTTTTTTCTATTTGAGTTTCTTCTTCAACCTTTTTTTCCTCAACTTTCTCAATATTTTCAACCTTTTTTTCACTCAATTTTTTCTCAAGGTCTTCTTTGATTTTTTTAATTTCATTCAGTTCATTTTCTTTTCTTTTAACATCTTCCATTAAAAGCGTAATTTTTCTATCAAAACCTTTTAATTTATTTTTTAATATTATGATTTGTGGAAGATGATAAAGCCAAGTTATTACAATACCTATCAACAATGCACCAACAAAAACAAAACCTACAGGAATTGGTGAAGGCGTTTCCCATTTTAAGAATTTTAAAGTTACAGGTTGACCTGCATTATAAAATAAAAAAATGATAGTCAGAATAAAAAGAATCAAATATATTATTGTTCTTATCATTTCAACCTCCTTAAAAATTCTTGTTAAATTTTCTTTATTATAACAAATATGAAACAAAGTTGAAAAACTTTTATCAAATTGTATAATGGATAAAAGATGTCAATAGAAAAAGTTATAGCAACAAACAAAAAAGCATTAATGACAATTGATATTGAAGAAAAAATTGAAAGTGGAATTTCTCTATTAGGAACAGAGGTAAAATCAATAAAAGAAGGAAGAGTTAGTTTTAAAGATTCATATGTTAGATTTGAAAATGGTGAATCTTATTTAATTAATTTAGATATAGGTCCTTATCCTGAAGCATCAATGAGAAATCATCCAAGAATGAGAAAAAGAAAATTGTTATTACATAAAAGACAGATTCTAAGATTGATGGGAAAAGTAAGTGAAAAAGGTTACACTATAGTTCCTCTTTCAATTTATCTGAATGAAAAGGGGTTAATAAAAGTCGAGCTTGGAGTTGGAAAAGGAAAAAAACTTTATGATAAGAGAAAAGAGATTAAAGAAAGAGAATTAAAAAGAAGAATAGAGAGGGAGGCAAAATATGGATATTAAGTTAATAAGATTAATACTAATATTATTTATTATTTTTTCAATATTACCAGTTTTTGCTCAGAATATCACAAAAGAAGTCATAATCACCCCACCAACAAATATAAGAACAGGCCCTGGTCTTTCCTATGATATCCTCACAACAGTAACAGAGAGAATGGTTCTTAAAGTTATATCTGAATCAAAAGATACAGATGGAAGAGTATGGTATAAGATAAAAATAGAAAAACTTGGTAAAGAAGGTTTTGTTGCATCTTGGGTCGTTGAAGTAAGAACAATTGAAGAAAAACCTGTTGAAGATAAAGAAGTCATAATCACCCCACCAACAAATATAAGAACAGGCCCTGGTCTTTCCT
>JBAMLT010000125.1:46573-51657 GCA_039793425.1 Caldisericota bacterium
GGTATAAGATAAAAATAGAAAAACTTGGTAAAGAAGGTTTTGTTGCATCTTGGGTTGTTGAAGTAAGTAAAACTCAAGAGACGGTTAAAGAAAATGCTGGTGTTGTAAAGGAGTATACAAATTTAAGAACAGGTCCTTCTATCTCATATGAAGTTATTAGGGCTATTGAACCAGATACAAAAATTATAATTCTTGGAATGGCTTTAAATTCATCTAATGAAATATGGTATTTTTCTAAAATAGATCAGGACATTGGTTGGATTTTTTCTGGAAAAGTTAACCTTATTTACATTGAAAAAACTGTAGATACAAAAATTATTGATAAAGAGATAACGCTTGAGGTTGAAAAATTTCTTTATGATGGACCATCTGAAGAAATGAAAAGAAGCGATATTGTATCTTCGAAATCAACTATAAAAGTTGTTGGAACATCTCTTATTTTTCCAGATATAATTTACTATGAAATTGTTTATAATGGAAAAATTTACTGGATAAAATGGAGTGGGGAGGTTCCAAAAACTGAATCAAAAATTCAAATAAATAATATTTCTTTTAGAGATGAAGGTGGAAATATTGTTATAGATATAATTAGCAGCAATGAAATAAACGATTATAGTGAGACACTTATTTATAATCCTATTAGAATTGTTGTTGATTTAAATAACACAATCCTTCTTTCAGGGGCACTTTCAAAAGATATAAATAAATATTCTGTTTTAAAAGTTAGATGCAGTCAATATTCATTAGATCCATCTGTTGTAAGGGTGGTTGTTGATCTCGGTCAGGAATATAAATACAATATAAAAAGAATATCAACTGGAATTTCTATAACTGTTTTATCAAAATGAGTACAAGTTTCTTTACCAGTATATTTATCTGATACCTTCCTATCAATATTTCCATCTCCTTTTGAAAAGAACAACACCCTTTATGTTCCAGCAAAATCTCTTTTTGAATCTCTTGGTTATCCTGCAGCATGGGATGAAAAGGAAAAAATTCTTTCATTTTTCTTTAGAGGACTTAAAGTTGAAATTACAGAAAGTTCTGTAGTTAAAAAGGGAGATAAAACAAAGGAGTTTTCTTTAAGCGCCGTTATCACAAATGATATTTTATTCGTTCCAATAGAATTCATTCCATTTGTTATTGATTGTTCGGTAAATTTTGATAAGAACAATAAAATAGTTTATATTGATCCCTATATACTTGATATAAACTTTAATAAAGAATCAGAGTTTAAACAAATTTACACCTTACTCTTATCATTTCAAACAAAATTCACTCAATCTATTCAAACTGATTCAGTTATTTTATCAATAAATGGCTTACCATATCCTGATAAAAATTTTAAGGAAAATGATTTTGTTTTATCTATATCAACAACACCAAGAAATGGAGCAAATTTACCCATAACCAAAATTGTAATTAAGAGAGAGACAAATTTACCAAATGTTCAAATAAATTCTTCAAAAACTCCACCTTCTATTAATATCATTTATTCAAGAGAAATATCGAAAGGATTAAAGGATAAAATTATCATTTTAGATCCAGGGCATGGTGCTTATACAAATGGTATTTATTATGATGTTGGTGCTGTTGGTCCATCTGGAGCATTTGAAAGTAAAATTGTTCTTGACATTGCTATAAGAGTAAAAGATTTACTTGAAACATCAGGGGCAAAAGTTATAATGACAAGAACAAAAGAAAATGATAAGTTAACTCCAAATCTTGATCAGAGAGTTACAATAGCAAATTCATCTGGAGCAGATCTTTTTATCTCTTTTCATTTAAATGCATCAACTTCAAATGATGTTTCTGGTACTGAAACATACTATTTTCATCCTTTGAGTTTAAAATTTGCAGAGTTGGTTCATAAAAAAATTATCAATGCATTAAATACAATCGATCGTGGAGTAAGAAATAGAGGTTTTCAGGTTGTTAAAGATATAAATACCATGCCAAGTGTACTTCTTGAACCTTTATATATTTCGAATCCAAATGAAGAAAAGATGATACTTGATGAAAACATTAGACAAAAACTTGCAAAAGCAGTTTTCGATGCAATTAGTGAATATTTTAATCAATGAGTAGAATAGGAATATTTGATTCTGGAATTGGCGGACTTTCAGTTTTAAAGATAATTTATGAAAAATTTCCAGAAAATATTTTTTTATATATTGGTGATGAAAATTATTACCCATATGGTATAAAATCAAAGATAGAAATAGAACAAAGAAGTGAAAAATTGGTAAAATTTCTAATTTCTAAAAATGTTGATTTAATAATAGTAGCATGCAATACTGTTAGTTCTGTTGCAATTGATTTTTTAAAAAGTAAATTTAATTTACCTATTATTGGAGTTATTGATGGTGCTGTTGAAAAAAGTATAAAGATTACAGAAAATAATTTGATAGGTGTTATTTCAACGCCTCTTACTGCTAAAAGTCATATATATAAAAATAAAATTCAATCTAAAAATAAAAATATCAAGGTTTTTGAGATTGGTTCACAAGAACTTGTTAACATTGTAGAAAATGGAGTTTTTAAGAGTAGTCCAACTTATTCAATTGCAAGAGAAGTTTTAGAAAAAATTAAGTTTGTTGATACATTGATACTTGGATGTACGCATTTCCCTGCTCTTCGTGATTTAATTTTAAAAATACTTCCAGATGTAAAAATTGTTGACCCTGCAGAAGAAATTGCTGAATATATAAAAGTTTTTGTTGATGATAAGGATAAGTCAACTTTAAAATTTTTTACAACAGGTGATATTAAAAGTTTTAAAGAAAAAGCAAAAATATTTATTAAAGATTTTGATTTTGATGTTGAAAAGATAGAAGTTTAAATATTAACCTGCTCCTCCTCCTCCACCCCCGCCTCCTCCACCTCCACCACCAGAGAACCCTCCACCACCACCTGATGATGAGAGTGAAGATGAGGCAACCTGGGTTAAAGAGTTAAAGGATGATACCATAGAAGTTAAACCAGAAGAAAGAGATGAGAAATCTAAAGAACCACCACTATGGAATGCCCCTATTAAATAACTTTTTGATAGTTCATTTTCATTTAAGTTTGGTAATTGAATTTTAAGTTGATTTATAACTTTTTCTGCAATACCAAAAGTTACTGCATAAACAAGATATTTTTCCCAAATTACAACTGAATTGGGAATCGCTTCTTTTAAATTTGAAAAATCTGTCAAAAATTTTTTTAAAGCATTCCATTTATTAAATTCTTCTGAACCAATTTTTGATCTTCTTGGCATAAATATCGATAAAAATATCGTTAATCCAGAAATCAAAATTGAATAAAATATTAAATATATAATTCTATACCTTATAGCAAAATATATAGTAATAAATGAAAATATAAATGAGACAACAATAAATATAGTTGCAATATTAAATCCCTTTTTTTCAAAATAATTATAACTTTCTCCTTCTTCTTTAACACTTTCACTAAATGCATTAAAAATTGTTCTAAATTCATTTGGATTTTTCTTAATAAAATTGTTTATATCCTCAGATGAAACTGTTATCTCATTTTTTCCAGCAAAGTCAGGAAGAAAACCAGTTTTTCCCTTAAAATAAGATTCAAATTTTTTTGATGAATTCTTTTTAGGATATAAATTCAAAATATCATTATAGGTTAAACTTGAAAAAAGGAAATCATAGATTATTTTTTCATGAACTTTTAAATCATCTATTTCTTTGTCTTTTTTAGTAAAAAATAAAATGTTTTTTGTTCTTTTAAAAATTAAACCAACCTCTTTTTCTTTTGTTTCAATTTTAATATATCCTCTTCTAATAAGATTCATTAATGTCGCTGTGAAATCTTTTGCATCAACATTTTTCCACCTAAAAAGATATCCAACAATTGCAGGTGGAAGTTCATCTGGAGGTTCTCTTACATAAATATAATCTTTTGATGGTTTATATTCAATTCCATATTTTCTGAAAAGATAGTACCAGATAATCAATATGATAATTGGAATTAGGAATAATATCAATAATATAGATTTTACTCTATATCTTTCAATATTAGATTTGTTAGCAAGACTCCTTTCATAAGAAAGGATTTCATTTAATTTATTTTCACCAATTTTTTCTACATTTAAAATATTTGATGGAAATAGAATTCTTGCTTCAATAAAATTATTTCTTGGAATATTATTAATATTAAGAATTACTCCATTTCCATCATTTTTTTCTATTTTACCCCACAAAGGTCCATGAGCAAAAACATAGAAGGTATTTTCATCAATTTTTTCTGGAAAATAGATTTTACATTCAAAATATTTAGTGTCTCTTTCCCATCTATCTTCAATTACTTTCCAGTAGAAATCAGCAATATCAAGATACGCTTTAATTCCACCTAAGACTTTATATTTAAAATAAAATGTTTTATCTTCATTTTCTGCTTTATAAAAAAATTTAATTGAATAACTATTTCCGAGATCTTTAAAAAGATAAGTTCTTTCTTCCTGAGTTTCTAAGTCAACTTTTTTAAATTCACCAATTTCATCTTTAAGACTAAAATCGATAATTTCATTAAATCCCTTCTTATCAATATTGTAGGTTGCCCAGGTAAAACTTCCTGAAAAATGGTATGTTCTTTCAATCTCAACATCAAATGAACCATCTTTATTAATATAGATATTTGTTATAACTGATTTAAAATAGTAATCCTTTGCATAAGTTAGATTTGAAAATGAGATAAATAAAACAAAAAATATTATTACAAAAAAAAAGATTTTTTTCATTTGTTCAACTTATTTACTTATCTCTTCCTCTATCTTATGAAAAAGTGCAGGAGAGACATCTGCTTTTAACGCCCCTTCTTTTACAAGAAGCATAAAAAGTGAAAGTGCGTCTTTTCTCTTTAATCTCATTTCATTCATTATCTGCTCAATAGTTTTCTTTTCATCAACCTTAAAGAAAAAGTTATTTGCCCTTACATTGTTTGTTGGAAAAAGACTAACATCAAGTCCAGAATAACTTCTCATAATTACTTTAACCTTTTCTGCAAGTTTTGGAACTATTTTCATAATATCAATTTCTTCACGAATTATAAGATTTGCATTAATA
>JBAMLT010000126.1:0-1092 GCA_039793425.1 Caldisericota bacterium
TTCAAAAGAAATAATAAAAAATGATTATAATGGTTATCTAATCGAACGGAATTCAGACAACATATCGAATATACTAACTGATTTAATCGTTGATAAAACGAAAATAAAAAAGATGGGAATCGCTTCAAGGAAAATTGCTGAAACTTTTTCTTGGGAAAATATCGCCAAATTAACATTTGAATATTATGAAAAGATATTAAATGATAAAAATTAAACAATATTAAACAACTGATTAAATTCTATTTCTTTAAATTGTTTATAATCGCATACTAGATTATAGCATGTCGTTCTATTTGGAATCCTGTATAAAACGATTTTTTTGAGGCCTATCGAAGTCGTAGTTTCTCCGATCACATGATCTTCTTTTACCGTGTACTTGTACATGTTTAATGAAAACGGTCTCCAATTTTTTTCGTATCCACAAGTATAAAGTGTTATTGAATTAGTATATCGCTCTAAATAATGCTCTGCCCCTCCGTCTAATGCAATAAAGAATTTAGAATCATTTGCAATCTTTGCAAGATCCTTTAGGGATTTTGGCTCTGTGATTAATTGAATGTTATTTTGATTCAATATTTCAGAATCAACTTTTAGTTGAGTCATTATAAATTGATTCGGGTCATCTGCAACTATGATTTTTGATTTATTGTTTTTATTTGATAAAAGAAGAATCAATTCCTTCCACTTTTTATAGGAAAGATTTCGATTTGGTTTATTTCCAACAAGAATGAATATCTGATTTTTCTTCTCTTTCTTATAATCTTTTGGAGGAAGATCATCTATATTTAATTTTATATTTAGACAGTAATCGATCATTTCAATCATTGCTTGTATGTACTGCTTCTTTGATTCTGTAATATTATAAGGATAAAAATTGGTATAATATATTGAAAAAACTCCTCTGTTAAAACCAACTTTATATTTACTTTTCACTTTTTTATTAGCTAGGGATCCATTTAAATCAATTAAAAGATCAAATGAATCGTTTTCTATTTCTCTCTCAGATATTAGTTTTATTCCTGATATTTCTTTTAATATAAATTGATTTTCTTTTGAATCAATAACATAAACTTCATTGAATACCTAATTCAA
>JBAMLT010000127.1:0-1091 GCA_039793425.1 Caldisericota bacterium
AAATATTTTTTTGTTTTGTATATCTTGCTAAAATTTCCTATTTGTGAAAAAGCATACAAGTATGCACTGTTTAAATCATAATAATAAACATCTCCCTTGTAAAATCCTTTAAAAGATGTCTCAATCCTACCACCTATAAAAGCCTGTTTTAGCCATAATTGTAAAGGTTTAGGATTGACAAACCATTTTTTAACTCCTAACTGTCTTAATAATAATGAAGCCCTCGCACCTAAACTAAAAAGATATTGAGGATATAAAGCATATTTGATATTGAGCATATCATACAATTTTTTTTCAAGTTCCAGGTATATTTCCAAATTTTTAATACTTTCAAATTGCGTTGCATTTTCAATATAAATTGTGTGATTATTAAAGTAAATAATCCAAAATAAATTCTTTGTCTTTCTTATGAAAAAAGCGTCTTTGTTTTTCCTCATAAATCTAAATAACTTTTTATTATCAAATTCTTTGAGTGTAAAAAACTTTCCTTTACTAAATATTATGACACCATTAGAGTTTAGATAACTGTATAATTTATCATCTAAAAATGTCAAAGTGTCTTCAAAAGTTCTATTATCAAAAACAAGGTAATATTTAATTTGAGGATTTTTTATGATAAATTTAAAAAATTCATTTTTGTTTATATCAATTACCTTGTTAGAAGTAATAATTAATAACTTGTCTCTCTTTGTGATAATCCTCACATATTGATATTTCAAGGAGTATCCACCTCCCTTTGAAGCCTTCTTCTTATATCCTCATAATCATCAATGCCATAAAACCCGCCAGCCTCTCCTATTTCTATAAGTTCATCCTCATCAAAATCAAAACTCTCTTCTCCTTCTTCTTCTTCCTCTTCTTCTTCTCTTCCTCCAAGATGTTTTTTGATTTGGTTTATGACAAATTTGACACTTACAACAGCACCCTCAATTGCAAAGATTGTTAAAATTATACCACCTAAACCTCCAAATGAATTACTAATAATGTTTGGAATTTGTTTTAAAATTTCTAAAATTCCTTGCATAAAGCACCTCCCTTTTAAATGTTTTTAGGGAGGTAGTATATACAGCCTTCTGTATATATACCTCCCT
>JBAMLT010000128.1:0-1080 GCA_039793425.1 Caldisericota bacterium
GTGTAAGAGTATCAATAAGTTCTGATATTATTTTATTTTGATATGGTGTCCAAATTGATTCTTTTGCAATGTATTTAAATTTATCCTTCTCTACTTTTGGATTTAAAGGATTTTGTATTTTTGCTATCTCTTTTAGTGACTCTGATAATGGTGTTTTCTTGAGATAAGATAATCGCGTCTTTTTAGAATAATAAATATTTGAATACTTTAATACTACATCACTGGGCAGAAATCCAAATAAATATTCATAATAGATCAAATCATATCTGCGTGTTGTATTAACACTGTAGTCTAGAATATAAACAGTTTCTAGGTTGATTTTTACGTTATTTGATTCATAAGATTTTATATTTGAGATTACTTCTTTTTTTGTTGAGTAAAATTTGAACTTGAATAAAACTATATCTATTTGCAATGTTTTTGATCCAATTTCTGTACTTATATTTTTGATATTTTCCAAAATTTTAAAAAGGCCTGTTGTGTTCCAAGCTTTAAATACCAAAAGAATATTTATGTTTGATTTATTTATGTTGTATATTTTTTCGGATAAGATTTTATAAAATATATCACTGTGATAGTTTGTATCTTCATCTTTTTTTTGGACTCTGCTTATTAAATTGTTTATAAATGTCTTAGCATTATCCGGTTCGCTCAAATCTGTAAATTCGGTAATTGAAAATTTTGTTTTAATTGTTAGTACATTTAATAAAGCATCAAATGATATCTTCGAATATGAAAACATTGAGAGTTTTAATGAATACAATACATCAATATACATATCATCAATATAAAAATTGCTAAATCTTGACGGATCCGTACCTAGCCAGTTATTCATGTTTTGTATCAAAATAACTTTTTGTTTTTCGAATGGGCTTCTCCAAAAGTCTTCGTTATAAATGATTGCAGGATAAAATCTAGTAGTGGAAATATCTTCTGATATCTCTTCGTAAATTTTAAGAAGTTTTTTAAATCTATGTATAACAACACTTAGCTCTAATTCTCTAGAAAATGTAAAGTTGTTCATTTGTATAATATATCAAATAAACTATAAAGATGACTCATAAATTATTTAGATATTGT
>JBAMLT010000129.1:0-1079 GCA_039793425.1 Caldisericota bacterium
CCGGAATGTTTCTGACGCTCTCCCTACTTGGCACTTTGACGGCTTGTGTGCTAATATATTATTGGATTAATATAAAAATAATAAACAACAAAAATGAATAAAATGCGTGAATCTGAAATAAAACAAATAATCGAACAAATTAAAAAAAATTGGGGTACTTATTGTTCTGCGTGTGGGGCAAAAAAGACAGATGATTCATTTAAAGTTGTTGATTTACAAGCAAATGTAATTAAGCTCATATCCGAATGTCCTGTATGTAAACAAAAAACGATGATCAATGCTGTATCTAACGTCGGTATGCAGGTAAGTCAGATTGTTACTGACCTGACTATGGAAGAGATGAACAAGTTTAATCGACCATTATCAAATGATGATTTTTTAGAATTTTATTCTCAAATCAAAAATATAGAAAAAGCTAAAGATTTGTTTTTTAGTGGTGGGACTGGTCAAAGTAGTACAAATTCAGATAATTCCTAATAATTTTTTAATACTATTCTCATATTTAAATTTCATTTTGAAATTTGTATTAAATGAATTGTGTCAACAGTATATTTTTATTTTGTCAATAATTCTTCAAGACACACAACCATCTATAATTAGTGTTCTTTTATATTTAAGTGCATTCATAATATTGAATAAAGGCAAATAATTTTAATTTGACAAGTTTACTTTTAATAAGCACTAATTGCACAAGTATATTTATTTTAAAAGTTATTTATTATAAACCTTTAATAACTTTCAAGATTTCTTATGAAATTAGGATAATTGAAATTAGTAATAAATATTGAATTATGAGATTGTTATGTTATAAAAAAATAATTTAATCTATATCGGCATTACAATCCAAACCCTAAAAGAAAAAGGTAATCTTATAATGATATTTTGCTTATCTTAACTATTACCATTTACGCAAAATTTAAATACTGCCTTTAAAAATCCTAACCCAATCCTGAAGCATCAATTCACTTGGTCTTTTATCCAGTATCTCTGATGGTATATGCCTCAGATCCAAAATAATCTTTCTCAAGTTATTTTTTACTTTTTTTCTAGGCTCAGAGAATGCATATTTGATATACGAG
>JBAMLT010000130.1:0-1077 GCA_039793425.1 Caldisericota bacterium
AATTAATTTAAAAGTTGGTGGAAGCGGAATTTTACAATTTTTCGATCAAAACGATTTAAAACTTAGTTATTACAATTTAGCTGTTTTAATGATTCAACAAAGCGACAATACAGCAACTAATATTTTAATTGAAAAACTTGGAATGGGAAATATCAATCAAACGATTCAATCGCTCGGATTAACTAATACTAAACTTCAAAGAGTGATGATGGATTTTGAAGCACGAAAAACTGGTAGAGAGAATATTTCATCACCCTTTGACAAACTTAAATTACTCGAAATGATTTATCGATATGAAATCTTTCCTGATACAATCAACAATGAGATAATTAAAATCTTGAGCATCCCAAAATCTACTCCTCTCATGAATGGCATTGAAGACGAGATAACGCTTGCAAGCAAAGGTGGTGAGCTTGATGATGTAAGATGCGAAATGGGAATATTCTATTGTGGAAAATTTGATTACATACTTGTTGTTATGACTAAAAATTTACCAGAATCAAAAACTGGTGAAGAGTTAATTGCAAAACTCTCAACGCTGTTTTATGATTATATAAAGAATAAATATTGATTGATAAAATTGAAGAGAACTTTTTCATAATCGATTGTGATTAGGTTTCATCAGAGGATCCTGAGTTGAATGACCAAATAAAAATTTTTAAATATTAATCCAAACCTGCCAATTTATAAACATCCATTTCCAAAATTTTTTGTGCAGCCATCCTGCCGCTCTTAACAGCGCTTTCAATTGTTGATGGATAGCCAGTATCAACAAAATCACCAGCAATGAAAAGATTTGAAAATTCTGTTTCTATTGGAATCCGATTTTTTATCGATGAAATATCTGAAATAAATGTTGCTCTTTTTTCTTTAATTATTTTGAAGTAGATAAGTTTTTATTAATAAATTCAGGAAAGAATTCACGAAATTCAGAAAGAAATATTTCTCTCAATTTGCTTTCACTTAAATCCAGCAACTCGTCTGCACTGCTTCTTGTTAGAGTAATGTGTGTTTTATGAAAAAAAATCCAATGTACTGGAGAACCCCATAAAGCATAAAATTTCTGATCACTATCAT
>JBAMLT010000131.1:0-50384 GCA_039793425.1 Caldisericota bacterium
TTTAGGAAAATCTCTTTTTTTATCATTAAATAGTAAAATTGATGGGAAAATTGAAGTTTTTATGAGTGGTATATTATCTTCTAACTGCGAAACATTTATTGGAGAAAAGGAAGTTAAAAAAGGAGTGAGTAATTTTTATATACCAACTGATCTTGAATTAAATCAAAAATATTTTCTGATTAATTTTACTGATAATGATGGAAATACATCAGAATTTTCAGAAATCTTAGTTACTGAAAAAGCACCATTTCTTGACCTTTCATTAAAAAAATCTTCTGGTGGTGAAAGAGGAGGAAGAATTGAATTTATCTCTACATTGAAAAATTCAGGGGATGAAGATGTTAAAGATGTAAAATTTAGTATTAAAATACCGAATCAATTTAAAGATATTCAGGTTTTAAGTTATCCTAAGAATTCAACTTATAAAATTGAGAATAATGAAATAGTTGTTGATAAAATTTTCATCTCAAGAAATTCATCAGAAACCATAAAGTTTTCTTTTTCAATACCAGAAAGTGTTGATATCAATTTAACATTTTCATTACAGGGAGAAATTGAATATTATCCTTATGAAGGATTGAAGATTATTGAAAAAAGTGATGAAGATGGGGTTGATGATGGAATACCAAATAGTTTCATAAATGATGATGAGACAAAATTTACAATAACTGGTAAGCCAATAATTTCAGTAACTACTTCTGAAAATATAAATACTAAGTCAAGTTCAGTTTTTAATATTCCTGTTGAAATAAAAAATAGTGGAAATTATATGGCTAATAATCTTACTTTAAAAATTGTCATACCTGATACATTTGATTTTATCAATTCAGATATCGGAAGTTTTAAGAAAGATGAAAAAACTTTTTATTTAAAGATAGATACATTGAAAGAAAATGAAAAGATAAATTTATCTTTAACACTAAAAGCAAAGTTAACTATTGATGATAAAACTACAAAAATTTTACTTACTTTATCATCACCAGATTTTACAGAGATAAAAAAAGAGATAAATATATTAATAAAAGGCGAAGGAAAAGAAAATATTTCTTTAAGAGTTGAGATGGCAGATTCAGTTAAACTCTATTCCAATCTTGAAATGAAAGTTTTTATAAAAAATACTGGAACAAAAGAAGCAGTTGATAAAAAATTAAATATTAAAATTCCTCAAAATTTCAGATTAATTTCAGATTCATCAAAGGGAGAGAATTATTTAGTAACAATAGATAGAATAGGAATAAATGAAGAAAAAAAGATTGAACTTTCCTTTAGAGCAACTGGAAATTGTGATACAACAAATAATTTTGAAATATCTATAGATGAACAGGTAGTTAAAAAGGATGTAAAGATAGAATGTCTAAAGATATATCACCATCCGATAATAAGCGGGTACCCTGATGGAACATTCAAACCTGATAATTATGTAAAAAGAGTAGAAATAGCGGTAATAATTTCTAATACTTTTCTACTTTCAAGAGCATCTAACGTTCAAGTGCCAGTTGATATAAAAGATGACTACTGGGGAAAAGAATTTGTAATGAATGTTATATCTAATGGATTTATGGGAGGATATCCAGATGGTAAATTTAATCCTGAAGGTATTTTAAAAAGATCTGAAGCATGTGCAATAATTTTTAAAATTTTGAATTTAACAGAAGATTATGGTAACTATTTTAATGATATTGATGATAAATATTGGGCTAAGGGAATAATAGGTGCTGTATATAAAAAGGGAATTATAAGTGGATACAAAGATGGTAAATTTAAAGGTGAGAATGGAATTACAAGAGCAGAGTTTTTAACAATACTACTTAAGGCAACATTTAGAGGTGGAATTAATTTTGGAAATATAAATACATTTACTGATTTAAATGAGAATCACTGGGCTTATAACTACATTATCGAAGCAACAACTCCACATATTCTTATAAATCCAGAAAAGATTTCAGAATTACAAATAAGAGGAAAAACATATCCAATTTTTTCTGAAAAACAAAACACGATTTTTACAATTCCAAAGATTGGAGATAGAATTTCTGTTTCTATACCATTTTTATATGAGGATTTAAGAGTTGTAGATATTGAAGTTACAAAAATAGGAATTAAGATACCTTAAAAGTTGAGTTTATAAAGAATCATATATAAAAAAATTAATATAAAAGAAGATATTATAACAGATATTGTGAGATTTTTATATATCTTTGAAAGTTCACATTTGAAGTAATTAATTGTAACAATCAAACATAGATGAAGTGGTGAGAATAAAATTCCACAAACTGCTCCACTATATGCTATTCCCATTAAAGCATAAGATAAAGTCCCACCTGGATAAAACAAATTAAGTATTATTGGATAAGATATAGCGACTCCCATTGAAGTAAGACCAGTTACAAACGCTGAAATAAAGGGCATTAAAAATAAAATTAGAAAAAATGGAATACTTAATGAAAATAAAGAAACTGAAATATCATTTGCTATTCCAGTATTGAGTAAATTTCTAAAAAAATATACACCAATTGGTAAGAAAATATTATCAAGGGTTAAAGATTTTTTAAAATAATTAAAAAGTTCTTTAAATGTAGGTTTTAGAAAAAAGAAAGAAAGAACGAGAGAGATTAATATTGAAAATATAATATTTAAATTGAAGAATAAAATCAAAATTAATATAAGAAGAATTGGAGAAAAATATTTTAGAAAATCAAAAATATTTCCATTGTTTTCAATATTATTTTTAATTTCAACTCCCCTAAAACCAATAAAAACACCAACAAAAATCAAAACAAAAGGAATTAAAAAATGTGCAAAAAGGGCAGTTCTAATTGTTACATTTAAAAAATTTGCTGCAAGGATTATCCCGGGATAGGTTGGAAATGCTCCTTCAAGAACGTGTCTAAACCAGTAATTCATATATGCTTTTCTTTCAATTGGAATATCAATATCTTTCGTTAACCCATCAACAAGTGGTGCAGAAAAAAGTGCCCCACCTGGCATTGGAAGTAGTCCTATAAGAGAAGAAGATAAGAAAATAGTGAGTTTTCTATTTGGAAAAATTCCATCCAGATTTTTAATCATTTTTGAAAGAACATCTTTTCCCTGTAAGAAAAAAGAAAGAAGATATATGAGAATAAGAGTAATTATTAATTCAATAGTATCTTTTAAAGTTAAGGTTTTGTAAAATATATTGAATAATTGATTCAAATTAATTGGATATATTATTCCAAGGAGCATTGCTCCAATTATTAAAGATATTCCAGGAGGAATTTTCTTTTGAATTAGAAAAATAACAATTATAAAAACAACTACAATTTTTAAAACTGTCATCTGTTATGTATCAAACCTTTCCCATAATTTTTTTGTGATAACTTCACTCTCCTTTAAAATCTTTTTTTCATCAATTTTTGTAAAAACTTTATTTTTTAGAATGAAATCTCCATTTATAACAACATCATTAACAAATCTACTTGAAAGACCAAAGATAAAATGACCAAAAAAGTTATTTTCATTTAAAGGAGTAGGTGGAGTATAATCTAAAAGGACGAAATCTGCCTTTGCTCCTTCTTTTATTATTCCTGTTTCAATACCAAATATTCTTCGAGTAATTTCAGGATTATTGACAAAAATAATTTTGTTTGACTCAGTAAATCCTATGTTAGGATCTTTTTTGTTATGCTTATGAGCAATATATAAAACATGGGTTTCTCTAAAAATATCCTGAGTAAATCCATCTGTGCCAAGACCAACAACAATTCCTTCATTTAACATTTCAAAAACATCTGGAAGACCAACAGCATTATTCATATTTGATTCTGGATTATGAACAACCATAGAATTTTTTTCTTTTATGATTTCTTTATCTTTTTCATCAATATGAACACAATGAATTAAAAGTGTTTTATCATTTAACATATTCTCCTTTGATAATCTTTCAACAGGTGATAAATCATAAAATCTCAAATTATAATCTCTATCAAATCTATCTTCAGCAAGATGGGTATGAAAAGAAACTTTGTAATGATTTCCTATTTCTGAACATTTTTTAAGTGTCTTTTCACCTATTGTGAAAAGGGCGTGAAGTCCAAAAGTTGGTACCATCATTTTATCTTTTCTATTAATATTTTTTTCAATAAATCTTAAATTTTCTTTGATACTCTCTTCACTTTTATTTTCACCCCATCTATCTGAAACTTCAAAACATGTTGACATTCTAATTCCAGTCTCAGTTGCTGCTTTTTCAATTTCATCAAGGCTACCCTTTATATAACCAAAACTTGCGTGATGGTCTATTATTGTTGTTACACCAGATTTTATTGCATCAATTATTCCTGTTAATGCCGAATAATAAATTGAATCTTTATCTAATTTAAGATCAAGTTTCCACCATAGTTTATCCAAAATTTCATAAAAATTTCTTGGATTTCCACTTTTGATACTCATACCCCTTACAAGAGCAGAATAGAGATGATCATGAGCAATTATTAATCCTGGAATTAATAAATTTCCACAACCATCAATTATTTCTCCATTAAAATTTTTTTCATCAAAGCCATCCTTACTTATTTTTACAATTCTATCTTTATCCCAGAAAATAGCACCATTTTTTATAAAAGTAGGATTTTCACCTCCTGTATAAATTGAGATATTTTTAATTACTTTCACATGTTTCCTCCTTTAAAAATAAGTTTATAAAAATTTTATCAGAAAAGAAATAGGATTAAAATTATATATAATTATAAGGATGAACAATATTTTACATTTTATTCTTAATCTTGTTAATAAAATGGGCTATCTTGGACTTTTTTTAGCAATGGTTTTAAATGGCTCTATACTCCCTATCTCATCAGAAGTCTTCATAGTTCCTGCTGGTTATCTTTCATCAAAAGGAAGTTTTAATCTATTTCTTGTTATAACTTTTGGTGCTCTGGGTAGTTTATGTGGTTCATTAATAAATTATTTTATAGGATATAAAATTGGAAGGCCATTTTTGATAAAATATGGTAGATTTTTCAGAATAAGAGAAGAAATGATTGATAGGGGTGAGGAATGGTTTAAAAAATATGGAATATATGCAGTATTTCTAACAAGATTTGTCCCAACTATAAGGCAGTATATTACAGTAATTCCTGGAATTTTAAAAATGAATTTGATAAATTTCTCAATATTTTCTTTTCTTGGAGATATTTTAGTGGTTTCATTTCTAACCTTACTTGGATACTTTTTTGGAGAATATAGAAATGTTATTAAGCCTTATTTAGATGAAATTTATATTACCTTCTTTTTATTATTGATTCTTTCAATAGCATTTTATATATTTTATACTATATATAAAAAAAGAAAAGAAAAACAAAAATTAACTTAATTTGTTAATTATTAATATTTAATTATAATTAATATATGGAAATTAAAGAATTTATTGATAAAGTTGAAGAAATTTACAATAGTTTACCAGAATGGATTAAAGAATCATTGAATAATCTTGAAATAACTGTTGAAGAAAAGGATGGAGGATATCTACTTGGCTTATATAGAGGTGTTCCTTTAATGAAAAGAGGGATGGGTTATAATTTTATACTTCCTGATAAGATTGTTTTATATAAAGAAGAGATAGAAAAAGTTGCAAATTTTGAAAATATTTCTGTTGAAGAAAAAATAAAGAAAGTGTTACTTCATGAAATTGGCCACTATCTTGGATATAATGAAGAAAAATTAAGAGATTTAGGAGTTTATTAATGGGAGTAATTCTTTTTTTAATAATTTTATTAATTTTTTTAATTATTCTTTTTTTTACAAAAAAATTATCATTTAAACTTTTCATAATTCCACTTATTTTTATTCCAATAATTATTTTTATTATTCTTTATTCTTTTTCTTCAATATTCGTTGATTACTATTTTTTTTCAAGTTTAGGTTATCAAAATGTTTATTTGATAAGATTTTTTTATAAATTTGGAATCTATATATCTATTTTTATTATAACCTCCATTATTTTGTTTTTAATTACAAAATTTGAATATGTTACAACTCCTTTTGAAACCCCAGAAAGGAAAAAGGAGAAAAAAATTTTTAAATTGGTATATAAAATAATAATTTTCATTGCCTCCCTATCTTTCACTTTTATTCAAAATTTAGATTATAATAATATCTTACTTTTTTTAAATAAATTCAATACAAACATTAAAACTGAAATTTTAGGAAAAGACCTATCATTTTATCTTTTTTCATTTCCATTTTTAAATGATTTTTCCAATCTACTTTTATCCATAACAGGATTTATTCTCTTCTTTTCAATAATTTTTTTCTTAATTATCATAAGAATGAAGTATGCTTTATCTATAAAAGTTAGAGATGAAGATATAAGGAAAAAAATAATTAGAACATTTTCAGTTTTTATTTTGATAGTTGCTTTTAAAACTCATCTTGCAATTTATAATCTGATTTTTACTAAAAGAGGTGCAGTTTTTGGAATAGGATATACTGATTTACATATTAGAATTCCTGTCTATTATGTGATAATTGTTCTTTTAGTTGTTCTTTCAATTTATCTTATGTTTTTCACAGGAAAGATTTATTTTAAGATAAAAAAGGTCTTTTACATTCCAATTTCAGTGCTTTTAATTCTTATATTTCTTTTTTATTCAGTAGTTCCAAACCTATATCAGAGATTTTCTGTAAACCCAAATGAACTTGAGAAAGAAAAAAATTATCTTTCTTATAATATTAAATATACAAATTTAGCCTATGCACTTGATAAATTTAAATTTGTTCAGATACCAGAGGTTAAAAATATAAATGAAAATACAATAAATGAAAATATTGAATTGATAAAAAGTGCAAGAATTTGGGACACAAGAGCACTAAATGATACATACAAAGAGATACAAGGTATAAGACCATATTATAGATTTTATGATGTTGATATAGATAGATATATTATTGAAAATGAATTAAGGGAAGTTATGATTTCTGCAAGAGAACTTGATCAGAATCTTCTTACTTCAGATTCTAAAAGTTGGGTAAATTTACATTTAAAATTTACTCATGGATATGGAGTTTGTATGAATCCAGTTAATGAAGTGTCAAATGAAGGACTTCCATATTTATTTATAAAAGATATCCCTCCAAAATATGAAAAATTTGATATTAAAATTGAAAAACCAGAAATTTATTTTGGAGAATTAACTGATAATTATATTTTTGTAAATACATTAACAGAAGAGTTTGATTATCCAAAAGGGGATGAAAATGTTTTTACTACTTATAAAGAAGAAAGTGGAGTTAAAATTGACTCTTTTATAAAAAGATTCTTTTTCGCAGTAAAATTTAATGATATAAATATTTTCTTATCAAAATACTTGAACAAAGATTCAAGAATTTTATATTATAGAAAAATAGTTGAAAGAGCTGATAAAATTGCACCTTTTCTTCTTTATGGATATGATCCATATATAGTTATAGATTCAAAAGGAAATTTAATATGGATTTTAGATGCATTTACAATTTCAAATTATTTTCCATACTCTGAAAGAATAAATTATGGAGATATTCCTTTAAACTATATCAGAAATTCTGTGAAGTGTACAATAAATGCCTATACTGGAGAAACAAAATTCTATATAATAGATGAAAATGATCCTGTTATAAATGTTTACAAAAAAATATATCCAACTCTTTTTTTAAGTTTTGATAAGATGCCAGAAGATTTGAAATCACATTTAAGATATCCAGATGACCTTGTTGAAATTCAATCATATTTATTGAGAGATTATCATATGAAAGATGTTGAAGTATTCTATAACAAAGAAGATAGATGGGATAAAGCAAAAGAAAAATATATTTCACAGACACAAGATATGATTCCATATTTTATTTTCATGAATATCAATAAAAAGATCGAATTTGTAAATATATTGCCAATGACACCAACAGGAAAGAGTAATCTTATAGCGCTATTTGTTGGTAGATGTGATAAAGAAAATTATGGAGATGTTATTATTTATCAATTTTCAAAAGAGACATTAATATATGGTCCTCTTCAATTTGAAGCAAGAGTCGATCAGGATGCAGAGATTTCTAAAACCTTAAGTTTATGGAATCAACAGGGTTCTCAGGTAATTAGAGGAAATACAATATTTTTACTTCTTGATAGTTCTATCCTTTATACTGAACCAATATATCTTCAGGCAACTCAAGGGAAAATTCCACAGTTAAGAAAGGTTGTATGTGCATCACTTGAAAATGTTAAATGGGGCGATGATGTTCAAAGTGCAATTAAAGAATTGATAAAAGGTGAAATAGTAATTAAAGAAAAAAATTTAAATGAACTTTTATCTCTTCTTTCTGAATCAATAACAAACTATAAGAAATATAGTGGTGAGGGAAACTATTCTCAAGCAGGTAAAGAACTTGAAAGGATAGAAGAAATAATTAATGAAATAAAGAAATTATCACCTTAGTTTCTAACTTAAAATTTTTTTAATTTCTAAAATTTTTTTATCTGTTATATCTTTACCGATCTTTATTATCTCTTCTGTTTCAGAAAAATCAAAGGTTTCTTTTTCAATATCAATTTTTAATACATAATCTGCAAATGATAGGTTAATTTCAACAAGTTTTTCTGACATCATTTCAAAAATTCTTTTTAATTTATTAAAATCATTTTGAAATTTATCCTTTTTTTCCTTTTTTATTGGAATATGTATATCAACAGCAACAACTTTCTGAGCACCAAACCTTTTTGCCAATAAAACCGGAGCATTATCAACAACTCCTCCATCAACAAGAAGCATTTTATTATAATAGAGAGGATCAAATATAAAAGGATAAGACATTGTTGCCCTAAGGGCTTTATATAATGGGCCTTTATCAAAAATAACTTCCTTTCCACTGAGTAAATCTGCAGCAACGCAAAAAAATTTTGTCTTAATATCTTCTATATTTGCCTCTTTAGTTAAAGATTTTAAAATATTTTCTATTTTATCTTCACCCTCCTCTTCCTTTTTAACCAATTTTGAATATGAGGTTAAAATAATCAGTTCAAAAATATTTTTTGTTTTTATACTAAAAGGTATTTTTGGTAAATTTAGAAGTGATTTATAATCAAAATTAATAGCCATCTCTTTTAGTTTTTCAGGTTCATATCCATAGGCATATAAACCTCCAATAATACCGCCCATAGAAGTTCCACCAACAAGGTCTATTTTTATTTTATTTTCCTTTAATGATTGTAAAAAACCAATATGTGCAAGACCTCTTGCTCCTCCACCTAAAAGCACAATAGCATTATTAATTTTTCTTTTAAACCATACTCTTTTCATAACTAAAGTATATCAAGATAAAATATGATAAGATAAAAATTAGGAGGAGATATGAAAAAACTTGTTGAAAGTGTTCCTAATATAAGTGAGGGAAGAAATAGAGAAGTTATAAATGAAATTGTTAATGAATTTAAAAAATTTGAAAATATTAAGATACTTGAAGTGTCTTCTGACGAAAGTCATAATAGAACCGTAGTTACAATTGTAGGGGATGTTGATGAAATCATTGAAGGTCTTTTCTTTTTCACCAAAAAAGCAGTTGAACTTATTGATTTGAATAAACATAAAGGAGAGCATCCAAGAATTGGTGCAGTTGATGTCATACCATTAGTTCCAATAAGTGGAATAACAAAAAATGAGTTAAATAATTATGTAAAAATTCTTGGACAAAGAATTTGGGATGAACTTAGTGTTCCAATTTATTTTTATGCAGATTCTGCAACAAATGAAGAAAGAAGAAAATTACCAAATATAAGAAAAGGTGAATTTGAGGGGCTTAAGGAAAAGATGAAAGAAACCCTCTGGTATCCAGATATAGGTGAACCTATACCACATCCAACAGGTGGAGCAACAGTTATTGGGGTTAGAGAATTTTTAATTGCTTATAATATAAACCTTGCAACTAATGATGTTTCAATTGCTGAAAAAATTGCAAAATCAATAAGAGAATCTTCGGGTGGATTAATGTATCTACAAGCAAAGGGTTTTTATCTACAGGATAAAAATTGCGCACAAGTTTCAATGAATATTCTTAATTTTAAAAAACTACCAATATATAGAGTGTATGAAATTGTAAAAATGGAAGCAGAAAAATATGGCACATATATTAAAGAGAGTGAACTTGTAGGCCTTATACCTCTTAAAGCAGTTTTAGATTCTTTTTCTTTTTATATTAAGCTTCCTGAACTTGATTTAGATAAGGTTATTGAATATAAAATCTGGGGTGAGGAATAATTAAAATATTGAACCTCTTCCTCTAACGACTGAAACTCCTGGTATTGCTAATCTTTTCTCAAAATAAACCATTAATCTTGTAAAGACAATTGATAGAATAACATAAATAACAGTAATAATTGTGAAGGATTGAATATACATAAATGTTTTACTTCCTATAAATTTCCCAACGCTTGTAAGTTCCATAACGGTTAGTACCATTGCTAAACTTGAATATTGTGTTAATGCGATTAATTCATTTGTCCATGCAGGAATTGTTATTCTGATAACTTGAGGTAAAAGAATATAAAAAATTATTTTCCATCTATTCATTCCAATACTTAAAGCAGCATCACTCTGCCCAACAGGAATAGCATGAAAGGCGGTTCTAAAATATTCTGCTTGATAAGCAGCACTATTCAATCCCATTCCGAGTATTGCAGCAAAAAATGGAGAAAATCTTATTAAACCAGTTGATGGTATTCCATAATAAATTATGAATAATTGCACAACCATAGGAGTTCCTCTTATAATTTCTATATATAAAGAAGACAAAATTTTTAATATTTTTGGACCATATATTTTTAAAACAGCCAAAATAAGACCCAAAAAAAGTCCAAAAATTATTGATATTATTGTTATATAAATTGTTAGTTTTAAACCTGAAAAAATATCTGGTCCATACTTATCAAAGATTCTTAAATATGATTCAAACATTTTCTTTTTCCTTGCTAATTATTCCTAAGAATTTTTTTATTCTTTCATTTTTTGGATTTATGATCATCTCCTCAGGACTACCCTTATCAAGAATAACTCCATTATCAAGAAATATAATTTCATTAGCAACATCTTTTGCAAATTCTATTTCATGAGTAACAAGAAGCATTGTCATTCCCTTTAATGCAAGATTTTTTATCGCTTTAAGAACTTCACCTATTAATTCAACATCAAGAGCACTTGTTGGTTCATCAAAAAGAATTATTCTTGGGTTCATTGCAATTGCTCTTGCAATTGCAACTCTCTGCTGCTGTCCTCCAGAAAGTTGTGCTGGAAATAGATTCCATAATTTTTTATCAATTCCAACAAGATTTAAAGAGTTTTCAACTATTTCTTTAGCTTCATTTATTTTCATTTTCTTTACTCTAACTAAACCCATTAAAACATTATTATATGCATTTAAATGCATAAAAAGATTAAAATGTTGGAAAACAAAACCAATTTTTTCTCTCATTTTTGGTAAATTTGTATCTGGTGAAGTTAATTCAATGTTATCGAGAAATATTTTTCCAGAGTCGGGCCTGGTTAAAAAATTTATACAATAAAGTAATGTACTTTTTCCTCCTCCACTTGGTCCAATAATGACTTTTATTTCATTTTCATTTATGTTAAAACTTACACCCTTTAATACTTCATTTTTTCCATATGATTTTTTTAAATCAATAACTTTTAAAACTTCTTTCATCTTCTCTCTCCAAGTCCAGGAATTTTATTTTTTTCATATATTAAATTAAGTACATAATTTGAACCTCTTACCATGATAAAATAGATAGCAGCAATAAAAATATAAATTTCAAAATATCTTCCTATTGCTCTTGATATTAATTCTGCCCTTGTCATAATTTCAGTTATTCCAAGAACAAAAGCAATTGAAGTATCCTTTAATAGAGTTATAAATTCATTACTCCATGAAGGTATCATTATTTTTATCGCTTGAGGTAATAAAATATGAAGAAAAATTTCACTCTTTTTTAATCCTATACTTAAAGCAGCAAGAAGTTGACCTTGAGGAATTGCTTCAAGTGATGACCTAAAGATCTGACTCTGATATGCTGCACTTCTTATTCCAAGACCAACAATTGCAGATGTTAAAGTTCCTAAATTAAATCCAAGATACAAAATTAAGAAAAGAACAGTTAAAGGGATTCCTCTTAAAATTTCTCCAAAAATTCTGAAGATAAAATTAAAAGGGGAGGGTAGGTACACCTCCCCAAATGTTAACAAACTTCCACAGATAAAACCAATTCCAATACCTGTAAGTGTTAGGAAGATTGTATTAAAAGTGCCATTAAGTATATACTTAATGGCACTAATGTTTGAAAAAACTGTTAAATCAAAAATTTTCATTAACTAATCTTATTCACCTGAGAAATATTTTGCTACCAATTCTTGCCATTCATTTCCTTTTTTAATTTCATCAAGAGCCTTTTTCAAATCATCAAAAAGTTTTTGATTATCTTTATCAACAAAAATACCAGCAGTTTCTGGGGCAAGTTCAGTAGTTACAACATAGTTATATTTTGTTGCATATAAATTTGCAACTGGCGTATCTATAATCATTGCGTCAATTGCTCCATTCTGTAAATCAAGCATACCAAGAATAACAGATGTATATCTTCTAACTTCAAGGGGATTTACCTCCTTCTTGTCAATTCCTTCGTCAAGAATTTGTTCTCCTGTTGTGCCTTTTTGTACCCCAACTTTTTTATCTGAAAGTTCACCTAAACTCAATGGCTTATAGGCACTATTACCATTTACAATTATTGATTGACCTGTATCCCAATATGGTATTGCAGGAGCAATTTTTGTTCTATCTTCAGTTATTGTCATACAAGCAATTGCAACATCAATTTTTTTCTTTTCAAGAGATGGAATAATTGAATCAAAATCCATATTAACAATTTCAACTTCATATCCAGCCTTTTTTCCAATCAGTCTTATTAAATCCATGTCAAAACCAATAAAATCGCCTGTTTTTTCATCAACATACTCAAATGGTGGATAATCAGCAGATGTTCCGACCTTCAAAGTTTTTGGTGTTTTTTTACATCCTGTGAAAACAAGAAAAGAAACCATTACTAAAAGAGTTAAAATCAACAATTTTTTCATCCTACACCTCCAAAAATAATTTTAACATAATTTAATCTGTAAAATTTTGTATCTAATGATAGATGGATTTTTTTAAAAAAGTGAAGGTGGTTTTTCCTCTTCTTTTTCAAAAACAACCTCAATTTTTCCAAACTCTCCATCAAAACCTGGTTTTGTTATAACTTTTCCCTCTCTCATATTTATTATGAGTTTAAGTATTCTATCATCAATTTTTCCAGCCATTTCATTGATTGGTAAAAATATCAAAACATTAAATTCATTCTCAAATTTTCCAATGATCTTTGAATATTCATCTTGAACAACTTTTGAATTTTCATTTTTTCCTAATGCTTGTGCTATTATCTCCATAAGAGGAATTACACTTTTATATGGAATAAAATTATTTTTATCTATTTTTTCTCTATCTTTCAATTCATAAACTCTATGTAAAACTCCAAGAGTCATTGGTTTGTGACACTTGGGACAAATATTTTTTATTTTTATTGATTCTTCTGGACTCATCGATATTCCACAATTTCTATGACCATCAAAATGATATTTTCCTTCTTCAGGAAAAAATTCAATTGTGAACAAAAATCTTTTTTTATCCTTTTTTATAATGGAATCAATAAGTTCATCATAGTTTAAATTGATATTAAAAACATTTGCTTCTCGTCCAAGATTACCAGGTGAGTGAGCATCTGAGTTTGAAAGAAGGGTAAAGTTATCAAGTTTAGAGACAAGCCAATTCATAGGTGGGTCAGATGAAAGACCAGTTTCAATAGCATGAATATATTTTATTTCATCCCCAAAAGCCTCTTCAAGAGAGTCAAAACCCGTAACCGAGCCAAAAATTCCGAACCATGGAGTCCATGCATGTGCTGGATATATAAATGTTTCAGGTGTGATATCTTTAGTTAGTTTTGTAAACTCTATACAATTAAAAGGTAGAATTGGTCTTCCATCAATTGATAAGTCAGTATATTCTGAAAAGGCTTTATTCAATTTTTCAACATCTTCTATGCTTTTTGATAAAAGGTTAATATGCACCTTCCTTGATTTTCCTCTAAAAGAAAAGATAAGGTTAACTTCTGCTGAAAGAATAAAATAGACACCATCATATTCATATATTCCTTCTTCATATTCTCTTAAATAGGATTTAACTTCTCTTAACCAATCAGGATGAGTAAAATCTCCAGTTCCAACAAGATTTATTCCTTTAATCTTTGCCCATTTTGAAATTGCGGGTATCTCCATATCACGACTTGTTGCTCTTGAATATTTTGAGTGGATATGTAAATCACCTATTACTCTCAATAAAGCCCTCTTTTAATTTTTTATATATTTCAAATATTGATTCTGGCATAACCCTTGTTTCTATAAAAACTGTCATGAAATTTGTATCACCAAACCATCGAGGTACAAGATGAAAATGAAGATGTTCTTCTCCAGCACCAGAAGCCTTACCAATATTAACTCCAAGGTTAAAACCATCTGGCTTAAATAAATTTTCAATTATCTTTTGAGATTTTGAAATGAGTTTAAATATTTCATTTATCTCGTCATCTGTTAATTCATAAAAATTTTTAATATGTCTTAAAGGAGATATCATAATATGAGAGGAATTATAAGGGAATTTATTCATTATTATTATAGTGTTTTTTCCTCTATATAAAACCAAATTTTCTTCATCCTTATTTTCTTTTATAATTTCACAGATAAAGCAACCCTTTTTTGTCTTTGATTCATTAATATATTTGATTCTCCAGGGCGCCCAGATAATTCTCATAAAAAAATTATATTAATTAAAATAAATATTTCAAGCCTTTGTATAATTCAAAAACTCTTTAAAAATATATAAAGATATAGAATTGTATCATCTGATTTTAATAGAAGATCATATTTTCTCTTAGTATTATAGTATGAGCACCTGTTTACAAAAATAGGCTGTCTATTTTTATAAACTATTTATTGAACCATGCCCCATAATAATAAATAGAAAATTAGAAAAAGAATTATAAATAAATAGAAAATTTTTGAACCTATTATTTTATAAAATGAATACAAAAAATTTGATTTAAAATCAGAAGGTTTTGTTATAATATAATTCTCATAAACATAGATAGTATTTTCTCCAACTTCTATATTGCTTAAAGTGATATTTTTTTCAGATAGATATTTTATAAATTCATCCTTTTTATCATCAATAAGATTGAATTTTATAAAACCCTCAAGTTTCAAACTGTTTTCTTTAAATTCAAATGAGTTAACTACTATATAATTTTTGTTTTGTGCTTCATTCATAATTAATAGAAAATCTATAATTGATGAAACTTTTGTGTATTGTACATTGACAAAAAGAGATAAAAATAAGAAAAATTTTAATATAATTTCCATTTCTTGTATTTTTTAATTAAAAAGGGCAGTGGAATGAAAAATAAAATTGCGATTATAATATAGGGTAAAATAGAACCCATTAAACCAGTAAAAGAAATTTTAGGATTATTTTTATAATTTATTTTGATATTTATATAATCAGTTTTTTCACCTGTTCCTTCAATTTTATTTATTATCAAATCTCCTTTTTCATTTAAGGTTTCAAATAAAAGTTCAAACTCTTCTTTTGGAATCTTTAGATATCCACTTTTTTCTTCAATTAAGTTATCTTTTACATAAAGAGTTATTTCAACATTATTAATATTGTTCATAGTTACATAATTAGATATCGTATATTTATATTGTTTATTAAATACAAAAGGAAGAATTTTGTTTTCTTTTTTATCTAATGAAGGGAAAAATAGAATAATCAAAAAAATTATTGATAATGCAAAACTTAAAGATAAAGATAAAACCCTTCTTCTTTGTTTAACTTTTAATTTTTTAACTATACTTTTTTCTAAGTTAACAGGTATTTTTGGAGTTTCAATATTCTTTAGATCATCAAGCATAATCGATAAAGATTTATATCTATCAAGAAGGATTTCATCATTTTTAAAAATTTCTAAAATCTCTTCTTTTTCTTTTTTAGAGTCGATTAATTCGTGAATATTGAAAATAAGTTCTTTTTTTTCCATTTATTAATTTAGATAAAAAATAAAAAAAATTGTTTCATTTATTAAAATCACCTTTTTTCATCATATTTTCAACAACTTTCTTCAAATTTTCTCTTGCCCTGAATAATCTCGATTTAACTGTTCCCATAGGAAGAGATAGAATTGTTGAGATATCTTCATATGAGAGTCCTTTAATATCTTTAAGTTCAATAATCAATCTATCACTATCTTTTATTCTTTTTAAGCCCTCATTTATCAACCTTATTCTCTCTTCCTTTTCTATTTCTTCCCAGATTCCCGATGTCTTATCTTCAATTTCGACATTAAATGTTTCATCATTTTCTAATATAAAAAGATCGCCTTTTCTTTTTACATAGTTTACACAAAGATTATATGCAATTCTATATAACCAGGTTGAAAATTTTGCTTTATACTTAAAACTTTTAATATTTTCAAATGCAATTAAAAATGCTTCTTGAGTCATATCCATAGCATCATCAACATTCTTAACAATTGATAAACAGAGAGAATAGATATCATTTTGATATTCATTGATTAGAAGTGAATAACTATCTATATCGCCTTTTATAATTTTTTCTATAATATTTTTTTCATCAATCATATATATTAATATTATAAATTTTTGAATTAATTAGAATGTACATTTTATCATTATAAATAAGAATATCTTTTAGAGTTCCATTAAAAATAATTTTCTTTTCATTAATTTTTATGAATTTATAATTTGAAACTAAATCATTAAATTCCCATATTGTAATGAAATTTTCATTCATTAAGTAAGAGTCAATAGGTTTATAAAAAAGAGTTGTTCCACTATAAATTATTTGATTTGTAATAATTTTTACTTCATCTTTTGTTATTAGATAAATATTATCTTCATCTGAAAAAAGTTTGTTTATATTACTCTTTATCTCATAACTTTTTAAGATTTCACCATCCATATTTAAAATTAAAATTATATTTGTGTTGTAAGCATAACTTCTCCAATACAAAATAATTCTGTTAATCTTTTCATTAACTATTCCATGTGGGTCAAATACAATAATATTTTTTGGTCTTATATTTTTTTGCCATATTACCTCTCCAGAAAAATTAAGTAGCATTATATCTCCATCATTCTGAAAAACAAGAATTTTATTTCCATTATCAAAGACTGTAATAAATGGCATAAATGAAAATTCATCAAAAGATAACTTTTTTGTTTCTTTATAATTATTAATATTGTATAAGGATAGAGTTATTTTTAATTTATCAATACCATCCCACCTTACACAAAAGTTATTGTTAAAAAATGAAATATCTTGAGGAAAAAAACCATCTTTTTTGATCTCTTTTATTATTTTGAAACTCAAGTCAATAATTGTTAAATGGTCTGAGAGAATATAAATTTTATCTTTATAAACTTTAAAATTAATAATATTATAAGGAAAATTAATTGATAAATTATTATCAAGGGTATAAAGTGTTTTTGAAGATGAATAAATAATTTTATCATTAACCATTTCGATATTTGAGGTCATAGAAGGAACTGAAATTCCATCTTTTAATAATTTTCCATTTGGTGAAAAAAAGAAAATTAATAATAAATAAATTATCAAAATTGATAAAAAAAATAACAATCTTTTTATTTTATTTGAAACCTTAAACTCTTTTCTTCTTTTTATTCTGAATCTATCATCCATGTTTTTAAATTATACAATATTTTTAATAAGACCACTTCCATCACATATATTGGTATTTAATTCAACAAAACCCTCCCTACAGGAAGAGAAATATAAATTGTACTTCTTAGTAAGATTATAAATATCAAATATGATTTTATATCTATAGTTTTTATCAAGATATAAATTTCCTCTAAATTTTTCCTTATAAAGAGGGATAAATTTTTCATAAACTTTAGGTAATTTTTCTTTAAACCTTTTAATTGAATCACCTCTTAATTTTAAAGTAGATACAATTATTTGGTCGCTAAAGTTTTTTATAATTTTTATCATATTTTCAATTTCATCAATGTTATCATTAACATAAGGAATAATTGGGTCAATTCTTACTGAAGTTTTAATTCCACTCTCTTTCAATTTTTTTAGAACGTTTAATCTTCTTTCAGGGCTTGGAGCAAAAGGTTCAATAATTTTATAAATTTCTTTAAATGTTGTAATTGTCATTGAAACAGAAACTTTCATTTCCCTAAGTAAATCAACATCTCTTAAGATAAGGTCGCTTTTTGTAATAATAAGTGTACCGACCTTTTTATCTTTAAAAATTTTTAATATTTCTCTTGTTATTTTAAGTTTTTCTTCAATATATGGATATGGATCTGATGAGTTACTCAGTGAAACATAAAGATTTTTATCAATTTTTTCTATATCTTTTTTAACTTTTTCTATTATATCCCTTTTTTCTCTAACTATAAAAGGGTCTTTTATAAAGGATGATATATAACAATATAAACAACTAAAAGAACAACCTGTATAAGGATTTAAACTATATTTTAAAGGACAAGTGCATAAAGGGTTTTTCCATGGATCAAAAATTTTTATATAGTTCAAGATAAAATTTCAAAAATTTTTTTATATATATTTATTTTTCCTTCCTCAATATCCTTAAAATCCCCCTCTTTTTCAATTTTTTCGATCACTTTTTTTGTATATAATTCTCTTAAAAGATACTTAAAAGTTTCTATTCTTCTTATTTTTTCTTTTTCAAGATATTTATTTGATGAAACAATCTCCTCTCTTTTCTTTAATATTTCATCATAAACTTCATCTAATCCTAAGCCATTTGATGAACTTATCATATAAACAGGAATTAAATCTTTATAAAAATAGGTTATGCTATTTTTAAGTGATTTGTAAAATGTTTCAGCAATGTCATAATCACCTTTTGTAACAATTAAAATATCTCCAATTTCCATTAAACCACCTTTTAAAAATTGAATTTCATCACCAAGTAGTGGTGAAAGAAGAACCAATGTTAAATGTGAGAAACTTTTTATTAAGATATCACCCTGACCAATTCCTGCTGTTTCAACAATAATATTCCTATATGGTGATGCAGAAAATAGGTCTAATATAAAAGGAAGAGAAGGAGAAATTCCATATGGAAAATTTCTTGTAGCCATTGATCTTATGAAAACATTTTCATTTTTTGTTTTTAATCTTAATCTATCACCAAGAAACGCACCACCAGATATTGGGCTTGAAGGATCACATAATAAAACTCCTATTTTATTATATTCTTTGGTTAATTTTTCAATAATTTTATCAATAAATGTTGATTTCCCAACACCAAGAGGGCCAGTTATACCAAGGACAAATATATCTTTTTTTAAAGGATATATCTTTCTTAATAAATCAAAACCTTCTTTTTCACCATTTTCAATAAGTGAAATGGCTTTTCCTATTATTAACCTATCGCCTTCTAATATTCCCTTAACTAACAACTCTTGATTTAAATTCATTATTCAAAAATTCAATTATTTCTTTAACACTTGCATCTGGAGTGAATATTTTTTTAAATCCATAATTTTTCAATATTTCAATATCTTCTTTTGGTATAATTCCACCCCCAAAAAGTAAAACATTCTTACCCTTTTCTTTTAAAAGTTCACTTACCTTCTTAAAAAGATCAAGATGTGCACCAGAAAGACATGAAAGCCCTACAACATCAACATCTTCTTCAATAGCCATTTTTACTATCTCTTCAGGTGTTCTTCTTATTCCTGTATATATAACCTCGTAGCCTGCTTCCATAAGTGCTTTTGATATTACTTTTGCTCCTCTATCATGTCCATCAAGTCCAGGTTTTCCAATTAAAACTTTTATTTTCTTCATATAAAAACCTCCAGAAAAATTATATAAAAAAATTTAGTAAATTCGAAATTTTTTATTATAATTTTATTATGGAACTTATATTAATTTTAATAGGTAAAACATAATATGGAATACATAACTCTATATAGAAAATATAGACCTAAAGATTTCAGCGAAATAAAAGGCCAAGAACATATCACAAAAATATTAATCAACACACTTGAAAAAAATATGATTTCTCATGCATACCTTTTTTCTGGTCCAAAAGGAACAGGAAAAACAACAGTTGCAAGAATATTTGCAAAAGGTTTAAATTGTGATGAGGGAATAACTTCAAAGCCCTGCAATAAATGTAAAAATTGTTTAAGCATTAACGAAGGCACAAATATTGATGTTATTGAGATTGATGGTGCTTCTAATAGAGGAATAGATGAAGTAAGAAGTTTAAAAGAAAGAGTAAGTTTGTCACCAACATTTGGAAGGTATAGAGTTTTTATAATAGATGAATCTCATATGCTAACACAAGAGGCATTTAACGCTCTTCTTAAAACACTTGAGGAACCACCTCAAAGAACAGTTATAATACTTGCAACAACAGATCCTCAAAAACTGCCATTAACTATAATTTCAAGATGTATAAGATTCAATTTTAAAAGAATTGGTATAGAGGATCTTGTTGATATGGGTAGGATAATTGCAAATAATGAAAAAATTTCTATTTCAGATGATGTTTTATATAAACTAGCTGAGGCATCAGATGGTTCACTTAGAGATTTTATTTCTCTTTTGGAACAGTTAATTCTCTTTTCAGGAGAAAAAATAGAATTAGAAAATCTTTTATCTTTATTTGGTGAGAGCGAGGATAGAGTTTATAAAGATTTTTACATCAATATCTACAATGGAGAAGATGCAAAAATTCTTTCAATGGTTGGTGAATTAATAAATTCTGGCAAAGAGGTTCAGGAGATTGTTAAAGGAATAATTACTTATGGAAGAAAGATTTTGATAAAGAAAATTTTTGAAGAAGAGATTGAAAATGAAATTAAATTATTGAAGAAAGATTTTATCATAGATGTTATTGACAATATGATTGAACTCTTTTCAGAATTAAGATATTCAAATTTTCCAAGATTTATGTTTGAAATAAAAACACTTAAACTTGTTCTTAAATATTCTAAAACTAAGGGAGCAAAAACTTTTGAAGAAGAAATTCAATTAAAAGAGGTTGAGGAAGAAAGACAACCACAAAGTATTCAAGAAAGATCTTTTATCTGGGATGATTTTCTTTTAAATCTTAAAAATAAAAATAAGGCAATTTATTCAATAATAAAATTTGGGAAATTCATTGACATAAAAGATGATAAAATTTTTATTCAATTTCCGTTCTCTTCTAAATTTCATAAAGAAATGATAGAGGAAAAAAGAGATTTTTTAAGAAATTTTCTTTCTGAACTTGGATATAAAAATTATGATTTTAGTTTTTCGCTTCAAAGTGAAGAAGATTATATAAAAGAAAAAGAAAAGATTGAAAAGTCAGAAGAGGTTTCAACACTTTTTAAATATTTTGATGGTAAGGTTGAAAGAATAGAGGAAAACCCGTTAGATTCAGAAGATGAAAATAAAGATTAAAAAAGGATGCTCAAATACCGCCGACTGGGTTGTGGGCATTCTTTAAAAGGCGGAGTAAAAAATAGCCCAGTATCTAATCTTAAGTAAGATTAGATAATAAGGATGGTGATGGATAGAAGAATAGTTCCATCGAAAGAAAAAAACATTGATTTGATGATTTTAAAAAGGATAAATGATTTAGTAAATAAAGATGAAGAATTAAGAAGCGAAAAAATAGATTTTACAGTTTCAAACAGAGAGATTTTTATAAGAGGAGAGGTTTCAAGGAAAGAAAATATAGAAAAGGTTGAAAAAATATTAAAAACGATAAAAAATATTAAAAAAATTAATAATAATTTGACAGTATCAATAAAAAGAATATTAGATGATAATGATTTGATATTGATGGGGCAAGATATTTTAAAAAAACATAACTTGAATAATATAAATATCAATATCAAAAATGGTGTATTAAATATTTATGGTAATGTAGAAACTTTAAAATTTAAAAAAGATGTTGAAAAAATCTTAAGTTCTTTAAATGTAAGCAAAATCAACAATTTTATAAAAATTGTTCCAAAATTTTCTATTAATGATTTTATTCTTCAAAGTTTATCAATGGATAAACTTAAAAAACTCAACATTTTTCATTTAAGAACAAGGGTATTAAATAAGGTTTTATATCTTAAGGGTAACGTTGAAACAAAAGAAGAAAAGGAAAGGGCTTATGAATTAGCATCAGATATTCCAGGTGTTGTTGATATAATAAATGGCATTGTAACAAGAAATGAGAAGAGTATTGATGTTGAAATTGAAAATAAAATTTATGAAATACTTAAGGATTCATCTTATCAAAACGATAGAATATCATATATTTCAATAGATGGAACTGTTTTTCTTGAAGGAGAAGCAACTAATCCAAACTCTTTATATTCTCTTGAAGAGAAAGTTGGGAAAATAAAAAATGTAAAAAAAGTTGTAAATCAGATACTCGGAGTCATTAAATAGATAAGGAGAAGTAAAATTTTGATAGTAAGAAAAATTTTTGAAAAAAATTTTAAAAAACATTTAGGAGAAAAAATTTCTCCTTTTAATATAAATATCCCTAAAAACAAAAAATATGGAGATATTTCTACTGATTTTTTAATTTCAATAAAAGATGAGAGTCTAAAAATAAAAATTCTTGAAGATTTTAAAAATGATGAAACCTTTATAGATGCAAATATTATTAATCCAGGTTTTTTAAATTTAAAATTTTCAAATAATTTTTATAAATTTTTCTTAAATAAGTTATTAAATGAAAATATAAATTATTTAAAGGATAGTTTAAAAAGTGATAAAAAAATACAGATTGAATTTGTTTCTGCAAATCCAACTGGCCCTTTAACCCTTGGTAATGGCAGGAATGCTGCAATTGGTGATTCTCTATCAAAAGTAATGAAATATCTTGGTATGGATGTTTTTAAAGAATATTACCTAAATGATGCAGGAAAAAAGATAGATTTACTCATTCACTCAGTTTATTTAAGAATAAAGGAGTTAAAAGGTGAAAAAGTTGAATTTCCTTTAGATGGTTATAAGGGTGAATATGTTTATGAAATTGCAAATGATATTCTTAATAAGGGTGATGAAACTATAATAAATGATATTGAAAATCTGAGAGAAGAGGTATTAAAAATATTAATTTCTTCAATAGAAAAAGACCTTAAGGATTTTGGAGTTATTTTTGACAATTGGTTTTCAGAAAGAAAGATGAGAGAAAGAGGTGAAATTCAGTTTGTACTTGATTATTTAAAGGAAAAAGGATTTTCTTATGAAAAAGAAGGGGCTATATGGTTTAGATCAAAAGATTTTGGTGATGAAAAGGATAGAGTTCTTGTTAAAAGTGATGGTGAATATACATATTTTCTAACAGATATTGCATACCATTTAAATAAATGGAACAGGGGTTTTAGGTGGGTGATTGATATATGGGGATGGGACCACATCGGACATATAATGCCTTTAAAATGGGCTCTTAAGACTTTTGGTATAAATGAGGATTTTTTAGAAGTATTACTCTATCAGATTGTTCATCTTGTTGAAGGGGGTAAAGAGGTAAAGATGAGTAAAACAAAAGGTGAGTTTGTAACATTAAAAGAACTTGTTGAGGAAATTGGTAAAGACACTGTAAGATTTATATTCTTATCGAGATCTTCTGATAGTACATTAAATTTTGATCTTGATATTGCAAGAAAAAAAAGTATGGAAAATCCAGTTTATTATATTCAATATGCATATACAAGAACAAGGTCAATTGAAAGAAAAAGAATTGAAAAAAACATAAATTTTGATTTTGAAAATATGAATCTAAATTTTAATGATGATGAAAGAGATTTATTAAATAAATTGATATATGTGGAAGAGATTTTATATCAAACAGTTAATAAACTTTCACCACATCTTCTAACGTTTCATGCTTATGATATTGCAAAGAAATTTCATAAAATATATCATGATTATCCTGTATTAAATATAGAGGATGAGAGAGAAAGAAATAAAAGAATATCCATTGTTAAAGGAGTTGAAATTACCCTATCACTTCTGTTAAATTTAATTGGTGTATCAACACCTGAGGAGATGTAATATGAATAAGGTAATAATAGGTCTTGAGATTCATGCTCAACTAAACACAAAAACAAAAATGTTTTGTGGTTGTAAAGTTGATTTTTCTTCACCCCCTAATACCAATATATGCCCAACTTGTCTTGGTTTGCCTGGAGCACTTCCATCACTTAATGAAAAGGTTGTTCTTTATGCATTAATGATTGCACAAGCATTAAACTGTGAAATAAATAGAAAATCACTCTTCCATAGAAAAAATTACTTTTACCCAGATTTACCAAAGGGATATCAGATTTCTCAATACGATACACCTCTTGCAAAAGAAGGTTTTTTAAAACTTCCATATATAGAAAAAAAGATAAGAATAATAAGAGTTCATATTGAAGAGGATGCTGGAAAACTTGTTCACCCAGAAGATATAATGGAAGCAAACTACTCTTATGTTGATTATAATAGAGCAGGAGTTCCACTTGTAGAAATAGTTACATATCCTGACATGAACTCTCCAGATGAAGCAGTTAAATTTCTTGAAGAGTTAAGAGAAATTTTAGTATATCTTGGAGTTTCAACTGGTAATATGGAAGAGGGTGCCTTAAGATGTGATGCAAATATTTCAATAGAAGGACACAATAGGTGTGAAGTGAAAAATATGAACTCCTTTAGATCGGTTAAAAGAGCCCTTGAATATGAAATAAAAAGGCATTTAGATTTAATATCAAAAGGAGAAGAAATAATTCAGGAAACAAGACATTTTAATGAAAGCGATGGAAAAACTTATTCAATGAGAGGCAAAGAAGAAGCAGAAGATTATAGATATTTTCCAGATCCAGACCTACCTCCAATAATTATAACAGATGATTTAATCAATGAAGCAAAATCAAATATAAAAGAGTTACCAAATGATATTAGAGAAAAGTTAAAAGGATTTTCTCTTTCTGAAAATGAAATTGAAACTCTTGTTTCAATGAATGAATTGAGAAATTTCTATTTTGACACATTAAAAAGTTTCAATGAGCCAAGAGTAGTTGCAAACTTCCTTTTAACAGATGTTCTTGGTGTTTTAAATGAGAAAAATTTATTAAAACCTCCATTTTCTCCTGATGATTTTGGTAAAGCAGTTTCAATGTTTTTTTCTAAAGAGATATCATCAAAAATTTTAAAGAGAATAGTTGAATTACTATTTGAAGGTAAAAATCTCGAGTATATAATTAAAAATGAAAATATTTTACCAATAACATCAAAAGAGGAGATAAGAAAAATTGTGGTTGAGGTTTTAAATGAAAATATTAAAGTGAAAGAAGATTATAAAAAGGGCAAAGAAAGAGCATTAACTTTTTTGATAGGTCAGGCAATGGCAAAAGGGAAGGGGAGATTAAATCCAGATATCTTAAAAGAGGTTCTTTTAGAGGAGTTAAATAGATGAGTTTCGTTCATCTACACCTTCATACTGAATATTCACTCCTTGATGGTTTCTTAAGAATTGATGAACTTCTTGAGAAACTTAAAAAATTGAATATGGACTCAGTTGCAATAACTGATCATGGTGGCCTTTATGGCGCAATATCTTTTTATAAAAAAGCAAAAGAGAAAGGTATAAAACCAATAATAGGCGTTGAACTCTATTTTTCTCCAACCTCAAGATTTGATAAAAAGGGGAAAGAAGATAGAGAAAATTATCACATTTTACTTCTTGCTAAAGATTTTAAAGGATATCAAAATCTATCAAGGTTAGTTTCAATAGCTCACCTTGAAGGATTTTACTATAAACCAAGGATTGACCTTGAGACACTAAGAAAATATAATGAAGGGCTAATTTTAACAACCTCCTGTATTAAAGGTGAAATTCCATCTTATCTTCTTGAAGGAAGAGAAGAAGAAGCAAGAAAAAGAATATATGAATTTAAAGAGATATTTAAGGATGATTTTTATATTGAACTTCAAAACCATAATTTAAAAGAAGAAATTGAGGTGTTACCAAAACTTGTCGAAATTTCTAAAGAAACCAAAACAAAATTTTTTGCATCAAACGATGTTCACTATTTAAATAAAGAGGATGCAAAAGTTCATGGAATTCTTCTTTGTGTTCAGACACAAACAACAATTGATAATCCTGATAGATTAAAATTTGAAACAGATGAGTTTTATTTGAAATCTTTTGATGAGATGTGGGAACTTTTTAACCAGATACCTGATGCCATATATAATACACTTGAAATAAAAGAAAAATGTAATATCACGATACCTCTTGGTTTTCCAAAATTACCAAAATTTCCACTTAAAGAAAATGAAAATCCATTTGAGGTTTTAAAAAATCAGTGTGAAAGATCTTTAAAGAATAAATATGAGGTTGTAACTGATGAGATAGTTGATAGATTGAATATGGAGTTGAGTGTTATTAAAGAGATGGGTTTTTCTGATTATTTTTTAATTGTTTCAGATTTTGTAAATTTTGCTAAAAATAGAGGAATTAGAGTTGGACCAGGAAGAGGAAGTGCAGCAGGAAGTATAGTTTCTTATCTACTTGGAATAACTGAAATCGATCCCCTAAAATATAATTTACTCTTTGAAAGATTTTTAAATCCACAGAGAATTTCACTTCCAGATATTGATATAGATTTTGCAGATGATAGAAGAGATGAGGTTATTGAGTATGTAAAAAATAAATATGGAGAAGATAGGGTTGCTCAGATTGCAACTTTTGGAAAAATGGAAGCAAGAGGGGTAATTCGAGATGTAGGTAGAGTTCTAAATTATCCTGTTTCAGAAATGGATAGAATTGCAAAAATGATACCTTTTAATATGGATTTTAAAAAAGCATTTGAGATTGAGCCACTTTTGATGAAAGAGATGAATAAAGATGATAAAAAAAGAGAATTATTTGAAATTGCGATGAAACTTGAAGGTTTAAATAGAAATTTTTCAACACATGCAGCAGGTGTTGTTATTGGAGAAAGTAAGTTATCAGAAATTGTTCCATTACAATTCACAAAAGATAAAGGCATAACAACTCAATATGATAAAGATATACTTGAAGACCTTGGTCTTCTTAAGATTGATTTTCTTGGTTTAAGAACACTTACAGTGATAGAGAATACAGTTAAATTGATAAGAGATAGAAAAGATAAGAATTTTAAAATTGAAAATGTTCCCCTTGATGATGAAAAAACCTTCAATATATTAAGAGAAGGAAAATCTATTGGAGTTTTTCAACTTGAATCACTTGGTATGAGAAGAGTTTTATCTGGTTTAAAGCCAACAAATTTAGAGGATATAATAGCGATATTATCTTTGTATAGACCTGGAACATTAAAATCGGGTCAGGTTGAAGAATATATAAAAAGAAAAAATGGAGTAGTAACATATAATGTTCTCCATCCATTGATTGAAGATATATTAAAACCAACATATGGAATTATGGTTTATCAGGAACAGGTGATGCAGGTTGCTCAGAAGTTAGCAGGTTATACTCTTGCAGAAGCAGATTTACTTAGAAAGGCAATTGGTAAAAAGAAGAAAGATATAATGGAAAACATTAGAATAGATTTTATTACAAGATGTATTGAAAGAAATATAAATAGGGAAATTGCAGAAAAAGTTTTCAATTATATTGAAAAATTTGCTGAATATGGTTTCAATAGATCACATAGCGCTGCCTATGCAATGATTTCATATCAAACTGCATATTTAAAAGCAAACTATCCACAGGAGTATTTTGTTTCACTTCTGACATCGGTTTCTGGGAATGAAGATAAAGAAGAAATTTATATAAAGGAAGCCGAAAGACTTAATATAAAAATTCTTCCACCAGATATCAATAAAAGTGACACTTATTTTACTCTTGAAGATGATAATATAAGATTTGGTTTTTCTGCAATAAAGAATGTTGGTGAAAATGCAAGTCAGGATATTTTAAGTGAGAGAGAAAAAGGAGAATTTAAATCTTTTTATGATTTTCTTTCAAGATGTAAAAGTATGAGAATAAATAAAAAAGTAATCGAAGCGCTCATTAAATCGGGTGCTTTTGATGAATTTACTGAAGATAGAAGCACTCTTTTAAATGAATTATCAAGCGAAGAGAAATCGAAGCCAACTCTATTTTCAGATCTACCCGTAAAGAAGAAAAAAGTATCTGAAAGTAAAATTTATGAATGGGAAAAAGAAGCGTTTGGTTTTTATTTTAGAGGTCATCCATTGAAATTCTATCTTGAAAAAATCAGAGAAAAAGAAGTTAAAATTATTGATTTACAGAACCTTGAAAGTGGTAAAATTGTTAATATTATAGGAACAATTGTTGCTTTTAGGCATCAAACAACAAAGAAAGGTGATAGTTTTTTAAAATTTACACTTGAAGATGAAACCGGAAAAGTTGATATACTTGTTTTTAATAGTGTTATAACTGATATTGAAAGTTATTTAAGAAGAGAAGGTGTTATAAATATTGAAGGAGAGCTTAAAGTTGAGGAAGAAAGAGTATCAATTAGGCTTACAAAAATTAATAATTTTATATCAAAAAATGAACTTGAAGAGAGGGTAAAAAATATGAATGAAAATCTTTTTCATCTTTACATTAAATTAAAAAAAGATTCATTAAAAGAAGAAATTTTAAATAAACTTTCCTCTTTGATAAAAGAAAATAGGGGCACAACACCTGTAACTATATATCTTCTAATTGATGGAAAGAAGGTTGAGATTTCTCTATCAAAGGATTATAAAGTTAACCTTAATCCTCAAGTTTTGTCAGAACTTAATAAGATAGTTGGAACCGAAAACATATATTATAATGAGGAGGGAAATGTTAGGTCTTGAAATACATTTTTTTTAAAAGATTTAATATCTTTAGGAGGTAATATATGAGAATTGGAGTTTTAACAGGTGGAGGAGATTGTCCTGGATTAAACTCAACAATAAGGTCAATTTACTATAAATCTTTAAAATATGGATATGAAATTTTTGGATTTTTTGAAGGGTGGAAGGGTGTTATAGAGAATAAAGGAAAATTACTTAAATTATCTGATGTTGAAGAAATTGAAAATATTGGAGGGACAATTCTTTTTTCATCAAGAACAAATCCTTTTAAAGAAGAAAAAGGAGTTGAAAGAATAATTGATACATTGAACAAAAATAATACACATGCTTTAGTTGCAATTGGTGGAGATGATACCTTAAGTGTTGCAGCAAAATTATATGAAGAATATAAAATAAAAGTTGTTGGTGTTCCAAAAACAATGGATAATGATGTTTATGGTACTGATTACACATTTGGTTTTGATTCTGCAACAACAATTTCTATGGATGCTCTTGAAAAAATTAGGGACACCGCAAAAGCAATGAAAAGAATAATAATTCTTGAGGTTATGGGAAGAGAAGCAGGGTGGGTTGCTCTTTTTACAGGTCTTGCTGGTTGCGCTGATTTAACTTTAATTCCTGAAGAAGGTTTAAATGAAGATGAATTTATAAAAAAAGTAAGTGAAATATTCAATAAGAAAGAGTATGCTGTTATTTGTGTTTCTGAAGGAGTTGAAGTAATCGAAAAAGAAGGGGTTGAAGTTGATGCTTTTGGACATAAACTTTTGCAGGAAAAAGGAGTTGGTAATTATATTGGAAAGATAATTAAAGATAGACTTGGAATAAATACAAGAGTTGCTCAAATAGGTCATGTTCAGAGGGGTGGTGCTCCAACATTATTTGATAGAATCCTTACAATAAGGCTCGGAGTTAAAGCAGTTGAAATGATAAAAAATGGAGAGTTTGGTAAAATGGCAACACTTCTTAATGGAAAAATAGATTCAATACCCCTTAAAGAAGTTCTTGGAAAGACAAAAAAAGTTGATGGTTATTGGATTGATTTAAAAAAGGTTTTTGAACCATAATGAAATTTTTTAGTTCCTTAAGGTTTCAAGTTATTGCTTCATTTTTCATTCTTGTAGTTTTGGCTACTTTTTTTCTTGGTTCACTTTTAATCAAACAAACAGAAACAAATTTGTGGAATGTTGAAGATGAAAAATTAACAACAATTGCAAAACAACTTGCTCTTGCATATAATAGGGTGATTGAAAAATTTCCAACAATGGCAGAAACCTTAAAAACAGATGTAGAAACAGTTAAAAAATTCTATCTTGAAAGATCTCTCGATGATTACACATCACCTGTCCATGATCAAAATCCAGAAATTGGTGTAGGATTTTTTATTTATGGTGAATCATTCAATAGACCTATTGCATTTTATGAGTCACAATCACCTTTATCTGAAAAAATGAGAGTAGTTCTTCCTTTAAATGAAAAGGGAGAAGAAGTTGGCTATGTTTGGATAGAAGAGCCAAAAGATATTGTTTATTCAAGAATTAATGAACTCAAAAGAACTCAAAGAAATTTAATTATTTATGTTGTTATAATATCAGGAATATTTGCCATCTATATATCAACCCTTTTTGTAAGTAAGGTTAATGTTGTTAAAAAGGGACTACAGGATTTAAAATCAGATTTAACATATAAAATTCCAAAAATGTCTGGGGAACTTGGTGAGATAAGTTATGCAATAAATGATTTATCTCAAACTCTATATATAACAAGAAGTAATTCTGAGAAAATTCTGGAATCAATAAATTCTGGAGTTATTGTTTTATCAAAAGAAGGATTAATAAAAGATATCAACCGTGCAACTGAAGAACTTCTTGAGATAAAAAAGAAAGACATTTTAAATAAAAGATATCTTGATTTTCCTATCTTAAAAGAACTTTTTTCTGATATTAAAACTAAAGATAATATAAAAGAAAAAAGAATCAAAATAGGAAATTCAGAAAAAATATTCAATATTAATTCATCACCATTTAATAGTGAGGAAATTTTAATCACAATAGATGATGTTACAGAAGAAGTAAAACTTCTTGAAGAAAAAAGAAAAACCGAAGCACTTAAAACCCTTGGAATCTTTACAACTGGTGTTGCCCATGAGATAAGAAATCCATTAACATCAATAAAGGGCTTTACTCAGATTCTTGAGAAAAGATTAGAATCAAAAGAAGAAGAGATGAAATATATATCTACAATTCTTTCAGAAATAAAAAGGCTTGAAGATATTGTTAAAGATTTATTAACATATGGAAGGCCATCGCCACCTAATAAAATCCAATTAAATTTATTAAATGTTGTAAAAGATTCCATATCACTTTTACAGGACAAATTGAAAGAGAAAAATATTAAGGTTGAATATGATATTTCTTTTGATCCTAAATTTAATTTTGATCCAAAACAGATGGAACAAGTTGCATTAAATTTAATGCTTAATGCCATTGAAAGTTCTGATTATGGTAGTAAAATAATTATAAGAATGAAAAAATATGAAGAGGGAGTATTATTGGAAATAAAAGATTTTGGTTTTGGAATTAAGGAGGAGGATAAAGAAAAAATTTTTACACCATTTTTCACAACAAAAGAGAGGGGAACAGGTCTTGGACTACCAATTTCACAAAAGATAGTAGAAATGCATAATGGACGCATTTGGTTTGCATCTGATGGTGAAGGAACATCTTTTTTTGTGTATTTACCAGCATAATAATGATATAATAGTTTTATGAATATTGGTAAGAAGAATAAATTAACAATTTTAATAGTAGATGATGAAGAAAATATTTTAGATTTTCTTGAGGAGGCATTAAAGGAGGAATATTTAATAATAAAAGGCAAAAATGGTAAAGAAGCAATAAAAAAAGTTTCTGAGTTTTATCCAGATGTTGTACTTATGGATTATAAAATGCCTGGTATGGATGGGATGGAAGCCTTTTTAAAAATTAAAGAGATCGATAAAGATATACCTGTTATTCTTATGACTGCTTTTGGAACAAGTCAGGTTGCAATTCAAGCAATGAAAGAAGGTGCATATGATTATGTTACAAAACCTCTTGATCTTGAAGAGATAAAGGTAACTTTAAAAAAAGCAATTGAACTTAAAAAACTATCTGAAAAAATAAAAACAAAAGACAATTTTACTGAATCTGAATTTGTTATTGAAGGCTTAATTGGAAAATCACAGAATATGCAGGATGTTTATAAATTAATAGGTAAAGCCTCATCTTCAGATGTTACAGTTCTTATCTTAGGTGAAAGTGGAACGGGTAAAGAACTTGTTGCAAAATCAATATATATGAATTCAGAAAGAAGAGATAAGCCATATGTAACTGTTAATTGTGCTGCTATTCCAGAGGGACTTCTTGAGTCAGAATTATTTGGGCATGAAAAGGGTTCATTTACCGATGCAAAAGAAAGACACATTGGAAAATTTGAACAAGCAAAAGATGGAACAATCTTTTTGGATGAAATAGGTGATATGAGTTTACCCCTTCAGGCAAAAATTTTAAGGGTTTTACAGGAAAGATGTTTTGAAAGAGTTGGTGGAAGGGAGACTATTTTTACAAACGCAAGAGTAATTGCAGCAACAAATAAAGATTTAAATAAACTTGTAAATGAAAAAAAATTCAGGGAGGATTTGTATTACAGATTAAATGTTTTTTCAATAGCACTTCCACCTTTAAGGGATAGAAAGGATGACATACCAGACCTTGTTGAATATTTTATCTTTAAATATTCACACAAGTATCAAAAAATGATTACAGGTGTTGCACCAGATACAATGGATGTTTTAATGAACTATAACTGGCCAGGAAATGTACGAGAACTTGAAAATGCCATTGCGCATGCAATTGTTGTTTCTCATGGTCAAATAATTTTAAAAGAGCATCTACCTCAGGTTGTTTTAGGGAACAAAACAAAAGAAGTTATATCTAAAGATAAAGGTGTAGAAGATGAAGGAGTTGTTCCTTTGAATGATTTAATTGCTAAAGTTGAAAAAGATATGATTGTTAAGGCATTAAAGTCAACTAATGGTAATAAGAGTAAGGCAGCAAGACTTCTTGGAATTTCAAGAAAGTCTTTATTTAATAAAATAAGGGATTATAATATAAACATAGAAAATATAGGTACTATAAAAGAAGATTAATTAATTTTTTAAATAATAAAAAATTTAAATTGTGAGGTGCTAAAGGGAGTATGATAATTAAAAAGATGAAAGGAGAGGAAAGAATGAAAAAATTTTTAGGGTTATTAATTATTTTGTCACTTCTTTTAACCCTATTTCCTTATTTTAAATTGGGTTATTCAATAAACTCTATGGCAAGTGTTCTTAATGTAACATTAACTCCAAATATTGTTGGAGAACTCGTTAGAATAGATATTAAATTTACTCTAACAGTTCCTATTTCAGCTAACTCAGATAACATTGTTGTAACTTTTCCAAAAGATATAGGAGGAAATTCTTCTAAAGAATTCACATTACCATCTATTATTCCCAAAACTACTGTATTAATTGATGGAAGTAACAATATAACTGATGTTCAGGTTGATATGCTTAATAGAAAAGTTGCAGTAATTACATCAATTAATCTTCCTGCTTCTAACGAACACATATTAACATTTTTAACAACAACAGGAATTAAAAATCCTACAAAATCTGGATTTTATTCTTTAAAATTCAATACATCACAAGAAACAACTCCAGCAACTTCACCAGATTTTTATATCTATCCAGGAGTATTTGATCATGTTGAAGTTATTCCAAATCCAGCGTTTTTCACTTCAAATAGATATGCTTTAGGTCCAACATCAGAATTTTATCTTGCAAGATATGGCTCATCTAATATTATGGATTTACTTCCATCAGATATGTATGGAAATACTCTTTTTGAAGGATATACATATACATTTGGAAATTTTGTGAGACCTGAAGATAGAGATTGTGGATATGAAACTTATGACATACCTACTGCAAGGTGGTTTAGAATAAGTGATGCAGGTACTCCAGCTGAATGGAGATGGGGTACTCCTTTTGGAACAGGTAATTCAACTTGGTTATCACATCCAGCAGCTGTAGGGCCTGATGATACATCACTTTTTATTCACCCTCTTTATAATAAAAATCTTTCAGATTTTATTTTAGAAACAAAAATAACTTTTGATAATGCTACTAACTATCATGGAGGAGTAAAATTTAGATGGAGTGATTACATTACAAGATATAATCCAAAAGCAAATGGTTATTATGTTGATATTTGGGGTGGAAATATAAGACTCATAAAAGTAGTTAATGGAGTTAATACAGTAATGTCATCAATTGCATTACCAGCCCCAATTGCTGCCAATACTTGGTATACTTTAAAAATAGTTACTTCTGGTTCAAATATAAAGTTTTATTGGAATGGAAGCGTAACACCACTAATTGATTTTACAGACCCAAATCCAATTTTATCAGGAATTTTTGGAATTTGGCAGTATGGGGGTGATGCAAATGCAAGGGGAACAGCATGGGATGATTTTTATATAAAAACACTTACAGGAGTAACATTATTCTCTGATAATTTTGAAACAAAGATAGCAGCACCAAATGATCCTCCAGATGATGGAGTTGATGCAAACTTTAGATATTGCGATTCAAATAGTAATGGTGTTTATGATTGCATGGATTGTGTTTATCTTGATCTTGATAATTCATTCTCAGTTACAAGAGGAGATATAAGAATAACTGCATCAAGTTGTGGTGGAAGTTATGGACCAGGAAGTATTGTTAAAACTCAAGATACAGACATTGGAATTTCATTGAAAACATTAAATGTATTTTTAAATCCTTCAACTGTAAGAGCAGGTGATGAGGATATCGGTGGTACTGCCCTTGATATAGGGACAAGTTTAGTTAATTTTCTTACCGTTGAAAAACACGCTGAAAATATAAATATTAACGCACTTTTTGATCCAGGTGAATTGATATATGAAGAAGCTCCTCTTCCTTCGCCTTTAAACTGGGTTTCACCAGGAGACAAGAGATTAACAACTGTGACAATTGGCTCAACTACTTATCCAGTAAATAGCATTGTTGGCAGTCCTTTTATAAAACATGCAGAGAATGTAGTAGTCGATTCACAATATACACCTGGAGAATATATTTATCAAGATAATGATGCAAATAATATTGTATCTATTGGTGATTTAAGACTAACAAATGTTGGAGTTTACCCTGCAGGTTCAACTGTTGCAGCAGGAGATACGGATATTGGAACGGGTTTAATTTTATTTAATTTTGCAACAACAACACCAGAAAAATTTGTTGATGCAAATAATAATTTAATGTATAGCATTGGTGAATGGATTTATAGAGACAATGATACAAATAAAATAGTTTCACCAGGTGACACAAGATTAACAAATGTAACAATTGGAGCAACAACTTATGTCGCTGGTTCAACAGTTGCAATTGGTGATTTAGATATTGGAAGAGCGTTAATACCATTTGGTGAATTAGATTTAGGTGAAGCACTTGCACCTTTTGTAGCAAATGAAAAACACGCAGAAAATTTAATCTCTGATACAAAATATAATCCAGGTGAATGGATTTATTGGTCTGTTAATGCAATTGTCGATGTAAATGATATTAGATTAACAGCAGTTACTATAGGAACTACAACCTATACAGCAGGTTCAACTGTTACTTCTGGATATACTCTTTCAAACTTTGTACCAACTGAAAAATTTTATGATTATGATTTTGATACAGCGTTTTCAACTGAAGATTGGATTTATTATGATCATCCTGAGCCGCTCTTTCCAACTGGAAATGGTAGTGTAAATGCGGGAGATAAAAGATTATCAAATGTTACAATTGGAAATAAATCATATCCAGCAGGTTCAACTGTATTGGCATCTGATACTGATGTTGGATTAATCTTAAACACAATTGATAGTACTCTACCAGCACCAATATATAGATATGTTGATTCTGATAATTCTGGAACATATTCTCCATTTGAGAGAATATATAATGATGTTAATAATAGTGGAACAATTGATGTTGGAGATATAAGATTTAGAACTCCTTCTCTAAGATACTATAACACTGATACAAGTAAAGAACCAGGGCTTGATTCATGCGATTTTGTTTATCTTGACCTTGATAACTCAATGACTCCATCTGAATGTGATGTTAGATTAACACCAGTCAATATATGGACAACAAATAGTTTTGCCCATTATGAAGCAGGAAGTAAAGTAAAAATAACAGACCTTGATGCATCAAAACTTGATCCATTTCAAGTTATCTGGCCATTTATGATGCTGAAACAATATAAAAATTTAGCAGGTAGATTATTCTTTGATTATCATTTTGGAGATTATAATTCAAATAAAGTATGGGATGATAACGAACCAGTTAATTTTATTATAGATTTTGTATGGAATTTCAAAAAAGTGAATGGCATAACAAAATATGTAGTGTCCCCTGGGGATTTAAGAATTTCAACAAATTATCTTATAACTGCATCTTTAACAGGAACAAACCCAGGAATTGTTGATATAAATGGATTTTATACTGCACCAGTTTTAGGTAGCGCAGATCCTCCATATGAAGTTACACTTAATGTAACTTTAACAGTTGGTGGAATATCAAGAACTGGTTCATCGAAAATAGTTTTATTTAGAGGACCACCTAAAGTAACCCTATCACCTCAAACTCAGTGGCTTGCTCCATGTACAGAATATCAATATAAAGCAATTGTAACTGATATAAATGGTAACCCTATACCTTATGCAGAAAATAATGTAAATTTTGGAATTGGTTATCCAAAAAATACAAAAACAAACAATTATCTTATGCCATATTCATTTGGATTTACAGGAACTTATCCAGAAGATTTAGGTATGGAACTTAAAGAATTTTCAAATTTTGAAAAACATGCAGATAATGTCTTAATAAATATTCCAGCAAATAACGGAAAATATGACCCAGGAGAGTGGATATATAGAGATAATGATTTATCTAATTCTGTATCATCAGGTGACTTGAGATTAACAAAAGTTTATAAAGCAGGAAAAACCTATGCACCAGGAACAATAGTTCAATTGGGCGATTGGGATGCTGGTACTACTCTTATTGCTTTCAATAATTTGAAAGAAAGACACACACAACACATAAAAGATAATTCACCGTACCCACCTGCATATGACCCAGGTGAATATATTTATTCTGATGAAGATTCAAACTTTGCTGTATCTTTTGGTGATATAAGACTTTCTGATGTGAAAAGAGGGGCTGTTTTCTATGCTGCAGGAACAAAAGTAAATGATAAAGATATTGGAGATTCATTAAAACAATTTACTGATGATTTACCTGGAGTAGTTGATGTTTTATTTGTTGATTTAAATGGTAATGGTGTTTTTGACCCAGGTTATTGGTTCCAGAGTAATAATGATTGGTATTATTTCCCTGGTGAATGGCTTTACATAGACATTGATACTAATGGAGTTGTAAGTTCCGGTGATTATAGAATTTTATCCTGTAGTTGTCTAAATAATTGTTCAATTTGTGGTTCAATGGGTTTAACACCTGGTTATGTTTTAGCAACTGACCATGATCAGGGTTATGCTTTAACTATAGATACAAACATTGATGAGAAAATAAAATTTATTGATAGAAACTCAAATGGCTCTTGGGATTATTTAACTGAACCACTTTACTGGGATAAAAATGGCGATTCTTATGTTACTAAGGATGATGTTAGATTAACAGATGTTTCAACTCCTGGTGCAACAATTGATAAAAATGGAAAATTTACATCATCTTCTTGTGCTGGTGGTGAATATAGCATATGGGCTTCATTCACTTATAATAGTACCTGTGTTGATGGTACATGTGGTGGCGCAGTTGTTTATAATTCAGTTCCAACTTATGCAATAGTTACAACAGCAGTAAGAGTTGAGGTATCACCAAGAGATATCACATTAATTTCAGGAGAGAGAGTTCAATTTACAGCAGTTGCTCTTGATCCAATTGATCATGTAGTTATAACTCCAAGTCCTACCTGGAGTTTACTCAATATGGATCCAATGTATCCAGTTGGAACAATTGATTCTTCAACAGGATTATTTACTGCATCTTCAGATAGATGCGTTGAAGGTTATGCAATTGCAACAATTCATACAACCTGTTGTGGGGATATATCTTCAACACTTCCTCCTCCAGAAGAAAATAGAACCTCAGCAAAAATCAAAGTGAATGGATTAATTGATGTTCTTGAACAATCAATTACATTTTCTGGAGCAGAAATAAGTGCAAATCTTAAGTGGTATGTTGATCAGAGTGGAGATAAATTAAAAGTTACTATAACCACAAGTTTAGGAACTTCAAAAGAACTATATTTTACTCCACCAACAGCAAGTGTTGGAACATGGCAGAATATTTTTGTTTCTGTTCCAATAACTGAACTTGGAATAACAACAATAGGAACAACTGTTTCTGTTACTATAAGAGGAGATGTAATACCATCTTATCCATCTTCAAAATGGTGTACCTTTGACCTTTATACATTTAATTTCACAACAACACCTCTCCTTTCAATAAGTGGTGATAACTTCACAATAGGTACTTCTATATCTGGTTCCCTTACTTCTCTTTCTGACTTAAATAGCGATGGTGCACTTGATCCATTACCATTTATAAAGATTGTATTATCAGGTCCTTATACAAAAGATTTGATTCTTGAACCATGGGGCTTAACTTCTGTTGTTGATGTTCAAACAGATCTATCTGGTAAGTTCAATCTTGGAACTGGTTGGGTTGATTCATTAGGATATCATGGTGCAAAATATGATGGAATTTATAAGATTGAAGCATTATCATCTCCACCAAGTTATAAATATATCTATCTAAAATATAAAGATACAATATCAACAAATCTTGGAAGCCTTACAGTTGATTTAACAAATCCACAGATTATTGAAGGAACAATGCAACTCCCAAGTGGTCTTACTCCTGGAAATAATGATGTTTATATAGAACTTTGGAAAGTTGATCCTGTTAAAGGTTATGAGAGAATAAATATTTCAGATGGTCCTATTAATGAAATTGTTAGAACAGGTCTTCCTCCACAGACATATGCACCTGTTAAACTTGGAGCAAATGGTTACTTTAAGATTTATGCAATAATTGATGAACTTGGAAGTTATGCTTTCTTCACAAGAGTTGGAAACGATAAAAGTGGTCTTGGAGATTATACTTATGGAAGATACTATAATCAGATTGGTAATCCAGTTCCATATCATACATTTTCTATTGGTGCTCCGAATTATAAGGCATCACTTCTTGTTGAACCAACAATTCTTTATGCAAATAAATTAAATTATTTCACACTTTTTGTAACAGATAATTTTGGTAATCCTCTTGATGAACAGGTTCTTAATCTGAAAGATAAATTTACTTTTGAACTTCCAGCAGGTTGGACATTCCAGAATAAAGTAGTTAAACCTTTATCAAAGGGTACATATCTTATTTCTGGAACACCAGTTGGAACTGGAAGTGGCTCTTTAGTTGTAAAAGTTTCTGGTACCCCTCTTGTTTCAATTCCTGTTCAATCACTATCACTATTCAATCCTTATGCTTATATCGACCTTGTAAATATAAGGTTAGATAGGGAGGTTTTCCCACCAGTTGTTGGTGAAGATTACATTCTTGTAATTGGTTTCCATCAACCGCCAACACCAGGTCTTGTTGTGTTTGATCCAGATAAAAACTGGAGTTTAACCTCTGATGAAACCATATTTTATGAAGAGTTATCAAGAAGTGATACTGAAATAAGAATAAAATTCATACCTACAATGTACACTGAACTACCACTTAAAGTTAATATTCCATTAAGAGGAGTTGATAATAGAAGTGATGAAACAACTGGAAAAGTTTCAAGTAATGAGTCAGAATTCAAACTATTCCCGAAATTTACAGTTATAGATGGATTTAAGTTAAAAGTTGAAACTTCACCAACAGAACTTTTGCAGGGAACAACTGGGAGTGTAAGCATAACAGTTACTGATATAAACGATGTTGTTCAGAACAATTCATGGGTTGAAATTTGGGGTTACAATAAAACTGGAAGTGAAGTTACTGATATGTTTAATGTTTCTGGTTCACCAACTTCTAAATTGATAATTGATGCTTCTCATCTTGACCCACTCAATCAGAATATAATCAATGGAGTTTATACACAATCAAATATAACATTTAATCATTCAGCAGACCCAGAACATGATAGAACTCCATTTGAAATTGGAAGATACACTCTTATAAAAGTATATACTGGAAATCCAAGCATTCCAACTTCAAAGATAAAGGGTTACATCCCTTATGCCTTCCCTGTTAAACCAAAGAAAGCATTAAATATTTCATTACTATCAATTGATGGTTCGCCTTCTAAGGATAAAATTATTACAGGTTTTAAACATCAATTATTAATAAATGCACCAGGAGTTCCAGCTGGTTCTGAAATAATAGCAATTGGTTCAAAGGGTTCAACATTTGTAAATAATAATAATGGAACATATACATTAACACTTGGTGAACCATATCTTGAAACTGGAGAGGCAAGAATACTTGCAATTGGACCCAACAAAGATACTATTGGTGAACTTATAATTCCTATTATAAAGCCAATTGCTGAAATAACTCCATCTGATAATATATTATCCAGTGAAATAAATGAAACAATTACCGTTACACTTAAAGACCCATTCACAAATGCGCCTTTATATGTTGAAAAAATAGGAGTTGATGGAAAATTAGATTCATTTGGAAGACCATTTGCATTTAGGTCTGCACTGCTAACTAAAGATGAAAAGAGTAACGTTTCTCAGGCTTCATTTGTAATAAATGGAAAAGATAACCCTAACCCAACACTTCCAGATTTACCAACTGTAATTCTTTATTATAAGACCACAGATGTTCCATCAGGTAAATATGTTGTTATAAATGAGTTTACTTTTGTTTCAGTAATGGTTAAGGTTGAAATAACAACACCAACAGGTGGTGTTCTTGATAAAGCATTTGTAAATAGACAGAATAGAATTAAGATAACAGTTGTTGATGCTCACAATGAACCTGTAGGTAATGCTGAAGTTGGTATAACCTTTGCCTATAACTATGAATCAACAATTTATGATCTTAAAGGATTCACAGATAATTCTGGTGTTGTTGTATTCACAAACTTTGTTCCAAAATATGTTGGTGGTTATGATGTTGTTGTTAAGAAAGTTGATAAAGAATATGTATTTAAAGATATATTCTACTCTAAAGAGGTAACTGAAGATTTAAATCCTCCAGATATTATGATTTTAGAGCCAGAAGATGGAAAAACTGTGGATAAAAATAAGATTGATGTTTCTGGTAAAGTAACTGATGAATCTTTAATTACTGCTGTTTATGTTAATGGAGTAAAAGTTGATTTACTTCCTGGTGGATTGTTTATGACAAGCGTGACTCTTGATGAAGGAACAAACAGAATTAGAGTTATTGCAGTTGATGAGTTTGGAAATATCGGAACAAAAGAGGTTATGGTTATATATGCACCTCCAACACTTAAACTTGATATTGACCCTGTTCCAAAATTTGTAAACAAGCCACAATTAACAATTTCTGGTGTTACTGATGTTGGAGCAAGAGTATTAATAAATGATGAAGAAGTTGAAGTTGGAAGTGATGGTAAGTTCGCACATGAAATGATTCTCCTTGAAGGTTTAAATTCAATAGTTGTAAGAGCCGAAAAGGGTTCTCTTTCAAGAGTAAAAAGAATTTCAGTAACCCTTGATTCAACACCTCCTGTTCTTAAAGTGACAGTTCCAGATAGTGTTAAGGATAGAGTTTTTGAAGTTAAAGGAACAACAGAAGTCGGAGTTACTCTTACAATAAATGGTGAACCTGTAATTGTTAATCCAGATGGTACATTCAGTATGGTTTTGAATATTTCAGAAGGCGAAAAAGAATTACCAGTTGAAGTTAAAGCAGTTGATCAAGCAGGAAACATAACAACATACTCTAAAGTTGTTAAATATCAGAGATTGATAATAATTGAGATGATAATAAATTCTCCTGTTATCAAAGTTACTAAAGATGATATTACTACATCTGTAATTTATGAAATTGCTCCATTTACAATGCCTCCTGGAAGAACAATGGTACCATTAAGATTTATTGCTGAAACATTTGGAGCAAAAGTTGATTGGGATCCTAAGACAGAGGGAATACATATTGAACTTAAGAAGAGTGATGGAAAGACAATAGTTATTGATATGCAACTTGGAAATAAGATTGCTTATGTTAATGGTAACCCTGTTGTGCTTGATGTAGCTCCATTTACAGTTGAGCCTCAGGGAAGAACAGTTGTACCAATAAGATTTATAGCAGAAGCATTTGGTGCTCAGGTTGATTGGTCTGATGTACTTCAGAAGGTAACAATAACTTACTATCCATAAGGTTAACAAGGAAAAAATTAAAGAGGGCTTGGAATTCCAAGCCCTCTTTTTTATTTCTTAGATATTTTTTAAAATTTTTTACTTAATATAAATAGGAATTTTTATTTCAAATTTATTCTCAGGTAACCCTGAAGGATTTGCTTTTTCAAATACTATAAAACCTTTTTTTATATTAATATTACTTATATCAAGATATTTTTCAAAAGAAACAAAATTTTCTGTCATCCAGTCATCCTTTGTTTCGATATGATCTACCATTATAATATTCCCATTCTCATCTTCAATTCTTACTGGAAATGTTCCCTCAAAAAAGAAACTACCTTTTGCTTTTCCCATAATATAAATGGGGTTTTTGACATTTTGATATGGTTCTGGCGAATCAATTATTATTGTATCTTTTGCATTATTTATTTTTTTAGTGACCAAATATCTCTGATAAAGATTAAAAGCAACAATAACAATTATGATAATAATAAGAATAATTATTATTTTATTTGTATATTTCAATTAAATCCTCCTTTATAAATCTTTATGGTTGGAAAAGTTCTTCTGGAAGAAATTTTACTTCCTTTACTTCTGGAAATTGTTTAGCAGTATATTCAATCTGAATCCATAAAATTTTTGCCCTACAGGCACCACCTGATGTTTTAAAATATGGATCATCAAACCATAAGGTCAATACACCATTTTTTAATTCAGTTTTTGTAAGTTTAACTCCTTCAAGAGGATATTCTGTTGAGATACCTTTACTTTTTTCTTCCTCAGTTAATTTTCCTTCTAAAAGAAGTTTTATTGCGTCCTCAATTAGATTTTCACTCTTTATTTTTCTTTCAACAGGAACAAGACCCTTTTCACTACATAAAACATTTCCAGTTGCATCTCTATCAAGTTCAGAATTATAATAATATAGTTTTACAGTTACCTCTTTTGGTGATGTTTTACAGGATATAAAAGATAGTGTAATTGTTAATACTAAACCTAATAAAAAAATAATTTTAAACCTTTTCATATTACCTCCTAAAATATTCTATCATAAATTATTGACAATCATCAAATTAAAAAGTTTCAAAATATAGGTAAATTAAATTTCTTCTATTTCTGAAAGGTCACTTATCTCTTCTATTTTACTTTCTCCATCTTTAATTTTTACATAGAATGTCTTATCCCCAATTTCCATTAAGATTCTATCGTGAGTAATTAGGATTATCTGCCTATTAAGTATCTCACTAACTTTCTTTAAAAATTCGCCAATCAATCTTTTACTTCCTTCATCAAGAAATGTTAATGGCTCATCTAAAATTAGTGGTCCTTCAAATTTTGGATTTATACTTTTTTCAAGAATACTTATTCTTAAAGCAAGAGAAATTATCTGAGATACTGTACCCCCACTTGTATCAAGTGGGTCCCCTTCAAAATATAAATCACCACTTTCCTTTCTTACTACTATTCTGGCGATATTTCTATTTCTTTCCTCGTCAAGTTCAATTCTAAAGGTTAAATCCTTATAAATAGTTTTAAGAGCCCTATTAACGAGATTTTCAATACCCTGCATAGTCGAAACTCTCAATTTTTCATAAGCAATTTCAAGTATTCTTTTTGCTTCAATATAAATTTTTCTTTTTTTATCAATACCTAAAAGTTCAATATTTTTTTCATCAATTTCTTTTTTAATCCTATCTCTTTCTCCTATCTTTCTTTCAATTTTCTGGTAAGAGGCAAAAAACCTACTTTCTAAATTCTCTATTGAGTTCATTTTCTATACTCTGAATTGATAATTCAAGTTTTTTTGTTTTTTCAATTATCTCTTCTTCAAGTTTTTTAATTTCCTCACCAAGAGAATCAATATTAGATAATCCAAATTCATTTTTGAGTTCATTTTTTATTTCTTCTTCTCTTTTTTTAAGAGATTCAATTTTTCCAGAAAGTTCATCTCTTCTTTTTAATAGATATTTTATTCTTTTATTGTACTCATCAATTTTTGATAATATTTCATCAATGCTCATCTATTACCTCCACATTTTTTTAATATTGTTTTCAATATCCTTTTCTATTTTTTCATCTATTTCTCTATAGCATACAGGGCAAACTCCATTTTTTACTATTAAATTTACATAACCATTAATCAATTCATTTATATTATCTTCTATCTTTTTCTTTTCTTTTTCCTCTATTTCTATTTCATTTTTAATTTTTTGATACTGAAAATATATATTTTTAAATTTGATAAATTTTTCTTTTAAAGATAAAATTTCTTCAATTCTTTCATAATTTATTTCATTATCTTTATAAAGTTTTAGTTCATTATAATTTTTTTGTAATTCCTTTTGATTATTTATCAATTCTTCAGAAATTGATTTTAATTTCAAGTATTTTAATTTTTTATCAATTAAATCCATAGATTCATAATCAATTTCATCAATATTTTTAAGTTTTGAATAATAAATATTAATTTCCTCATTTTCTTTTTTAAGTTCATTATAATTATTCTTAATTTTTATAAGTTTATTCTTTTTATCTTCTAATTTTTTCAAAACAACAATTTCATCTTTTATCTTAAGCATCTCATCCTTTTTTTGATCAACTCCCTCATAGTTTTTAAGATTACTCTCCTTTTCTTCAATTTCTTTTTTCAACTCTTTTTCTCTTCTATTCAATCTATCAAGATCTAAAGATAAAGATTTTATTGCCTCATCAACAGTTTGACCCCCTGAAATAGTGAGAAGTGTTGAGTGAAGAGTTGAGGGTGTCTCATCAATAAGATAAACAGATTCCATCTGATCTTTTATTTGAGGAGAAAGTTTTAGCCCATTTTCAATTGGTAGAGTTTCTATTCTTAATATTTTCTTTATATCTAATGGTATCTCCCTTCCAAAATTTGAATATTCAATCCTTTGATTATCAGGAGAGATTAAAATATACCTATTTATCTTATCACCTCTTTCTCTTATAATTGTATAATCATTGTCAAAAGTTACAGAGCATGAAGCAAAGGTTTCTCCCTTTTTTATAAAGCCCGTTCCCTGTGGTTCATTAAAAAACACCCACTTTAGTGCTCTTATAATTGCACTTTTACCCCTATTTCCTTTTCCAAGAAAAATATTTATTTTTGGAGAAAGTTCAATGGTTGTGTGAGAATGAGATTGAAAATTCCTTAAAACAATTTTTTTAATGAACATCTTTTAACCTATAGATGAAATAAATACCATTATCCTCTTTTAAAATCTCACCACTTTTTGTTAAATCATCAAGAAGATTTAATAGTTCATTTTCATCATTAAATCTTATCCCATTTTTTTCTAAATCGATTACTATTTCACCAAAATGGATACTTTCAATAACTCCTTCATCTTCTAAATATTTAAGTAAAGCACTCTTTTTTATGTCTAATCCTTCTTTCAACTCTTCAAATGGATTCTTGGTATGAGGTGGTATTGTATATGCTTTTCTAATTCTTATAGGTATACTTCTTTGATAAATTGCAGAAGAGATAAATGCATCACCTGTTTTTAAGTAAGGCAACCTATCAATATCATTTTTAGAAAGATCTGTTTCATTACTTATCGTTCTTAAATCCGTTTCTCTTACTGTTCTAAAGATAAATTTTGTTGACAATTGAGCTAAAATTGTATCATCAAGAAGGGATGGCCTTTGTGTTGAAAGAATCAAAAATATTCCATATTTTCTTCCTTCTTGTGATATTGTTTTTAATATTCTTTTAGATGGAATTAGATATGGTGAGTCTTTAGGAGCAAAGTTATGCGCCTCATCAATAATCACAAAGAAAGGTGGAAAATATGAAGTTATTTCACCTTTTTTCTGTCCATCCTTAAAAGACCTTCTTTTTTCTACAAGTTTATCTAAAAAGAAAGAAGCAAAAACTTTTATGGTTTCAAGATTACCCCAACTAACTCCAATATTTTTATCCTCTATCCATTTTAATATCTCCCTATCACTTTTACCAAAGATATTCAATCTTATTAGATGATTTAATTTTCTTAAAACTGCTCTTGCACTGCTTCTACTTATAATACTCTTTTCACTTTCAGCATCGCTTTTTTCTGACATCTCTTTTAAGATATCCCTAAATTTTGAAAGAGATTTTTCTTTTCCCATTGAATAATATGCATTATAGATAACATCTTCTTGAGGAATTTCAATTTCACCTATTGATTTAAAAAGATTATCGACTTCTCCATAATTTAATTCTGAAAAATCAATTCCAATATTCTCTCCAATATTGAAAACCTTAATATTATTTTCAATTTTATTACTATAACTTGGTAATTTTTTATCACTTAAAGAAAAATCCATTTCAAAATGTGGGTCAAAAACAATTGCAGGATAATTTTGTTTAGCAATTTCTTCAATTAAAACTCTAATTAAAAAAGATTTTCCAGAACCAGAGCCACCAAATATTCCAATGTGTGGGTATTCTGACATCTCATTTATACTGAATATGAAAGGAATTTCATTTTGAATGTAATCCCTTCCGTCTTGCGTTATATAATAAAGATTTTTCAAAGAGTTTGGTAGTTCATTAAAAAATCTTTCACTATTTTTTATTCCACCTAAAATTAACCCCTCTTCTTTTATTTTCAAAATATTTTTTATTTCATCAAACTTAGCTCTTCTAACCTCACTTCCAGTTTTAATAGGATATGGGGGTTCATCAATTAATTTTAACCTTCCAATATTTATATCTTCTTCTTCAACTTCAAAACCAAGAATTTTAAGATGGTTAATCATCCTTTCATCCTTTTCGTTTCCAAAATCAGGTCTTGGATAAAATCTATTCATGGTAAAAGATTCAACAACTTCTCCAAGATATTCTTTTTCATCTTTAACAAAAAAATAATCTCTTAAAGAAAATCTTTCTTCTCTTGATGCTATATAAACTTCATATTGACTACTTTCTCCTACAACAAATATTTTTCCATTCATCTTAACCCTCTTTTTTCTTTAAATATTATCTCAAAACTTTTTTGGTTTAAAAAGTTTTTTGCAATTAAAAATGCCTCTTTTTCTGATAGATTAGCGAATTTATGCGCTAAATCTTTAAAAATAGGAACCCCCCTTCCATTTTTAAAAGTTATAAAATAGATAAATGAAGCAATTTCTTTGTATCTATTTCTATTTTCAAAGAAAATGTCAAATGATATTGGAGTAGGGTCTATTGATGTTCTTAAATATACGATAGAATAATCCTTCTTTTTTTCTGGAGTTTCAAGAAATATCATTTCGCCCTTTCCAATATTTCCTGTTAAAATCTCCTTATCTCCTATTTCTCCAAGTTCACTACTGCCAATGTCCTCAATAATTCCTACTATTGTGATTTTTTTATTTAAACTTTCTTTTTTTAACTTATTAAAAAGCGAAGGTACCTCTCCTTCAAGATGAGTAAGTGACCCATCCATAAATAATATATCACCTTCTTTTAAATACTCTAAACTTTTTAAACCAGCACAAATTTCAAGTTTTGCCATAAATTCATATCTTAATTTTTCCTCAACATAGAAAAGGTCAAGAAGAGAAGGTTTTTTATTTTTAAATATGAGACCTTCCAATTTTTCGTTAAAATATCCAATATCCTCTTCTAATAATGGTGAAAAAACATCATAATAATATATTTTTATGTTCTTCTGTGGAGAAAAGGAGTATGATCTGAAAATATAAAGATAATTTGGAAATTTGGTTCCAAATTTTGCCATTGAACCATCAACAAAAAAAGTGGAAAAAGTAAAATCCTCTTTTTTTTCTATTTTTTCCTTTTTACTGTTTATAAATTCAATAAAGTTTTCTCTTTCTTTTATTAAATCTTCTAATTTAATCCCAATTTTTTCAAACTTTTCCTTAAAATTATCAAGATTTTCTATTATATTTTTCTCTTGCTTCTTCATATCTATTTAAAACCTCTTTTTTTACTTCTTCATCCACTTTTTCATCCTTTAAAATCTCATCTATTATTTTCTCTGGCTCAAAAGAATCAATATTCTTTCCTTTTAATGACTGAAAAAAATCATTAAAAATAAAATCCTTTATATCTTCTATCTCCTTTGATTCTATTTCTTCTTTTTTAAGAACATTTTTTAATTTTTTCAATTCAATTTCAATTTTTGAACCATCAATCTTTAAAAGTACAACTTGAGGAACTCTATCAAATTGATTTATTGAATCTCTTGCAATGCTTCCAGGACATATGAATATTTTTCCATTTATTCTTCTTTCTCCAAAACCATCGTGAAAATGGCCTATTAAAATGATATCAGCTTCAGTTATATTGGAAACCTCTTCAAGAGATAGAGTTTGAAAAGGAACTTTAAACGGCAATACATATGAGTGCACCATCTGTATTAAAATGAGCCCTTTTCTTTTTTTCACAACTCTTAATAATTCAGGGTCAGAGTCAACTCCGTTTTTATAATTTATTCCTTGAATTTCTATTTCAGTATCAAATGGAGGATAACTTTCACCATCTTTTAATATTTTTATCAAATGTGCTTCTTCGAGAATCTTTACTGCTTTTCTATTATATGTTTCTGGATTTCTTCCTTCAATATCATGATTTCCAAGAATACTTATAATAGGTCTTGCATTGAATTTTTTTAATACCTTGATAAGAGAAATTATAACTTCATCACTTGGTGAAGGTCTACTAAAAAAATCCCCTCCAAAAAGAACATAGTCGACATTTTCATTATTAGCGATATCTTTTATCTCCTCAATTTTTTTGATGATTGATTCAAGATAATTGTCTTTTCTACTTGAAATTGGAGTTTCCTGTAGATGAGTGTCTGTAAAAAATAGAATTTTCTTCATATTTTAATTATAACAACTATAAATTTATGAAGTTAAATTAATTAAAGTTTTATAATTATATAAAGGAGGAAACAATTTATGAAAGTTGTTGATACAGAAAAAATAAATGAACTTGACAAGAAAATGGAAAGTGAGTTTGGAGTATCTTCACAGATTTTAATGGAAAATGCTGCAATTAGCGTCGTTAATTTTCTTTTTGAAGAATTTAATTCACTTAATGATAAAAAGATTTTAATATTTTGTGGTGGAGGAAATAATGGTGGTGATGGTTTTGCTGTTGCAAGAAAACTTTTCTCTCTTAAAGCAAGGGTAAAGGTTTTTTTATTAAAAGATAAAGAAAGCCTAAAAGGTGATGCAAAGATAAACTTTGAAATAATAAATAAATTGGGGATTATAGTTTTTGAAAAGATAGATTTAATAAAAATTAAAGAAGAGATTGAAAATTCAGAAATTATTATTGATGCAATATTTGGTACAGGATTAAAAAGAGAAATTGAAGGAGAAATAAAAGATATTATAAATTTAATAAATAATTCAAATAAATATATTTTAAGCATTGATATTCCTTCAGGAATAAATGGAGATAATGGTAAAGAGATGGGAATTTCAATAAAAGCAAGTTCTACCGTTACATTTGGCCTACCTAAATTTGGGAATCTCCTCTTACCAGGCTATGAAAGATGTGGAAAATTGGCACTTTCTTATATTTCATATCCTGAAGATATATATAAAGATATTAAAACACAGATTAACTTTCCTATTATTTTACCTGAAAGAAAAAAAGAAGCACATAAAAAAGATTTTGGTGATGTTCTTTTCATTTCGGGTAGTAAAAAATATATGGGTGCTCCATATTTTTCTTCATACTCCTTTCTTAAATGTGGTGGTGGATATTCAAGATTAGCAACTGTAAAATCCATAGTGCCATACCTATCTATAACAGGAAAAGAAGTTGTTTATTATTCAATGGATGAAACCGTAGATGGAACAATTTCAATAGAAAATTTTAATAGAATAATGGAAATTGTGGATGA
>JBAMLT010000132.1:0-1065 GCA_039793425.1 Caldisericota bacterium
GGGTAATTATTCAAAATCCTGAATGGATAAGCATTGGAGATAACGTATGGATAGATGTATAATATTTGGTGATTCTAATAGTTTAATAACAAATATACTATTGGACTCTTTTCTGAATTTAAATAAAAAGTATAAACAGTTTGAAATAATTTGCATTGTAGATACACAAAAAAATTATAAACCTAAAAGTTTTTTAAAACTATTTGCAATAATAATCATTAAGGCGTTATTTAATAAAAAGTATAGAAGTTTTTCTTTTTTAAAGTATCATAAATATCTATTTACAGATTTATACAAAATATCCAAAAAATATAGAATTCGAGTTGTTTATCCTTCTTCGATAAACAGTGAAGAATTTCTATCCTTCATTGAGGAAGTTAAACCAAATATTGGCATTGCTATTGGATGTCCGCAAATATTTAAACCTGAAACTATAAAAAAATTTGAGTATTTAGTTAATTATCACAATAGCTTATTACCTAAATATAAAGGTTTAGGTGCTACTGCTTGGTCAGTTTATTATGGTGAGCAAGAAACAGGTTTTACTTTTCATAAAATAAGTGAAAATATAGATGAAGGTAATATACTTGTTCAAGATAGCATACCCATAAATATCGGTAGAAATACATTCGAATTAGAAATTATTAAAACTAAAAAAGCAGCAGATAAATTAGAGGAGTTATTTGAAAAAATTGTAAGAAGAGAAGAAGGAATACCACAATCAAAAATAAATAGTTACTTTGGAAAAAAAGAATTAGAACAAATTATTTTGATAGAATCCCCAGAAAATCTTACAACTGAAGAGATTTTAAAAAGGTTGAAGGCTTTTGAGATTCTTAAAATAAACATTAACGGTAAAATTTATCCTGTAACTGATGTATCTTACCAAACAAAGAAAAAAGATGGTTTAATAATAAAAACAAAAGATGGTTTTCTATTGGTTAAAAGAATTTTATACATGCCTGTTGCTTTATATAAATTATATGAACTCTTAAAACAATCTTTACTTAGGAGGAAAAATGACTAAGTTTATTCCAGTATCAGAACCGACGATAGGGGAGAAGG
>JBAMLT010000133.1:0-1059 GCA_039793425.1 Caldisericota bacterium
GGCTACGATTATTTTTCACTGGCAAGCTGGATTTCTTTCTCATCAGCCGTTGCTTTAATTATTATTGTATTAAGTTTCAATCTAATTGGAGAAGGCTTAAAAAAGATTGAACTGAAATGATTATAAATTCTCGTTATCAAATAAAAAAACTTCTCGGAAGTGGAAGAAGCCAGGTCTTTCTGGCAGAAGATATTTGCTCATCTGGAGGACTCTATGCAATTAAAGTTATTCCTTCAGAGAATTTAAATAAAGAAGAAATTGCATCATTGAGGAATGAATTTAATTTACTCAACAGCTTAAATCATCCAAACATTGTTAAAGCCTATGAATTTGGAACAATTACTGATTGTGATGAAGAAAATTTCGTTGGGTCCTACTTCTATATATCAGAATTTATAAATGGTAAAAATTTACTTGAATTTTTTGAACTTCCAATTCAGCATAGGCAACTCGATTTCTTTCTTCAGATCTTAAATCAAATTTCTTTCACGCTTTATTATATACATCAATTAAACCTAATTCATTATGATTTAAGGCCAGAAAATATTTTAATCGAAAAGGTTGGCGGTACGAATCTTAATATTAAATTGATTGACTTTGGATTTAGTGCTTTAAAAAATTTTTATGTATGTGGGACACCTCTATACATATCGCCAGAATTAATAAGCGGCAAAGAGGTTGATCACAGAACTGATTTGTATTCACTTGGTGCGACACTTTATCATACTTTGACTGGCAGACCTCCTTTTTTTTCAGAAAACGAGATTGAACTTCTTAAAAAACACCTTGAAAAAAAACCTTTGGATTTGCCTGAGCATTATCCTCCTTTTTTGAATAAAATAATTTTAAAATTGCTTGAGAAAAAACCTGAGGATAGGTTTCAGAATTCACTTGAAATACTTGATTTGCTCCCTTCTGAATTTAAGAAAATAAAAAATGTTTGGTACATTCCTAGGGTTCATTTTGCAAGAGAAGAAGAACTTAAAAAGCTCAAGGAATTTTCAGAAGATGAAAATAATAAAACTTCATCGATCATTATTGTTTCTGAAGAAGGAATGG
>JBAMLT010000134.1:0-1052 GCA_039793425.1 Caldisericota bacterium
CAATTTTACATAGTTCATGCTGAAAAGAATTTTATTTCAAAAATAAGGGCGGATATTAAATATATTATAGGTAAGGTAATGAAAATTTGATTCCTCTTCATAAGAAGAGTCATGGAAATTGTTTAACAGGTTCAAAGAAGAATGGAACAGTGAATGTCCTTAACAGATATAAAATATGAAATAAGACTAGGCTTATTTCTGACATACAACAAATATCCTGAACCTCTGAAAAAAGTAATAAGATTAGTGAATAAGATAGAACGGTTAAACAAATAAATAAGAAAAAAAATAAAAATAACAGAATCTCTACAAAGTGAAGAATTATATATTTAAGGAATATTGAAGAGAATGATAAATACAGTGTAGAACTTTACTTAGAACTTTACTTGGATTCAACATATGCATGGATGGATGATATAATGAAGACACAGGACACGAAGTATCATTGACCTTTACAAATACTTATGGACGCTATAAAAAATAAATTAACAAGATTTCCTATTGCATATTCTTAGCCTTTTTAGCAATTTCATTATTTTTATTATTTTTGATTGCTCAAATAAACACATTCTTATTTACTTCATCTATTACATCTTCTAATTTAGATAATTTCTATTATACAATAAATAATGGATTAAAAAAAATATATTTAAAAAAGATTGTCAGTAAGAAATTCGTAATTTCTATTTTGAATTTTCTATTCATTTATCATGATTTTTTTTATAATTAATTCAAACTCATTTCCATCAAATATTTCTCAAATACAATTATTTTTTGCAATAATTTTTCTTTTAATGCTTGGCAAAAAATTTTGAACTCCAGAACTCCATTCACATAGTTCAGACATTAATATGCAAAGAAACTTCTCGCAAAGGGGATGGACATTCGCATGGTTCAAATTCTTTTATAATATGCATACATTTCCTCCACGCAAATATGTACTCAGATTTCAAATCAAAAAGATAAAAAGATTACAAATGGCTTTCTTGATAAAATTTTTTGGATCAAAAAAAATTTTAGAGAATTTTGAACCCTTTAGTTCAAATTTCCTC
>JBAMLT010000135.1:0-1050 GCA_039793425.1 Caldisericota bacterium
GAATTAAAATATCCTTTTCATGGTTTGATAATTCATTTACATTTATTATTTTAAAGAGATTCCAATCGCTTTTTAATAGCCTAAAATGTTGACCCAAAGTCTCTGATTTGTATAGGAGAATTTGAATTATATTTAATACTGAATTTAAATATAAATTTAAAATTTTTAACTCATCCTCACTAAATATTGTGTTTTTAAAATACCATAACATAGGTCCTATTGAATATAATTTTACCTCAGACATTACTGATATTAAATGAGTGTTTGGTGATAATAAATTTATCTTATCTGGCAAAACTAAGTTAGTCCCATCATTAATTATATTTGATTTAAGGTGTTTATTCCAAGGGAAGGATTTGGGTATTTTAGGATTAAATTTTCTCAGGTTTTTTATATACAAATCATTTCTTTTAATATAGTCCAATTTTTGTTTGGGAATTTTGATTGTGTTGATTCCTGTAATTGTCCTTAGAGCTGGTTTAACTTCTTCCCTTTTTAATTTAAATTTAATTATTTTATCTGAAATAGATTTAATTCCGATTGTAATCTCTTCTGAATTAGAATCTAAAACAATTGAAAAGGCACGTTTAACTCTACTCTCATCAAATGGAGTTGTAATGAAAATTCCTTCTGCTACACCTTTTGGCCTATAAGGAAGTCCTATATCTATCCATGATGAGTCAAATTTAGTTAATTTTTTTGAAGAAATTAATCTCGTAAATATTTTTTCAATAGATTCTGAAGTAAGAAAAGGCATTAAATTCTCTCTATTTTTTAATATCTCTTCATAACTAACATCTCTTGTTTCAAAATATTTTTCGTCTAAATTTTTCAAATGCATAATATCTTCTTCTTTTATTTCCTTTATAGATTTCTTAAGAAATATAATTTTAGTTATATCAGAATTATTGGGTTTTCTTTTTTCTGAATTTTAATAACAGATTTTATAAATTTTATAAAACTTATAAATTTTTCAAGAAAAATATAAATATTTTAATTGATATTGGATAACTGCCCAGTCTCCCCCTTATTTTTTTAATGCCCGTGCGT
>JBAMLT010000136.1:0-1042 GCA_039793425.1 Caldisericota bacterium
GGCAAATTCCTCTTTGTACGGGGCGGGAAAGATTAAGAAATGAAAAAGGAGAAAAAATACATTCGACGCAAAAGCCGGAAGAGTTATTAAGAAGAGTAATTTTAACTTCAACTAAAGAAGGTGATGTAGTTTTTGATCCAATGGCTGGAACCGGAACAACAGGTTATGTAGCTAAACAATTAAATCGTAAATTTGTGATGATTGAGATAAATAAAGATTATGTTAATGCGATTATCAAAAGGTTCAACTTAAAATTTAATTCTTTATTCTAATTATGGATTACAAGAAATTTTGTTCAATTTTAAATAAACACATATTTGAGGGCGAGAAACGAGAATTATTGAAAAATATCGCCGAAAGACCAGAGCGTTTTATTGGTTTATTTAGACCCACGAAACCGGGAGCTAAAATTCTTCAACATATTTTACAGTCTCACGAAATTAGATTTGGTGATGCTTTTGAAGAGTTAATAGAGGAGATTTTAAGAGAGCTCAACTTTTCAATTCTCAATAAATCAATAGTTGGCGAAAATGGAGATTCTTTATCTTTGGATCAATACTACGAAGGCAAGGGAATATATTATTTTATTGAACAAAAAGTCAGAGACGACCACGACTCTACCAAAAAACGAGGGCAGATTTCAAATTTTGAAACAAAATTAGAAACCTTGTACAAAAAACATAAAGATAAACTTGTTGGAATTATGTATTTCATTGACCCAGATCTTTCAAAGAATAAAAACTACTATTTACCCGAACTAAAAAGATTAAGCGAATTCTATGGCGTAAAAACTCATTTACTTTATGGGAAAGAGTTATTTAATTATTTAGGAGCACCTGATTTATGGGATCAATTACTCTCCTGGTTAAAGCACTGGAAAGATAATTTACCGGAAATTCCGGAAATTGATTTTGATAAAACACCAGAAAAAAGTTTTGAAGAAATTAAAGAATTGCCGATTAGATATTGGCGTAAATTATTAGAAAATGAAAAATTGTGGACTGAGGGTATTATTAAAGCAGTATTCAGGAGTGGAAAAACA
>JBAMLT010000137.1:0-1041 GCA_039793425.1 Caldisericota bacterium
TAATTATTTGCTGGGAATTCATTTACTCCAAGAACAATTAGCTCATCTTGAGGAATTATGTTGAGTTCAATTCTTTCCTTAAAAGATTTTAAAGCAATAAACTCTGTATCGAGTCTTGAAAAGATTTTGTATTTACTTTTATCAGCTCTTTTAATCTCTTTCAAAATTTTCGCAAATAAAGGATCCAGTTCTGAATATTTTTTAGCAATTGTCTGATAAATCGATTGATCAATTAACTTGCTTACAAAGTTCAGTGCTTCTTCCTCGCTTGTAACAGGTGGTTCCCAATTCACAAAAGAATTTCTAATATATTCGAGATAATCAGATTCATTATTGCTCAAAAGATTTGAAACCGCCTCGAGAGCAATTTCATCCATTGAAATTTCATTTCTCTCAAGGGAAAAATATTTTAATCGCGAGAAAAAACGAATCCTTATTCGCGAGACCTCAATCAGGATTTCGAAGAAATGATTTTTCTCAAGCTCAGACGGCTGACCAAGCAAAACTTTTTTAAGTATGTCTAAAATTTTCTTTTCGTTCAATTGTATACACCGATTTCAATTAAAATTATCGGAAATATCGTTTTTCTCTCAATTCCTTCTGTCTGAATTTACAATAAAATTTGAAAACATTTCAAGGATCATTTAATGGCTGGTTGTAATTTGATTTACAAAAATTTGTCTAATTGGTCTTCATCTCGGAAGGATGTTCACAAAAAAATTTTTATCCCAAATTTACTTTTCATAACTTCAAAAAATAGAAAATGATCCTTGTTCTTCCTGTGAATTCAACAGAAAATTTATAAGGTATAAAAGGAAAAATTTTTGTATAATTCTTAATGAGAGAGAGTTTTTTATGATAAAAACACTTACCATCAAAGACTATATTCTAATTGATAAAATCCAGATCAAATTTGAATCTGGATTAAACATTATCACAGGAGAAACCGGCGTTGGAAAGTCCATCATTATTGATGCGATGAACCTTCTAATAGGTGAAAAAGCTTCTACCGATTTCATACGAACCGGAGCTGATAAAGCT
>JBAMLT010000138.1:0-1038 GCA_039793425.1 Caldisericota bacterium
AGAAGAGTAATGGGTGGATTTGACTATTGCCCAAACATTGATAACTCACCTCCATCCTTAAATCTATAACATTTAAGTTTGAAGGGAGGTCAACTGACCTCCCTTTTTTATTTTATAAAAATTTATATTTTGTATACTGTATACAACTATTGATTTTTAAAAAAACCTTTAATAAAATAAAAATAAGAACTTAATAAAACTTTAAAACTTAAAAGGGTAAAGTGATGGAAGAAAGAAAAACTCATAAAATTAACATTATTGAAACTGTTTTTAGAGATGCCCAACAATCACTAATTGCAACAAGAATGAGAACAGAAGATATGATACCAATTATTGAAAAAATGGACAATTTAGGTTATTGGTCATTTGAAATGTGGGGTGGAGCAACATTTGATGCTATGATTAGATTTCTTGATGAAGATCCATGGGAAAGAGTGAGGATATTTAAAAAATATGCTAAAAAAACAAAACTTCAAATGTTATTAAGAGGAAAAAATCTTGTTGGTTATAGACACTATCCAGATGATATAATTGAAAAATTTATAAAAAAATCGAGAGAGTTAGGAATTGAGGTTTTTAGAATATTTGATGCCTTAAATGATATAAGAAATTTAGAGAAACCAATAACTTTTGCAAAAAAAGAGGGAACAATTGTTCAGGGAGCAATCTCATACACAAAAAGTCCAGTTCATACTATTGATAGTTATATAAATTTTGCAAAAGAACTTAAAAATTTAGGTTGTGACATAATAACAATAAAAGATATGGCTGGACTTATAACTCCTAAAGTAACTTTTGAACTAATTAAAAGATTAAAAGAGGAAATTAATTTGCCTATAAATCTTCACTCTCACTGCACAACAGGATTTGCTTTAGTATCTTACTATAAAGCAATAGAAGCAAATGTTGATTATCTTGATACAGCAATTTCACCTTTTAGTCTTGGTACATCACAACCTCCAACAGAATTAATATTAAAATTAATAGAGGATTATGGACATAAAGTCGATGTTAAACTATCTGAATTAGAAGAAATTA
>JBAMLT010000139.1:0-425 GCA_039793425.1 Caldisericota bacterium
TAATCCATCAACAACTTCTTCTATTTTACTTGCGATCTCAAATTCACAGGACAAACTTGGTTTTAATTTCGAAAAACAACAAAAATATCTTACAATAAAAATCGAACAACCTGATAAAAATAAAACTCATCTTGTTGAAAGATATGCATATTTGCTGACATCAGTTGGTCTTAGAATAAATCCAGACATTGTAAAACCTGAACTCTTTCTCGATGAGAAGATTGATAATTCAATAAATGAAAATTTTGCGTCAATCAAAACAAAGAATAAGATAATAGCCATTAATATTTCTGCGAGTGCAAAAATCAGAAAATATCCTGCTGAAAAGTGGATTGACTTAATAAACATCTTGAGAGTGAAATTCTCAAAATTAAAATTTTTAATTCTCTCAGATAGAGTAGATAAAAAAGAAGCTGAAATGATTA
>JBAMLT010000139.1:435-1035 GCA_039793425.1 Caldisericota bacterium
CTCAATCGTAATATAATTATTGATTTTCGGATAAGGTTCATCTTTTCAACTTTTTGCTTCAAAGATTAAAAATTCAGATTTATTAATTACACCAGATACATCGGCTGTTCATATTGCTTCAGCATTTAAAGTTCCAGTGATAGCGCTTTTTCCTGATGTGAATTGGAATTTTATTAGTTTTGCACCTTACAAAACAAAATTTAGAGCAATAAAATCATCAAATGAAGAAATAAAAACCATTTCAGTTCAAGAAATTTTTAATTCTTTTGAAAGTCTAATCAAGGAACTAAACTGGTGAGATGAATGCAAAAATCACGATTTGAAATACCAAAGTGTAAAAACTTCTCTGGATATAAACCCTGCTTCCCATATTATAATTGTTTAGAAAATGGTTGTAAAGAGAACAATCCGATTGGAAAGAAAATTTTAATCATCAACCTCGACGCAATGGGCGATGTAATTATGACAACCGCTCAATTACCTGGATTAAAGAGGAAATATCCTCAATCAACAATATTCTGGATTACACTAAAAAATGCTTATCCCCTTTTGCTTCATAATCCATTGATTGATTATCCACTCGAATGGAATTTTGAAAAC
>JBAMLT010000140.1:0-1030 GCA_039793425.1 Caldisericota bacterium
TTCTTATCATTTCACTATCATTTTCAATATTATTCAATTCTGATATAATATCTTTCTCAACCACATATTTTATATTTTGATTATTTATCTCTTGATTATTTATTTTCTGATTTACTTCTTGATTTACTTCCTGATTTGTTTGATTTACATCAATAGTTTGATTTACCTGTTCTTTTTTTGCTTTTCTACCTCTTTTTTTACCCTGTTGACTTGATTGCTCTGCCTGTGGTAATGCTTCAACCTTATTTTTTCCATCATTCAGCAATTTTGAATTTTTATCTTTTAACATTTTTTGTTTTACAGCATTCTGATACTTCATAATCATTTCCTTCAACTTTTTATTTTCATCTATAAGTTTGTTAAGCAAAGTTTTATCTATATTCTGCATTGTAGATATTTTTTCAATAATTTGTGGAGCTTTTGAAGCAAGACCTTTCATAAGTTCACCAAATGGATTATCATTACTTGGTGTTATAATATCAGACAAATTCCTGATTCTTTCATATAAACTCATAAATTTTTCTATTTCATCTTCCCTATTCATAGCATAATTTTTTAATTCATCAATTTCTTTTTTCAAGGCGTCCATTTGTGTTTGTGTAAGTTTTTCTTGCATTGCTTGTAATTGAGATTTTAATTCCTTTAATTCTGAATCATCTTTTTGATTTGATTTAAATATCTCCTGAACTGATTTTATTAACTCAATTGCATCCTGTTTGTTATCCTTTTTTAACAACAAATCATCAATATCACCAAATCCTTTAGACATCTGTTTAGAATTTATCTCTTCCTCAATCTGTTTTATCTTATTAACAAGTGGCTCTATTACCTTTCCAAAATCTAACTCATTACTATTTTTTCTTTCTCTCATAAATTCCATCATTAACATCATTTGATTATTCATTTGTTGAGCAATAACACTAAATACAGAATTATTATTATTATCGTCTTTTTTTTGATTATCCATATTAAGTTTAGTAAGTTCAATAATTCTATTAAATCTCTCTTCCTCTTCCCGTCTTCTTTCATC
>JBAMLT010000141.1:0-1028 GCA_039793425.1 Caldisericota bacterium
TTCTCACAATTACACTTTTGTATTTGTTTAAATTTATCCAAGAGAGAAGAGTTTAAGGAGTTTATAAAGAGGTTTGTCTAATAAAAGAAACATATCAATATTAACTCTCATAAACACTAACAAAAAAAGCATTATTTTTCAATTGCTTGTTAATAACTTATAAAATGCAGTAAAATGTGAGTCTGTTTAAAAAATAGTAAAATATCTTTCTAAAAGGAAGAGAAATAAAATGTTTTATAATTTTATGGTGCTCTTAGTGCAATATGCTATTTATTGCATTTATATTTAAATTTCGTCTTAAGTAAATTTTAAACCCAGATAGGAGTACTAAGATGAGAGAAGAAGTTTATAAAGAAAAAAGAAGAATAGAAGAAAATAAGAATATGCAAGGCGCTTTACAACTATTAGAAAAATACATCAAAGACTATGGAGTAGTAGAAACCTTTGATTTTTTAAGTAAAATAATGGAAGAAAGCAAGCCGTACGTAGATACATTATTGAAAAATAAGAGAATAGAGGACCCTCAATATGATGAAAATCAAGCGAGGAAATCAATAGCAGGTAACAATTTCCAGTTCTTGGTGCTTTACTTACTTATTATAAATATAGAAAAAGGAAATTTACCTAAGAATTTAATTGTTTTAAGAACCAAACAACACAAACTAATAGATGAATATGCAACAATAAAAGTAGCGGACGAAACTCAAAAACCTGATATAGATTTAATAGCTTTTTCTGAAGAAAAGAATAAACCTATTGTAATATATAGTTGCAAAACTTCCTTAAGAGAAAGAGCTGGTCAAACACATAGATGGAAGTTACTTTTAGATATCACACAACATTGTCCAATATTAGTAAATAAATATCAATTAGAATATTCAAAAAATCGAGAAATTTTAACAGGTTTTATAACTGCTGATTTTTACAATGAAATAATGCAACCTCAACAAAGAGGAATATTAGAATTTTTTGATTTTTCTTATGTAGCAAAAGATATACAGGTAAGCCCTCCAATAAAAAATCTGAGT
>JBAMLT010000142.1:0-1027 GCA_039793425.1 Caldisericota bacterium
TGAATGGAATAACTTTCTGGTGTATGAATTTTTCTTATCTTATTATTATAAATTTCAAGTTTTCCATAAAAATTTATAGCTAAATAATAATTGTATTCAAAAGGAATACCATCACCTTTGTACTTTTTTATATATATGGTTATTGAATTTCCCATAAATTATTAATATTAGAATGACTATTTATATTTTATGCAAATTGACGAAAATTTTTCTTCGTATAATTCTTCAAAAGGCATGCTTGCATCATTTATAGGTTTTAGAGATCATCTTAGTAGAGGCTTCTTTTTAAAAATAAATCCGGATTGCATTATTTCAAACGTTTATTTATACATATCTGATACAAATCTAGATACTCAAATTGATAACGGAATGAAATACCAAGATTTTGTAGATGAAATAATTAGAACTGTTGAAAAAAGATTTTATTATGCAAAAATAAATCAAATTCAACTAAAAAATATTTGGAGTATAGAAGATATTTTTCAGAAGTTAACCGAAATTAAAGAAAACTATGGAATATTTAATATAAGTGCTGGACCATCCCCTTTCATTGCTGCTTCTATTTTTTGGATTTTGTCTAAGAAAAATGTAAAAATTGCACATGTAATTGAATTGAGAAATGCTCAAAACAACGAACTTGAAAACTATAACTTTGAGTTAATTTATATATTGCCTTATTTAAATTACATTTTTGAGTTAGATAATTATGATAGATTTATATTGAATGAAATCAATGAGAGAAAAAATACAACAAATGAAATTTACAAAGATATAATTAAAAATTTTTCACCTAGAGAAAAAGTTTCTATGAGAACAATTCAAAATAGAATCAATAAATTAGTTAATTTAGAATTAATTGAAAAAACACAAGGAAAAAAGAATAATCTATATATAAATAAACACATAAATAAAATTGTTAAGGATATAAAATATTTAAAAACTTGATTTTCTGAAATTACCCCAGCATAAGCCATATGAATTAATTACCTGACTTTTTAGGTATTTTTATACACTAGGTCTCTTATTT
>JBAMLT010000143.1:0-1027 GCA_039793425.1 Caldisericota bacterium
AATTGATTTTACACTAAAATAGAGTTTTTTAGAAGAGACCATTACCACCTGCATCCTCTATATCTGGATTAGATTTAGAACTGTTGTTGGATTTTTTCTTAAAATATTCATTCAAATTCAGATCAACTCTTATTTTTTCTCCCAATCCGTCAAAATAATAGAGACAATTATTAGAAACCAAAAACTCATAAATACGCCTGGTAATGTCAACATCATTATCACAGTATTCTTTCAATTTCTCTAATTGACCAAGTTTATAAAACCTTACTGCTTCTAATCCATGAGCATTTTTTCCTTCACCCAAAGTGGCATGAGCAATATTATCTAGTTTTAGATACAATCCATGCTCTTCAACCAAAATCATAAAAATATCAACCAACTTTTTGGAATTCCAATCAAAACTAAAATATCTATCTAATACTGGTATATCATAACCTAGTATATTATATCCAACTATTTCGTTGGCGTCCTGTAAATCTTGTAAAAAATTATTTAATTGATCTTCAAAATAACCCTTTAAAACTCACTCGTCAGAGCGAAATACGCCAACATAGGAAACTCCATTATCTCGAAAATCGGGCATTATATCTTTTGCTTCTGTATCAAATACTAAATACATGTCCGATATTATAAGAAATTTATATAAATAATCAATACAAAGAAAATTGATAAAATAAGAAAAAGCAAACATCCAATAAACTGGAGAATAGAAAAAATAAAATATTTAACTATTCGAATAATAAAATTTTCTTTTTTTTCAGGGTTATCATTATTTTTTATAACGACTCTTTCGACAATTTTAATAGGTTCTAATTTTTTATCTGCTTTTTGATCGTTCAAATGTGTAGAGTAAAGACTCGATAAAGAAATTCGCGATTTTTCTTCAGGACTCTTCGGCGATGTAGTTTCCTGCTGACCTACATTTGTAGAGTAATAATTTTCACCACGGTCAATATAATTTTTCTCATCAGATTTATTTATTAAATCTTGTTCATTTTTTTGATAGGAAACTTGTAGACTAGGTTGC
>JBAMLT010000144.1:0-1027 GCA_039793425.1 Caldisericota bacterium
ATACTTTGTTTTTTATCAATCGTAGTGGTGAAATAATTTCAAGATATAGAAAGATTCATCTCTTTAGTTTTGCTCGGGAAAACAGGTATTATAATGCAGGCACCGAACCTGTGATTGTTGAAAATGAGGATTTAAAAATTGGACTTTCGATTTGTTATGATTTAAGGTTCCCCGAATTGTTTAGATTTTACGGTAAATCGAAAGTCGATTTGATATTAAACATTGCAAATTGGCCCCAGACAAGAATTGACTATTTTGTTCATCTTCTTAAATCAAGAGCAATTGAAAATCAATGTTTTATGATTGGTGTGAACAGAGTTGGTTATGGCGGCAGAGAATATTACGATGGACGCAGTTCAATTTTTGATCCACTCGGGAATGAAATTACACTCATAAAGGATGAAGAAAAATTAATTGAAGCTGAAATTGATTTAACTCAGATTCAAAAAGTAAGAGAACAATTTCCGTTCTTAAATGATATTAAATTGATTTAATTATTCGGGCTCAGAGAATTTTATTCGGTACTGTTTAATTAAAGGTAGAAGAAAAGTTTTAAAGATTTTGTAATCGATTACTCTGTAATGAGGCTTGTAAATGTTTTTATAATGCGTAGAATGACTGAAAACTAATTTATTTTGCTTCAACGCATTTTCAATTCGATTTTTATCCTCGTTGAAGTTTTTGACTTTAATTTTTTCATTCTGAATTAAGCTTAGAATTTCGTTCCAATCTTTTTTCCAATTTTCATAATCAATGGAATCATACTTCGAAGCACTTTGAAGAAATGCTGTAAATAATAGATTTGTTTTCTGGTAGAAGTAATTCAATTAAAAATGAATCTGGTTTGGATTTATAAGAAGAAATTTCTTCGCTTTCTAATTCATTCTGGAGAAATTTTAATGCAATAAGTGAATCTTTTATAAAGTGTTCAGGCCCGAATCTGCCCTGATAAAAATATTTGTAAAGATCTATTAGAGTAGATTCAGGATATTTTATAAGAACATATTCAATTGATCTTTTATAAGAG
>JBAMLT010000145.1:0-1024 GCA_039793425.1 Caldisericota bacterium
TTTAATTTAATGGAGAGAATCCAGTAAGGTTCTGGTTTAAAATTTTCTATTTCTTTCTCTCTTTTTACAAGAAAATACAACATCGGACCTTGCACACGCCCTATTGAAAGTGTTTTATATCTCCCAGCACTGTTGATCGCGTTCATCAATGCTCTGCTGAGATTAATTCCATAAAACCAGTCTACAGTATGTCTCACTTCTCCAGCATAAGCGTTGTATATATCAAAATCTATTAGGTTATGGTATGAATCGTATAGTTCTGATGAAGTTACGGTTGAAAATTTCATTCTTTTTGTTTTGTTAATAACTCCAAGCATTCTTACAATATTATAACCTATTAAACTTCCTTCTATATCGAAATCTGTTGCTATAATAATTTGATCTACAGATTTAACTAAATTAGAAAGTGAATCCAAGTAATCTTTTGTATATTGTGCTGATTTGTTTACTTGATATGAAGCTACCCATTCAAGATTAAAGACTGGAAATTTGTTTTCTTTTTCTTTAAGCGTGAATAAGTGTCCTACTGCAGGCGCAATATAAACTAATTTTTCATTATTTTTTAATTCATAATAGTGAACTTTTTTATGAAATTTTTTACTTAAGATTGGATAATCCTTCTTTAATGCATATGCTATCTTTTGAGCGACTGATGGTTTTTCTGCAATTATTAAAATTTTTTCCATAAACTCACTTAAATAATAATGATTGTAATGATAATGGTTGTAATGATTAAAAAACTAACTTTATTAGGGGAGGCCCTACACTTCCAATAATCATGTCTTATAATAATTGTTTTATTATTGGAAAATTATGGATTAACTATTGAAAGATTATGGATTAAGTCAATATAATATAGAAAATTTATAATATCAAAAATTTTATTTTCGAATTAAAATAATTGAATCTGTCTTTATTCTATAATATTCTAACCAATCTAAATATTCATTAAGAAAATAATCTATTTTTTCTGAGTCTTTTTCATCTACAATAAAAAATTGCTTTTTATTATCAAACCCTTCCT
>JBAMLT010000146.1:0-1022 GCA_039793425.1 Caldisericota bacterium
TTCTTGATTGTATTCTAATGGTTTGATTTCCTTTATTTTGGGATAATCGGGATGAGCCCAAAATGGACCAAATCGCCCTGTTTTTAATAAAAATTCTCTGCCATCATCTGTTTTCGGTGGGGGGTTATAGACTTTGAAGAATTCTTCATTGGTACTAATCTGTTGTTCTATGGATTTTATACCTTTACATTCGGGAAATTTAGAACATGATAAAAATACTCCATATTTACCTATTTTTTTTAGCATTTTTGCTCCACATAAATCACAAATTTCCTCTGATTCTCCCAAAATAGTATAGTTTTCTTTCGATATGTTATTTTCTTTTTCTTTTACAAGACTACTAAATGGAATAAAGAATGATTTTATATAAGGTTTCCATTCTAATTCTCCAATTGAAATTTTGTCTAATGAATCTTCCATTTTTGCTGTAAAGTTTATATCTACGATATCTGAAAAATTATCTTTTAAAAACTTAGTTACCATTTTCCCCATTTCTGTCGGAATAAGATATTTTCCTTCTTTGCTAACATAAGTTCTTTGAGTGATTATTGATAATATAGAGGCGTAGGTACTTGGTCTGCCTATTCCGAACTTTTCTAAATCTTTTATTAGTGAGGCTTCGGTATATCGCGCAGGTGGCTCGGTAAAATGTTGTTCACACAATATATTTTGTACAAAAAGAGAGTCGTTTTCTTTTATATCCTGAAAAGTTTTTGAGATAGTGTTTATGTTGTTTTCATTATATAAAATTTTCCATCCCGCAAATTTCAAGATTTTTTCAGAGGCTGCAAATTCTAATTCATCATTGTTTTGTGAACATATAATAGTTTTCTGTTCATAAATAGCGTCGGACATCTGTGAGGCTAGTGCTCGTTTGTAAATCATTTGATAAACCTGATTCTCTTTTGTATTAAATTCATCTGACAATTCGGTAGTTTCAAAATTTGTTGGTCTTATAGCTTCGTGAGCTTCTTGAGCATTTTTTACCTTGTGTTTATAAATGCGAATTTTCTCATTTACAT
>JBAMLT010000147.1:0-1021 GCA_039793425.1 Caldisericota bacterium
TTTATTGAAGAATTTTCTTTTATAGATTCAGAATTGGAAAAAGATGACTTCAAAGTAATTGGAACATTTGTTTCAATAAAAAGATTGTTTAGTATATTAACAATTCTTTTACCAAGATTACTTATTGAGTAGTAAGAATATTTTGAATTAAAAAATGAATGCTTATAATAATTATTAATAATACCCCTTCCAATTAATTTTTTAAGGTGATAATGTAGAATTTTATTATTATCTAAATTTAATTCCTTTTTTAAATCTGAAAAAGTCATCTCACCTATATTTAAAACTGAAATTATAGCCCAATCAATATCTGAATTAAGAGCCATCAATATCATTCTAGTTTCCTCTGGTACTATCTCATTAGCCATCTCTTTTAAATGTTCTATATTTTTTATATCTTTCATTTTTATCATCCCACTTCATCATTAGATGAAATTTATTCACCAAGGTGTAATTATTACACCAATATAAATATTTATCTCTTTGTTTACCATGAAATACCCATGTATGAATACCCTGCCAAGATATTTGTTAGAAACTAAAATATATTTATTTGGAGCTTATAAACCTAAAGATTGTAAAGAAAATTTGAAAGAAATAAGAGATTTCATAAAAAATAAGGGTTTTAAAAATACTTACATTGTCGAAGACATTTCTGATAAGAAATTTATGAATGTAGAGCCTATAAGGAGGAATGTTGAAAGAAGTTTTTTTGCAATTGACGATGCAGATATATTAATTTTTATATTTTCAAAAAATGACAAATCTAATGGACACTATATGGAATATCAACGTTTCGTTGATAACCATTTAAAGGATAAAGTAGATCAGGTAATTATATTCATCGAAAAAAAATTAAAAATAAAATCACTACAATTCTTAAAGGGCAGCTTGATGAAAAAAATGAAAAATCTACAGAAAACATCAGGTTTCCTGCACCATATTATTTTAGGAATTTAGATGATATAAAAGAGATTATAATATTTGAAATAATAAAAATTGCTTTTAGTTTAAAGGAAAA
>JBAMLT010000148.1:0-1020 GCA_039793425.1 Caldisericota bacterium
ATATTGATGAGGTCTGGATCGTTCTTAATAAAAACATTGCAAACTATAACATAGATTTCGAAAGGTACAAGAATGAGTTAATCAATTTTAGAGATGGGGAAAATTTAGAATATTATATGAAAAATGCAGATAAGTTTGATCCTATTTTTTACCCGGAGAGAAAGGATCTTTCATTTTTTGAGATTCACTCCATAAATCTTTCTAGAGAAGATAGATTATTATTAAAAAATATATTGAAGGGGATAAATTTAGAAGATTCCAATATCCCAGATTACAAAATTGATGCATTTATTAAGTCTGGTTTCATTGAAAACAATAGAAAAAGGTCGATACCCACTAAACTAGGCGAAGTAATATATAAATATATTTAACTATGTACACTTTTTATATAACAAAAAACGGAAAAATTGAAAGGGAGGGAAACACACTTTATTTTATAGGCGAAGATTTTAAGACGCATTTACCGATAATGAATATAAGTGATTTGATAATATCCGGAAAAGTATCCATAAGCTCTTGGGCATTGAATTATTTATCAAAAATAGGTATTATTGTGCATTTCATTTCAGAAGACCATTCATATCTTTCAACTCTTTTTCCATTGAACAACAATGAGCAAGGAGATTTGACAATAAAACAAGCAATACATTATTTAGATTTAGACAAAAGAATAAAAATTGCAGTTGAAATTGTGAAAGGAATTAAATATAATATAATTAAAAATTTAAAGTATTACAATGAAAATAATACGTTGGATGAATTAATCAATAAAATTGAGAATTATTCTATCTCAAGTAATACCATAGATGGTTTAAGAGGTATAGAAGGAAATATATGGAGCGTTTATTATTCAGCCTTTCCCTTAATGTTTAAAGGCATACAAAATTTTGAAAGGAAATTCAATCCGCCTCCAGATCCTCTAAACGCTATGATTTCCTTTGGTAACAGTATACTTTATTCTATTACATTAACTGCAATTAAAATTTCAGGCCTTAATCCCTCTATAAGCTATGTTCATGA
>JBAMLT010000149.1:0-1016 GCA_039793425.1 Caldisericota bacterium
CTTATCATTAACACAATATTGACTAATACCACAGTTTTGTTGTACGATTAAATCTTTTCCACATAATTTCTTTCAAGTTCCTGATATTTACGAGATATGCTTTGAAAAAGTATTTCAAAATATTTCCTAAATTATTCCTAATTTTAATATTCAATAATGTTGCTTTTGCATTTTTATTTCTTTTTTCAAATAAACAGGTGCAGAGACTATACGGATTGTTATCAAAAAATATTTTTTTAATAACTATAAAAAAAGAGGAATTTAACATATTAAACCTAATTGAATTTTTCTTACTTAAAAAGGAAGTATATACTGATGATACTCTTTTTATAGAAACACTTCTATAATGAATAACTTTTATCGATGGAACAAATAAGATACTAAAACCGGATTTTTTTACTCTTACACAGTAGTCCAGGTCTTCATAAAGAAACGGCGAGAAACCTTCATCAAACAATCCTATTTTATCTATAACCTTTCTTTTAATTAAAAAAACTGCTCCTATTACAGCATCAACTTCGTATAGTTTGAAAGAATTTATTTCTTGAAATTCAACAACGTGAGATTCTAACGGTCTAATTTTCGCATATAGAGGTTCACCTTTTCCATCAGGAGATACTAAATCACAACTAACAATTCCGATTTTCTCATCAGTTTCTGCTATTTTTACTAATTTATCTAAAGTATCTTTCCGTATAATTTTTATATCATTATTCAAAAGAAGAATGTAGTCTGGATTATGTTTTTTTAGGGCATATTTTATACCAATGTTATTCCCTTTAGCATATCCTGTATTTTCTTTAAGTGAAATAATATCAACTTTTGGAAAATTGCTTTTGACAAAATCAATAGAATCATCAGTAGAGCCATTATCTACAAGGATGACATTAAAATTGTCATATGTTTGATTAAAAACAGATGATAAACAATCTTCCAAATATTCTCTCCCATTCCAGTTGACGATGATAATTGAAACTTTTGGGTTCATTTTATTTTGTTTTTATATTTTTCAACAC
>JBAMLT010000150.1:0-1010 GCA_039793425.1 Caldisericota bacterium
TCTTGATCAAATAGAATTTCTATATTTTCTTTATTTTCCATATACACTGGTTATCATGTGATATAATTTTCATAGAAATTTATATCAAAATGCCAAATAAAATCAAATTATTCGTTCGAATAATATTAGTAATTTTATTTATTTTTACGATAATTTTTTTTAGTGTAAAAACATACAATGATAATTTAGTCAAAAAGGAATTTGAAACAATAAAAGAACAAACGGTTAAAATCTTAGATGTACTTAATGAGATTGTAACAATATACAAAGATACATCTGCTAACATTAGACAAAAATTTAATGAACTAAAAGACTTATTTTTTTACTATAAAGAGAATTTGCAAGAATTATTAAGGAATAAATCGAACGAAGCTTTAATAGAATATAAAAACACTGTAGCAAAATTAATACAAAAAGGCGAGGAATTTATATTGTTTTTAGACGAATATATTGATATAAACGAGCTTTTCAACATTATTAAAGAGAAAATAGCAACTATTTCCGAATATATTAAGAATATAAACCTACAGACGATTGCAGAAACATACGAGTCTATTAAATCCGAACTAGACGCTTTAATAGAAAAAATCAATTCCTCAAATATCAGTTTATCAACCAAAGAATTCTTCACAAAATTTGGCTTAGATATAAAAAATTTTATAGAAAATCTGATATCTACCATTAAATCAAAGGATTTAACTCTACTAAAAGATATAAAAGACAAAATAAATGAATTTATTGTCAGATCAAAAAATGAAATTACTGTGTTTATGGAAAAGCTATTTAATAAAGGAAATGAATCAATCAATGAAATTAACCAGATAATAAAAGACTTCGAGAAATTTTAGAAATATTTAATTTTTGTTTGCTAATATGATTTTGATATTATGTATTTCATGAGGAGCATACTAGTTTTATGTACAATAACAGTTTTGTTAATAAATTACATAACCCCTAATGCAGAACATACTAGTTTTATAAAAGCATCCAAAACAGAAACAGAAAAAAAC
>JBAMLT010000151.1:0-1001 GCA_039793425.1 Caldisericota bacterium
TGTGGTGAAAAAAACAAACCACAGAGAAACACAGAGAAAGACGGAGAAATTTTTGAAAAAGAAATAGATGAGATGGTATATAAATTAGAGTTGTTGCGAAATATAAAAGAAGCAAATTTGCACGTCTGCAAATTAGTTGTAAGTTTTTAAAAATTCAATAGATTAAAATTTTTTAATTTTATTTAAAAGTGTTAAAATCGAATATTGCGACACTAAAAAAAATAAACTTATACATTAAACTGTTACATATATTTGAAGGCAAACAAGATTTTGATTAAAAATGGAAAATAAAGAAAATAAATCCCTTCTGGATTTAACATTTATAACTAATGAGCCGGGTCAATCTTTGTTGGATAGATTTGTTCAATTAATAAAAGATGCTCGTTTTTTTGATTGCTTAGTTGCTTATTTTTATGCAAGCGGCTTTCACGCATTATATAAGTCATTAGAGAGAACTGATAGAATTAGAGTTCTCATCGGAATCGGGACAGATAAAGAGACTTATAATTCAATAAAACAATCTCAGCACTTCTCTCATGCAGAAACAAAACAAATTATTGAAAACAATGTGGAAAGTGAAATGGCTGAATCGGAGGATAACCAAAATATTGATGAGGGAATCCAAAAGTTTATTGAATGGATAAAAAAGAAGCAACTTCAAATAAGAGCCTATCCCTCTCAAAACCTGCATGCAAAATTATATATTATCACTTTTAAGGAAGGCGATAGAGATATAGGAAGGGTTATCACTGGTTCAAGCAATTTTACTCAAGCAGGGCTTGTGGACAACCTTGAGTTTAATGTGGAACTGAAAAATCGTGCTGATTATGAGTTTGCAAAAGAGAGATTTGAAGAATTATGGAATAACGCCGTAGATGTCACTGAAAAATATGTCCAGACAATAAAAGAAAAAACCTGGCTGAATGAAAATATCACTCCTTATGAGCTTTATCTAAAATTTCTATATGAATATTTTAAAGATGAATTGAGCAGAACTGACG
>JBAMLT010000152.1:0-48418 GCA_039793425.1 Caldisericota bacterium
AAAAACAGTTAATCTTGTTGTTCTTGGCCATCCAAATGGATTACCTGGTCCATGAAAATATCCAGCATCAAAAGTGTAGACATTTTCATCATCATCAACTGCAATTCCAGCAGGAGTCAAAAATTCACCTGGTTTTAAGGGAACTTGAGTTCCTCTTGAACCCATTTTTAAAACAAAATTACCACTTTTATCAAATTTTTTAATAGAGGGATTAAGAGGTGTACCTAAACCTCTATCAACTACATAAATAAAATCTCCTTTAACTTCAACATCAAATGGATAGATAAATTGACTATCTTGTGCTCCTTTTCCCCCAAAAGACATAATTACATTTCCATCTTTATCAAGTTTAAAAATTTTACAATTTTTTGCTTCTACAACCCAAAGATTACCTTCATTATCAAAGGTTAAACCTTGTGGATTTGGTAGGTCACTACTTTTAATTGATTTAAGAAACTTTCCTTCTTTATCAAATATTTCAATTCTTGAATTCAATTGATCTGAAACATATATATTTCCCTCTTTTGAAACTGCTATTCCGGATGGACCATTAAATTTTCCATCTTCGGTTCCTTCTTCTCCTATTTGTAATAATACATCACCAGCATTTGAAAATTTCACAACATAGTTATTAAAGAAATCAGCAACATAAATATTACCATTATCATCAACATCTATATCTACTGGATATTGTAATCTTCCTTCTCCATATCCCATTTCACCAATAACCTTAATATGATTTAAATTTTTATCAAGTATATGAATTCTTCCGTATGAAGTATCCAGCACATAAAGAAAACCATTTTTGAATTTCATTCCTTGCATAGGATAAGAAAGATCTGATTTAAAATCACTTTCTACTGTATTAGCCCATTCAAGAGTGAAACTTCCTATATAATCATCTGACATTACCCCAATAACACCTATTTGGGCAATATTTCTTTCCTGTGCAATAGTTTTTTTTAAAGAAATGAAACTAAACATCATGAAAAGAATAAGTAAAACTGTTAAAAAATTTTTTTGTTGCTTCATAAATACCTCCTTTTTTTAAGATAAAATTTCTTTAATATTTTATCTTCACCTCCTTATAATATATTGAAGTTAATATACTTTAATAATTATAATTTAAACTTGACATGGTTTCAAATAAAAAATATAATAAATAAGATATATAAGGGGCAGTAGCTCAGTTGGGAGAGCGTCTCTATGGCATGGAGGAGGTCGCGGGTTCGAGTCCCGTCTGCTCCACCAATTTTTTTGGAGGTTTTTTTAATGGATATCTATTTTGATTTCAAAAAGGTAGAAGAGAAATGGAAAAAAATATGGAACAACTTAAATATATATGGAAATTATGATTATAATAAACCTAAATATTATGTTCTTGAAATGTTTCCATATCCTTCAGGTCCTCTTCATATGGGACATATGAGAACATATACATTAGGAGATGTAGTTGCAAGATATAAAAGAATGAAAGGATATAATATTCTCCATCCTATGGGATGGGATGCATTTGGATTGCCAGCAGAAAATGCTGCAATTCAACACAATTTATCACCTAAAGTTTGGACTTACAATAATATAAACACTATGAAAAATCAGTTTTTAAAACAGGGATATTCATATGACTGGGATAGAGAAATTGCAACCTGTGAACCAGAGTATTATAAATTTACTCAGTGGTTTTTTCTTGAATTATTCAAATCTGGACTTGCTTATAAAGATAAAGCACTCGTGAATTATTGCCCAAACTGTAAAACAGTTCTTGCTAATGAACAAGTTATAGGGGGAAGATGCTGGAGATGCGATACAATTGTAGAAAAGAAAGAACTTTCTCAGTGGTTTTTTAAAATAACTGATTTTGCACAAGAACTATTGGATGACCTTGAACTTCTTCCAGATTGGCCAGAAAAGGTTAAAACTATGCAAAAAAACTGGATAGGAAGAAGTGAAGGAGTTGATATAAAGTTCCCTGTTCTCGATATTGATTATCCAATAGAGGTTTTTACTACAAGACCTGATACAATATATGGTGTAACATTTATGGCTCTTGCACCAGAACACCCCTTAACAATTGAACTTGCAAAGAGAAATGAAATTTATGAAGAAGTTAAAAAGTTTATTGATGAATCTCTTAAATTAACTGAAATTGAGAGAGTCTCTGTAGAGATACCAAAAAAAGGATTTTTTTTAAAAAGTTACGCTGTTAATCCATTAACAAATGAAAAACTTCCTATATATGTAGCAAATTACATTGTTTATCAATATGGAAAAGGTGCAATTATGGGAGTTCCAGCACATGATCAAAGAGATTTTGAATTTGCAAAAAAGATGAATATTCCTATTAAGGTTGTAATTAAACCTTTTAATTCAGATTTGGATTCAGAAACGATAGAAAAAGCCTTTGAGGATGAAGGTTTAGAAGTAAATTCAGGTCAATTTTCAAATATTCCATCAACTGAAGCAAAGAAAAAAATCTCAGAATATATAGAAGAAAAAGGTTTAGGAAAAAGAGTAGTAAGATATAGATTAAGAGATTGGTTGATATCAAGACAGAGATACTGGGGTGCACCTATCCCAATTATAAATTGTGAAAAATGTGGAATTGTTCCAGTACCTTATGAAGATTTACCAGTAAAACTTCCTGACTCAAGTGAAGTAAATTTTGGTATTGAAGGAAAAAATCCTCTTGAAACAGTTGATTCATGGGTTAACACAAAATGTCCAAAATGTGGTGGACCAGCAAAAAGAGAAACTGAAACTATGGATACTTTTGTTTGCTCCTCATGGTATTATCTAAGATATACTGCTCCAAATAGTTTAAAAAATCCTTCAGATTTTCCTTTTAATAAAGAATACGTTGATTACTGGATGCCTGTAGATCAATATATCGGTGGAGTTGAGCATGCAATCCTACATTTATTATATTCAAGATTTTTTACAAAATTCTTATATAAAAAGGGGTATATAAAATTTAAAGAGCCTTTCAAAAATCTTTTTGCACAAGGGATGATTCTTTATAATGGAAGTGCTATGTCAAAATCAAAAGGAAATGTTGTATCACCAGATGAAATTGTTGAAAAATATGGTGTTGATGCAGAAAGATTATTCATTCTTTTCATTGGCCCTCCAGAATCAGATGCTGAATGGACAGATCGAGGAATTGAGGGTATGAGTAGATATGTTAATAGAGTTTATAGATTATTCAATAAATATCTTGAAATATCTAAAAACAATAATTATATTAGAAGAGAATTAAATGAAAATGATTTAAATTTAAAAATAAAATTACATGAGACTATAAAAAAAGTAACTGAAAATATTGAAAATAATTTTAGATTCAATACTGCAATTGCATCTTTGATGGAACTGACTAATTCCATTCAAGATTATCTTAACCTTGAGGAAAAACCAAATATAGAAGTTTTAAATGAAGTTTTTGAAAATTTTACCCTAATTTTATCCCCATTTGCACCTTTTTTGTCAGAAGAACTCTGGGAAATGATTGGAAAAAAAGAGAGTGTTCAATTCTCAAATTGGCCAATTTATGATGAGAAATTAATAAAAAGAGATAAAATTGAACTTATAGTAGAGATAAATGGTAAGGTTAGGGGGAGATTTATAATTGAAAGAGACCTTGATAAGGAAAAGATTGAAGATATAGTTTTAAATGATGAAAAAATTAAAAAATATGTTGAAAATAAACAGATAGAGAAAATTGTTCATATAAAAAATAAATTAGTAAATATAGTGGTAAAATAATGAAAAAACTGATTTTTATTCTATTCATATTAATTATTTTTTCATTTTCATTTAATTATCAAGAGACATATTTGAACTTTGGTAACGATTCTGTTGAAGTGATTCAAAACGAATTAAGAACCATTCCCATAACTATAAATAATGTAAAAGATCTTTATGGTTTTTCTTTACATATAGAATTTGAGCCAGAATTTGTTTCAATTGAAACAGTTGGAGAAGGAGATTTTCTTAAAAAAGATAAAGTTGACACCTTTTTCCTTTATAAAGTTGATAATGAAAGACGAGAAATAATTATAGGTGGAACAAGAAAAGATAAAATTGCTGGTATAAATGGCAATGGTAATTTAGCATTTATAAAATTTAAATTAAAAACTAATAATAAAACTTTTTTAAATTTTAAAGAAGTTTCATTAAAAGATAGTAACCTAAAAGATATAAGTTTTTCTTCTAAAAATCTATTAATTATACCAAAGACAACAGATGTACCTAAAATTTCAGTAGAACCAAATATTTTAATTTTTGAGACTCTGGATCAAGTTTTAGAATTAAAAATTAAAAATGTTGGTAAAGGTGTTTTGAAAGGGTCGATATATACAAAAGATGACTGGATAGCAATTAATAAAAATTCATTTGAAGGAGATACAACTATTTATGTTGCAATTAAAAATGCTGTAAATTTTGAAGGATCAATAATTATTGAAAGTAATGGTGGAAATTTTGAAGTCAAAGTTAGATTTGAAAAATCTACTTTTAAAAAGATAGTATTGCAGATTGGAAATCAAGTTGCATATGTGAATGATGAACCATATTTACTTCCTTTTCCACCTTTTATTAAGGATAATAGAACAATGGTTCCTTTAAGATTTATTGCTGAGCAAAGAGGTGCTCAGGTATTATGGTATGCTGAAGAAAGTAAAGTTTTAATTATTTATAATGAAATTTTTATAGAACTCTGGGTAGATCAGAATAAAAATTATGTTAGGTTAAATGGTGTGTTTTATTCCATTGAAATACCACCATATACTTATAAAGGAAGAACAGTTGTTCCTGTAAGATTTATATCAGAATTTCTTAATGGTCAGGTTGAATGGAAAGGTGATACAAAATCGGTTATAATAAATTTTAATTCCACTTGAAAAAAACTTTTAAAATGATATGCTTATATTTTGATTTTTGTAGAAGGAGGTAATTTTAATGGCAGTTCCGAAAAAGAAAAAAAGTAAATCAAGAATCAGAATGAGAAGAAGTAGATTTTATAAACCAGATAAAATTAATTTGGTAGAATGTCCTCATTGTCATGAGTTAATTGTTCCTCATAGAGTGTGTCCATATTGTGGTTATTATAATGGTAGAGAAGTGGTTGTTAAAGAAATCGAAGAGTGAAAATAATAGTTGATGCAATGGGGGGCGATTATGCTCCCCATGAAATAATTGAAGGCGCAATACTTGCAAAAAAAGAATTAAATATAGATATAATTCTTGTTGGAAAAGAAAATATAATTAAAGAATATTTAAAAGATAAGCAAACTGAGTTTGAAATAGTTAATGCTGATGAAGTTGTTACAATGGAAGATAAACCTATTCTTTCATTTAGAAAAAAGAAAAATTCTTCTATTAATATTTCTTTAAATTTACTTAAAGATAAAAAAGGAGATGCATTTGTCTCCTGTGGCAATACAGGTGCAGTACTTACATCTTCATATTTTATTTTAGGAAAAATTTTAGGAATAGATAGACCGACCCAATCTGCAATTATACCAACCCTGAAAGGCTTAATGGTACTTGTTGATGCCGGTGCAAATATTGAAGCAAAACCAAACAATATTGTAGAATGGGTATCTATGGCAAAGATTTTTATAAGATTATTTACTGAAAAAGAAAAAATAAATATTGGATTATTAAACATTGGTGAAGAAGAAGAAAAAGGGACTGAACTAACAAAAGAATCTTACAAACTATTAAAAGAAAAATTTAATGACGAATTTAAAGGGAATATGGAAGGTAAAGATTTTTTATATGGTGATTATGACATTTGTGTAACTGATGGATTTACTGGAAATATTGCTCTTAAAACTCTTGAAGGTGAAGCATCGCTTTTTTTAAATCTTATAAAAAATATATTTAAAAAGAATTTAATAACTAAATTATCATATTTATTTGTAAAAAACGAATTGATAAAAAATTTAAAAAAATTTGATTATGAAGATTATGGAGGAAGCCCTATACTTGGGGTAAATGGAGTTGTAATTGTAGGGCATGGAAGATCAAAAAGAAAATCTGTTAAAAATGCTATAAAAATTGCATCGAAATTGGTTGATATTAATTTAATAGATAACTTAAAAATTGAGAGATATTAAAGAATTTATAGAATTTTTAGAAAAAAATTATCTTATTAAAATTAAAAATATAGATCTAGTGCAAAGAGCCTTAATACATACATCAAAAGAAATAATGGAGCCACCAAATAATTTTGAAAGACTTGAATTTCTTGGTGATTCTATCATCAATTTTATTGTTTCATATAAATTATTTAAAGAATTTAAAAATAAAAAAGAAGGTTTTTTATCTAAAAATAAATCCCTTCTAATAAGCAAAGAATTATTATCTATATTTGCTAAAGAATTGAAAATAGATCAATTTATAATTTTAGGCAAAGGAGAAGAAATTGATAAAGGAAGAGAAAAAAGTAATATTTTATGTGATGCTTTTGAAGCAGTGATTGCTGCAATTTTTTTAGATTCTGGAATAAGAAATGTAAAAAAATTACTCAATAAATTAATTGATGATTTCCATAATGAGACCTTTTTTGATTCGAAAACTCTATTACAAGAAATAACTCAAGAAAAATTTAAATCTCTTCCAACATATGAACTTATTGAGACAACTGGCGAAGAGCATAACAAAATTTTTAAAATAGGAGTTTATATTAATGATAAATTATATGGAATAGGAAGTGGGAAGAGTAAAAAAGAGGCAGAAAAAGAGGCTGCCAAAAATAGTATTTTTATTTTGAAAGATGAATTTAAAAAAAATAGTTAATATATTATTACTTCCTTTTTTAATTTTAAATATCTTCTTTAATATGTCAAATAAAAAACTATTAAATTCTGAATCATATAATGATATTGGAAATGGAGTATGGGCTCATATATCCACTTTTCAAAATATTTCTGATGAAGAGATAACAAACCTTATAAAATTTTTTGTTGAAAGAGATATTAAAAATATATTTTTTCTTGCAAAATATGTTGATGGAGAATTATTATATAAAAAATATAAAGATACATTAATTAAAGTAATAAAAATCTTTAAAGATTATGGAATCAATGTACATTTTTATATACCCATATCTTATGATCCACTTTTTTTGAAAAATTATCCTCAAGAGGCAAGCTTTCTTTCACCTGATAAAAATAATCTAAATCCATATAAAGATCCTGAACTTAAAGTTGTTTCTTTAAGTAGTGAAAAATATTTAAATTACATAAAAAATATAGTTAAAGAGTTAATTTATGATTTTGATGCAGATGGTATTCAACTTGATTATATAAGATACCCAAATATTAATTATGGTTATGAAGAGAAGATCAAAAATAGATTTATTGAACTTGGAGGAGATTGGAATAAAATATTAGATATTTTTAGAAAAGGTCAAAATATATTTGAACTTTACGATAGAAATGATAAAGATGTAATATTACTTGGTAAAGTAAGAAGTGAATTTGTTACAAAATTTACTGGAGAAATTAAAAGTTTTGTATCATCTATATCATCAAATATTTTTTTCTCAGTCACTTTAATACAAAGTGGTTCTTCATTTTTATCGTATAAAGAAGGGGGAACCCTTTCTTTTCCTTATGGATTTTTGCATTTTGGTCAAAATTATACTGAACTTTCTAATTTTTGTCATTTTGTTTGTCCACTTGCATACCATAAAAATTATAATAAAGACATATACTGGATAAGAGATATAATAAGAAACACAAAAAAAAGAGTCAATTCAAAAATATTATGTGGCATAAGTGTTAATGATACTAATGAAAATATTGAAAAAGGTTTAAAAATTTGTGAAGAAGAAGGTGTTAATTTTAATTTATTCAGACTTGGAACTTTTATTCCAGTAAATTTGGAATTTGAATCAATAGGTATTATGAATTATTCATTAAAAACATTTCCATTATTAAAATTTTATGAAAACCAAATAAAAAAAGATGAATTTAATTTGAAAATTGATAGGATAAATTTTTCAAAAAAAACTACTATATCTTTTAATATGAATTTTATTTCAGAGAAGAGTAATTTGAATTTTTATTTAAATGGAGAACATCCAGTAATTTTATCTAATCCATACTTAAATACATTTTCTACATTAAAAATGCGAATTAATGAAAATTTTGTATATTTTGAAGGAGAAAAAAAAGTAATAGACACTTCAATTTTTATTTATAATGGCAGAACTATGGTCCCAGTCAGATTTATTGGTGAAAATTATGGTTTTGAAGTCACTTGGAAAGAAGGCGAAGTTACATTAAAAAACAATAAAAATGAGATCAAACTTTATGTTGGTAAAAATGAAATAATAGTTAATGGAAATAAGATTAAAATAGATTCTGAAGTAATATTAAAAGATGGGAGAACTTTTTTACCCATAAGATATATCAGCGAAGCATTAAATCTTATAGTCAGTTGGAATGGAGAAAAACAAGAAGTAACAATTGAGGGCTATATAAATGAGGACATTAAAAAAATAATTTTAGGTATAGATTCAAATAATGATTATTTAAGAAAATCTATTTTACTTTCATCTAAAAAAATATATTTTTTAAATTTCTTATCAAAAGAAGAAATTTCAAATTTTGAAAATCAATTTTTATTAAGAGGAATAAAATTATGGTTATCCTATGATGAAAATAATATTAATTATCAATCTCCTATAATAGAAAATTTTATACTTATTAGTGATAATAGTCCTTATGTAATAAAAGACAACAGAAAATATAACATTTTTGATGCAACAAAAAATTTTAGTTTGACTAAATTTGTTGATTTTAGATTTAAGGAGAAAAACGAATACTATATATTAATAAATGAAACATTTTTTATAAATCTATTAAATCCTTATATTGAAAAAGATTCTAATTTTTCTGGTTTTATTTTAATAGAAAATAATTAATTAAAAAAAGCAGTAAAAAAAGTAGAGTCAGCATTTTATCAATTGCCCCATTTGTTTTTATAAGTTTTAAAGAATATTTACTTTTATAAGGCCAAAGCAATGGAATTGGAGTATAAGTTAAATAATCTAAAAAAATGTGTGAAAAATATGCTAAAAAGATCAAATTATTTCTAAAAATTAAAAAAATTATCAATGCTGAAAGAAATGTATGAGTAATTTTCCTATGTTCATTAAATTTAAAATCTATATCTGGTAAAAGAGAAAAGGTTGAATATAAAAAAATTATTGGTTCTTTTTTAAGAATTGATAATATTAAAAGAGAAAAAGTATAATGTGTTGATAAAATCATAATAAAAATTATAGATTAAGAATATAAAATATAAAAGGTATGATATAATAGAAACTTATGAATATAAGAAACTTTTCTATAATTGCACATATTGATCATGGTAAATCAACTCTATGCGATAGATTCTTAGAAAAATGTAAACTTATTACGCCCCTTCTTAAAGAAGGTCAAGCACTTGATCAGATGTCTCTTGAAAGAGAAAGAGGTATCACTATAAAATCACATCCAGTAAGGCTCATTTATAATAATAATGGTACTCAATATATTCTAAATTTAATTGATACACCGGGCCATGTAGATTTTAGTTATGAAGTATCAAGGAGTCTTTCTGCCTGTGAGGGAGTTGTTCTTCTTGTTGATGCAACTCAAGGTGTAGAAGCACAAACTTTATCTCATTACTATCTTGCTAAAGAAAATAATTTAAAAGTTATTCCAGCAATAAATAAAATTGACATGCCGAATGCAAAAATTGAGGTAGTTAAAGAAGAGATAATCAAATTAACAGGAATTGAAAACATTTCTTTAATCAGCGCAAAAACTGGTTATGGAGTTGATGAACTTCTTGAAAGAATAGTTAAAGAAATACCTCCACCAGAAAATAATATTGAAAAACCACTTAAAGCATTGATATTTGATTCTCATTATGATTCTTATAAAGGGGTAATTGCACATATAAGAATATTTGATGGAAAAGTTGAAAAAGGAATGAAAATAATGCTACATTCAAATAAAAAAACTTTTGAAGTGATTGAAGTTGGAATTTTTGAATTAGATCTTAAAGAGAAAAAAGATTTAATATCAGGTGAAGTTGGTTATATTGCTGCTTTAATAAGAGACCCAAAGGATATAAATGTTGGAGACACAATAATTAATTCAAAAAATCCAGAAACTGATGCTTTAAAAGGTTTTAAAATTTTAAAGCAAGTTGTTTTTGCTTCTATTTTTCCAAATGTTCCTGAAGGTTTTGAATCTTTAAGAAAATCATTGGATAAACTATATTTAAATGACCCATCATTTTATTATGAACCTGAAGATTCCTTCTCTTTAGGTCCTGGATTTAGATGCGGTTTTCTTGGTTCATTACATCTTGATATTGTTCAAGAAAGACTTGAAAGAGAATATAATGAAGACATAGTTATAACCTATCCATCAACGAAATATAAAGTCATATTAAATAATGATGAAGAAATAGAAATAACCAATCCCTCGAAACTACCTGAACCATCAAAGATAAAAGAAATACAGGAACCAATAGCAAATGTCAAGATAATAACTCCGTCAGAATTTATTGGAAATGTTATGAAACTTTTAGAAACAAGGAGAGGAAAATTTATCAATATGCAATATCTTGATCCACAAAGGGTTGTCTTAGAATATGATGTGCCTTTTTCAAAAATCATATATAAATTTTTTGATGACCTAAAATCTATTACTCATGGTTTTGGAACTTATGACTATTCAATAGATAGATGGGAAAAGGGAGACCTTGTAAAGGTAGATATATTAGTTAATGGAAAACAGGTTGATGCTCTTTCATTCATTACATATAGTGATGAAGCATACAGAAAATCAAAAGAAATATTATTAAAGTTAAGAAAAAGTATTCCTAAACAATTATATGAGGTTGTATTACAGTCAAAAATTTATGGAAAAATTATTGCAAGAGAGACTATCGCTCCTTTAAGAAAAGATGTTCTTCAAAAATGCTATGGTGGAGATGTTACAAGAAAAAGGAAACTTTTAGAAAAACAAAAGGAAGGAAAAAAGAGAATGAAAATGATTGGAAATGTTGAAATACCTCAAGAAGCGTTTTTATCTATAATCGAGATAGAATGAGAAATATCTCAATCTATATTCATATTCCTTTTTGTTTAAAAAGATGTAAATATTGTGATTTTTATTCTATAGAAGTTAAAAAAAATGAAGAATATTTTGAAAGTTTTATTAATGGTTTAGAAAAAGAGATAAATTTAAGATTAAATAAAATGAATAATTTTAAAGTTAAATCTATATATTTTGGTGGTGGTACCCCATCTATCATTCATGAAAGTTTTTATGAAAGAATTTTTAATAAGTTTAACAATTATTTTGACGTCTCTAATGTGAAAGAAATAACCATAGAAGCAAACCCTGAAACTGTTGAAACTTCAAAATTCAGTAACTTAAAAAAACTTGGCGTTAATAGAGTAAGTTTAGGAGTTCAAACTTTTGAAGACACTTCTTTATCAAATCTTGGAAGGATACATAATACAAAAAAAATTTATGAATCAGTTGATATCTTAAAAAAATTTTATGAAAATATCAATATTGATCTTATTTTTGGCATACCTAATGAAAATTCTGAAAATATAGAAAAAAACATATTTAAAGCTTTAAATTTAAAACCAAAACATATTTCTATTTATAACCTTGAATATCATAAGGATACAAAATTATTTGAAGATTTAAATATTAGAAAAATTTATAAATGGAATGATATAAAAGAAAAAAAAGGATATATTTTATTAAGAAATATTTTAATTCAAAATGGATTTAATCATTATGAGATCTCTAATTTTTCAGTTGATGGTTTTCAATCGATACATAATATAAATTACTGGTTAGGAGGAGAATATCTTGGGTTCGGACCAAGTGCTTATTCATTTTTAGATAATTCATGGTATAAAAATGGTAACCTATTTTTTTATCTAAATTCATTAAAGAAAAATGAAGTTCCTTTTTTAAAAAGAGAAGTTTTAAGTTTAAACAAACTTAATAAAACTTTATTTATACTTAATTTAAGATTATTATCTGGTGTAAATTTAAAAAAATATAAAAATCTTGATCATTTTTTTTATGAAAAACTCAACAATTTCATAAAAGAGGGGTTATTAATTAAAAGTGATAATAAAATAAAATTGAGTCTTAATGGAATACTCGTTGGCAACAGAATATTTTCAGATTTGTTATAATTATATTGATGAAGAACATACAGGATAAAAAAGAGATAGTATTATTTTTATTGATTAAAGAATATCTTGATACTGGTTTACCAGTTGGTTCTAAAACTCTTGTTGAGAAATATATGTTAAATCTTTCTTCTGCTACTGTTAGAAATTATATGAGTGAATATGAAGACGAAGGGTATCTAATTCATATTCACACCTCTTCAGGTAGAATACCTACTGAAAAGGGAATTAAATTTTATATAGAAAAAATAATTGAAAAGATGAATATAATGTCGAATTTAAAGATAGAAAAAGATATACAGAAAAGTTTTACAACTTTGGGAGAAGATTTTATAGATGATTTCTTAAATAAACTGTCAAATTTAACAACTTCTATTTCTTTTTTCTTTTATTCAATACCAGTTAATGAGAAGATCAATAACATCCATTTAATGAATTGTTCACCAAATAAAATTTTATTTATTATTGCTTCTGACGATAGAATTGAGGAATTTGTCATAAAAACTCATGAAGAAATTTCAGATGAGGAACTTCAAAAAATAAAAATTGATCTTTTAAGATATCTTGAACTAAATGATGAAGGTTATATAAAAAGATATTCAAAAATTTACCCAACGCTAATTAATGAAATAAAAAAAATTCTTAATGATAGAAAAAAAAGAAGAGAACTCGGAGATATATATATAAAAGGAATTAAAAATATATTATCTTATGAGGATATTAAAAAATCAAAAGATTTAGAGATGTTAATATCCTTAATAGAAGATAAAGAAAAAGCAATGTTTCTTGTTGATTTTCTTTCTGAATTTAAAGATCTTTTGATATTGATTGGAAATGAATTTCCAAAACTTTCTCTTGAAAGAACAATTTTAATTGATTTACCATATATAAGAGATGATAGTGTAGAGGGTGGTCTTGGATTTTTTACTCCAAATAGATTTAATTTCGAATACCTTTTTAAAATATTGAAACAACATGCTCTTGAAATGAAAGAGTTATTGGAGAAATTTTAGTGCACCAAATTTTTATTCCATATCAGAATTTTAAAAAAACCTATGCCATTGTTGATGGTGAAGATTTTCATCATCTTGTCAATGTCTTAAGAATAAAAACTAATGAAAAGATATTTGTTATTGTTGATAGAGGTTTTAGATTTATAGGAAAAGTTACTTTGATTGAAAAAAATAAATTATATGTAGATTTAGTTGAGAAAATAAATGAAAATTATGAACCACCGTTCAATTTATATTTAGCACAATCCATTCCAAAAAGTAAAAAATTTGAAGATATTGTAAAATATGGTACTGAACTTGGAGTAACTGGTTTTTTTCCTCTTATTACAGAAAGAACAATTGTTAGATTGAATGATGAGAAGATTGAGAGATTTAGAAGAATTGCAAAAGAAGAGGCACAACTTTCAAAAAGAGATAAAATACCTGAAGTTTATAATCCAGTAAAATTTGTTGAATTTTTAAAAGATTCTAAAAAATATGAAAAAAAATATATTTTCTGGGAATTAGAAGAAAATAATTTCTTGGATAATGTTGAGATAAAAAAAGACGAAAATATTATTATAATAGTTGGAAATGAAGGAGGTTTCAGTTTAGAAGAAATTTTAAAAGCAAAAGATTATGGATTTGTTTCTATTTCACTCGGGAAAAGAATATTAAGATCTGAATTAGCGCCTTTAGTTATTATATCTTTAGTTCTTTATAAAGGTGGAGATTTTAAAAAATGAACTTATGTGTCTATATAAAAACCTTTGGGTGTAAAGTTAATCAATATAATTCAGAAATGATTAAAGAGAATTTAATTATGGATAACAAATTTAAATTTGCAAATAATTATAAAGATGCTGATTTATTTATCGTTAATAGTTGTTTTGTAACTGAAAATGCAGAAAAAGAGGTTTTAAAAGAGGTAAGAAAATTTTCAAAATTAGGTAAGGTTATTATAACAGGATGTTTTAATAGAAAATTAAATATTGAGAATGTTTATATTTTGAATTTAAATGAAGAGAATGAAATTAGAGAATTTATTTACAAAATTTATAATATAAGTTTAGATGAAAAATTTTATAAAGATAAAATAGAGAAGTTTTCAAATAGGACAAGAGCATTTGTAAAAATTGAAGAGGGTTGTAATAAATTTTGCTCCTATTGTATTGTTCCTTATCTAAGAGGTAGAGCAAGATCAAGAAATATAGATAATATTATTGATGAAGTTAAAATATTAATTGAAAATGGATACAAAGAGATAGTTCTTACTGGTACTGAACTTGGTTATTTTGGTATTGAAAAGGGAATAAATATTGTTGAATTATTAAAGAAATTAATATCCATAAATAAAAATTTTAGAATAAGATTATCTTCTATTGACCCAGAATTTTTTTCAGATGAACTTATCTATTTAATGAAAGAAAATAGTAAAATATGTCCACATATACATTTACCTTTACAAAGCGGAAGTGATAAAATTTTAAAAAAAATGAGGAGAGGATATGATATATCTTATTACATTGATAGAGTAAATTTTTTTAAAAAAAATGTCACAAATGGAACAATAACAACAGATATTATAGTTGGATTTCCATATGAAGAAGATGATGATTTTGAAAATACAATAAAAATTTTAGAAGAAGTGAAATTTTTAAAATGTCATATTTTTCCATATTCAAGAAGGGAAGGTACACTATCTTCAAAATATGAATTTTCTGTTAGTAAGGATATAGTTAATGAAAGATTAAAGATAATTAAAGAAGTTGCTAATAGAGTAAGAAAAGAGGTTATTAAATCTTTTATAAATAAAGAACTTATTTTACTTACAGAAAATAAAATAAATGGAAAATTATTTGGATTTACTGAAAATTATATTAGAGTTTTTATTGATGGTGAATTTAAAGTCAATAATTTTTATAAAGTATATTTACAAAATACAGAAAATAATGTAGAATATGGAATAGTTTTAAATGAATTTTGTTATCCCACTATAAAAGGAGGTGAGATTAAGGAATGCCAGCAGTTCATAGAAGAGAAGGTGAAGATTTAGATAGTTTAATTAAGAGATTTAAAAAAGAATGTGAAAGAGAAGGAATACTTTCAGAAATTAAAAAAAGAGAGTTTTTTGTTCCACCTTCAGTTGAAAAAAGAAAAAAGAAAGGAAAGAAAAGATATTAGGAGGTGAATAGGTTATAGAACCTTCAGAACTTAAAGAGAAAAAATTTTACCCTTTCTTAAATGATGAAGAGGCTTTGTCTATTTCTGGATATTATTTTGATCTATTTTCTGAACTTGAAAGAAATTTTAATGTAAAAATTAAAATTACTAAAGATGGATTACATATATACTCTTCTAATATATATCCAGATTCTCTTGATCTTTTTTTACAGGATATTATTGAAATCAAAAGAAATAGAAATATATTACTTTCTAAAGAGGAAATTAAAAAGAGTATCTCTTCAATTGAAAATAATACTTATGATTTAATAAGAGATCTATTTACAGATATCGTTTTTGTTTCAAACAAAGGGAAAAAAATTAAACCAAAAAGTAAAGGTCAAAGAGAATATGTAGATATGATAAGAAAGAAGGACCTTGTGTTTTGTATAGGTCCAGCAGGATCAGGTAAAACATATCTTGCCATAGCATCTGCCTTAAATTACCTTACTGAAAAAAGAGTTGAAAGAATAATTCTTACTAAACCAGTAGTTGAAGCAGGTGAAAAACTTGGTTTTTTACCAGGAACATTTTTAGAAAAAGTTGATCCACATTTCAGACCTTTATATGATGCTTTATATGATCTGGTTGAAGTTGAAAAAATAAATAGATTTATTGAAAATAATATAATAGAAATTGCACCTCTTGCTTATATGAGAGGGAGAACGCTTAATGATTCTTTTATAATTCTTGATGAAGCACAAAATACTACATATGCCCAAATGAAAATGTTCTTAACAAGAATGGGTTTCAACTCAAAAATTATTGTAACTGGAGACATAACACAAATTGATCTTGATAAACCAAATGAATCTGGATTAATTAAATCACTTGAGATACTCGGGAGAATAAAAGAAATTGGAATTGTAGAGTTAACAAAAGTTGATATAGTTAGACATCCATTAGTTCAAAAAATTGTTGAATCATATGAAAAATTTGAAAATATTAAAAAGAAAAATAAAGATTAATAGAGAACTTTTAACTATAAAATTACCATTATTTATAGTAATTTTTATTTTTTTATATATATCTTTAATGCCAAACATTGTATTTATAAGAAAGGGAACAAAATTAAATAAAGATCTTATTTCTCCAAGAACAATTGAAGTTATTGATGAGGAAGCAACAAAAAAAGAAATAGAAAATGCTTTATTAAATGCTCCAGTTTTTTATGAATATAATCCTGATGTTGATAGAGAAGTTTTAAATAATTTTGAAGAATTAATAAATTACCTAAAAAATTGGAGAGAAGGCGATAAAGAGGCTCAACAAAAAATTTATGATCGATTTGGAATTTCCTTTGAAACTGATTTTTTAATCCAGATTAGAGATTTGGAAAGTAAGAGATTTAATTTCCTAATTAACACTACGCGCTCAATAATAAATTATTTATTATTTAATGGCTTCAAATCTGAAGATTATAATAAATTAAATGAAAAAATTGATACAAATCTTTTAAAAGATCTATCCAATGGTGAGAAAAATTTATCTTTAGACATAATTAAAAATATTATTAAGCCAAATTTAATAATAAATAATGATTTAACAGAAAAGAAAAGGCAAGAAATTATCAAATCAGTTAAACCAATAACTATAAAAATTGAGAAAAATGAAGTTATTTTTAAAAAAGGAACAATAATCGGTGAAGAAGAATTAAATTTATTAAAAAAATATCACCTTATTTTTACACAAAATGATATTATAAAAATAATATTAATTATTTTAGAATCAATTTTGATTACCTATCTTATTTTTATAGTTATAAATAATAAAAAAGAAATTTCAAAAAAGGAAATTTTATATTCAGTTATAATTATTTTTATATCACTTTTGATTGGTAAATTCTTAAAAAATCCATATCTTGTTCCAATTTTTTTAATAACAAATCTTCTAATTTTATTTTTTGATTTTTCAATTTCAATTTTATTCTTGACTTTAATTTTCATTTTTTATTCAATTTTTTTCTCAAATTTATTTTTATTTATTTTGCTTTCTTTTTTTATCTCAATAATTTTTTCTATTAAGGGTAGATTGATAAATAGTTTAAATGATTTTTTAAGAATAGGACCAATTGCTGGTTTTTTCAATTTATTGAATCTATTCCTCTTTTCTTATTTGACTAATTCTTTTAGTTTTAACAATATAAATATACTGAATTTAATCTATTCTTTTTTGAACCCAGTTGTTTCAGTACTAATTCTTGTAGCAATTGTTCCATTAATAGAAAAAGTTTTATCTAAGACTACATCTATTGGTTTGGTTGAACTTTTAAATATTAATAATCCTCTATTAAAAGAGTTTATTATTAAAGCACCTGGCAGTTATCAGCATTCAATAATTGTTAGTACGCTTTCTCAGGTTGCTGCTGATAGTATTGGAGAAGACCCTCTTATCGCAAAAGTTTGTGGATATTATCATGATATTGGAAAACTCGTTAGACCAGAATTTTTTATTGAAAATGATAGTCTTGGTGTAAATCCCCACGAATCAATTTCACCTTCCCTTTCAGCGCTCATAATAATATCTCATGTTAAAGAAGGAGTTGAACTTGCAAAAAAATATAATTTACCAAATATCATTGTTGATGCAATTAAAGAACATCATGGGACAAGTTTAGTATCATATTTTTATACTAAAGCAAAATCGATTGATCCGGAAGTAAAAGAAGAGACATTTAGATATCCTGGGCCTATCCCTTCTTCTAAAATTTCAGGAATAATTATGCTTGCTGATTCAGTTGAAGCTTCGGTAAGGGGGGAAAGAGTTGAACAGAAGGATGAATTGATAAAATTTATAGAAGATATTATTAACTCTAAGATTAATGATGGTCAATTAAATAATTCAGAACTCTCATTTAAAGATATTAATAAAATTAAAGAATCCTTTATAAAAGTTTTGACTTCTATTTATCATGAGAGGATAAGTTATATTGAAAAAAGTAGAGATATTCGAGAAAAAAAATAAAATTCCGTATGATAAATCATTTGTTAAAAAGATTGTTAAATTGATTTTGGAAAAAGAAAAAATTGATAATTATTATATATCAATAGCCTATTTATCCAAAGATGATTTAAGAGAAATTAATAAAAAATATAGACAAAAAGATAGAACAACAAATGTTTTATCCTTTCTATACGAAAAAAAGGATACTTTTTTTGGAGAAATTATAATTTCAGATTACCATATAATTGTAAGAAAAGAGGATTTTATAGAATTATTAATACATGGAATTCTTCATCTCCTTGGTTATGACCATACGAATAAAAAAGAAAAAGAAAAAATGATTAAAAAAGAAAAATTTTATTATAATTTTATTAAAAATGAAAAATAGAAGTTTGTTAAGTAGTTTTAAATCGGCTTTTAGAGGAATATTCATAGCATATATATCACAAAGAAATTTTAGAATACAGGTTTCATTTGCAATTCTTGCTTTATATTTTGGGTTTAAGTTTAATATTGGAATTATGAATATTATCATTTTGATTTTTACAATATTAATGGTTCTTTCTTTTGAATTGATAAATACATCGATAGAATTTTTATTAGATAAAATTGAATCAAAACATGATATTTTAATAAAAAATTCAAAAGATATACTTGCTGGCTTGGTTTTGTTAGCTTCTATCGCATCGATATTTATTGGATTTATAATCTTCTTTAAATATATTAAATATTTGACCTATAGATCAATTATTGTTTCTTTAATAATCATAATTTTACCTGCTCTAATCAAATCTAATAATGATATAATAAATAAAAGAGGTGAAGAATAGTTGGAAGATGTTAGTATATTGTTAAATATCATATGGATAATAATTCTTTTAATTTTTTCTTTTATTTTTTCTGCAGCCGAAACTTCTTTTACCAGTTCTTCAGAAATAAAATTGAAAAATATCTCAAATGGTAAAGAAAAAAAAGCAGAAAAATTATTAAAAATTAAAGAAAAACCAGAAAGTTTTATTAGCACAATTATTATTGCAAATAATTTCGTAAATATTTTAGCAGCATCAATTGCTACAATAATTTCATTACAGATTTTTAAAAAGGGTGCCTATATTTATTCATCCTTAATAATGACTTTAATTATTGTAATTTTTGCAGAGTTACTACCTAAAACTCTTTCTTCTTATGATCCAGAAAAATATTCACTAAAACTTTTTCCCTTTTATAATTTCTTTTCAATATTATTAAAACCAGTTTCAGATTTTTCAAATTATTTAATTTTAGGAATAATAAAATTATTTGGTAAAAGTTTAAAAAAAGATACCAAAATCGAGGAGGAAGAATTTAAAACTTTTTTATCAATGAGTAGTGAAAGCGGAACAATTGAAGAAGAAGAAAAAGAACTTATTGAAAGTATTATTGAATTTCAGGATAAACAGGTTTATGAAGTTATGATTCCAAGAGTTGATGTTGTTTTATTATCAGTAGAAACTCCTTTGGAAAAAATAATAGATACTATTGTATCAACAGGACATTCAAGAATACCAATTTATGAAGAAAATATTGATAATATAATAGGTATTTTGCATGTTAAAGATCTTGTAAAATTAACTTGTTTAAAAAATTTTGAAATTAAAGAGTATCTACATGAACCACTTTTTGTACCTGATACAAAAAGAATTGGAGAACTTTTTAAAGAGATGAGAAAGAAAAAAACTCATATGGCAATTGTTCTGGATGAATTTGGAGGTTTTGAAGGAATAGTAACCATGGAAGATCTTCTTGAAGAAATAGTTGGTGAAATTCAGGATGAATATGATCTTGAAGAGGTGCCATATCGAAAGATTAATGAAAATGAGTATCTAATAGATGCTAAGGTTACAATAGATGATGTTATGGAACTATTAAATTTAGAACTTCCTAATGATGATTATGATACTTTTGGAGGTTTTTTTCTTGATCTTTTAGGTCATATCCCACATAAAGGTGAAAAAGTGTCTTATAATAATATTACTTTAACTGCTGTAGAGGTTAAAGGAAATAGGATAGTTAAAATTAAAGTTGAAGTGAATAAAGAAAATGAAAAAAAGTAAAATTGAAGAATTGATTTCTTTGGCAAAAAAAGCAAGTTTAAATGCATACGCACCTTATTCAGGTTTTAAGGTTGGAGCAGCACTACTAACAAAAAGTGGTAAAATTTTTACTGGCTCAAATATTGAAAATGCAAGTTATGGAGCAACTGTTTGTGCGGAAAGAGTTGCTATTTTTAAAGCAGTTTCAGAAAATGAAAAAGAATTTGAAGGTATTGCTATATATGCAGATTCTAATAAATTATCTTTTCCTTGCGGAATTTGTAGACAGGTTATGAGTGAATTTTCGCAGAATTTAATTATAATCTTATCAAATGAAAAAGATAGAAAGATTTATACTTTAAAAGAAATTTTACCTTATCCTTTCACAAAAGAGGATTTATAATTTAGGAGGTTTTCTATGCGAAGAGGCTTTATTGGCGGAAATTGGAAGATGAATAAACTTCTTAAAGATGCCAAAGAAACAGTTGAAAATTTAAACAAAAACCTTACATTATCAAGGGGGATCGACATTGTAATTTTCCCACCTTATACATTAATTTATTTTTTAAAAGATTTGATTAATTTACCAAATATGTTTATTGGAGCACAAAACATGCACTGGGAAGAAAACGGTGCATTTACTGGGGAAATTTCTCCTTTAATGTTAAAAGATTTAGGAGCAGAATATGTTATTATAGGTCATTCAGAAAGAAGAAATTTATTTTATGAAACAGATGAGATAATAAATAAAAAACTCATTTCTGCTCTAAAGCATGGTTTAAAGCCAGTTTTATGTTTAGGCGAAACTTTTGATGATAGAAAAAAAGAAATAGAAAAGGAAGTCATTGAAAATCAATTTAAACAGGATTTTAAAAAAGTACCTATGAATTTTCTTGAAAACATAATAATTGCCTATGAACCAGTTTGGGCAATAGGAACTGGGTTAAATGCTACTCCTAAAGAAGCAGAGGAGATGCATAAATTCATTAGAAGTTTGATTGAAAAATATGCAAATATAGATTTTGTTGATAAAATTAGAATAATTTATGGAGGTAGTGTTAGAGTCGAAAATGTAGAGGAACTTTCTTCGAAAGAAAATATTGATGGTTTTCTTGTTGGTGGTGCCTCTTTAAGATCAGATTCATTTTCGAGAATTATTGAAATATTTAATGAGGTAAAAGGATTCTGAAATGAATAAAAATGATTTAGCAAGATTAATTGACCATACATTATTAAAATCAGATACAAAGATTGATGATATAAAGAAACTATGTGAAGAGGCAATTAAGTATCAATTTTATTCAGTTTGTATAAATCCATGTTATGTAAAAATTGCTAAAGATTTTCTACAAAAAAAAGACATAAAAGTTTGTACAGTTATTTCATTTCCATTAGGCGCATCAACCACTAAAAATAAGATTAATGAAACTGAAGAGGCTATAAAAAATGGTGCAGATGAAATAGATATGGTTATGAATATTGGTATGTTTAAGTCAAATCAATATGATTATGTATATGATGAAATTTCTTCAATAAAAAAGATAGTAAAGAATAAGATCTTAAAAGTTATAATTGAAACATCAATTTTAAACCAAGATGAAAAAATCAAGGCATCTGAAATTGTAAAAAAATCTGGGGCAGATTTTGTAAAAACATCTACAGGCTTTTCTCAAGGTGGAGCAACAAAGGAAGATATTTTACTAATAAGAAAAACTGTAGGAGAAAATTTTGGCATAAAAGCATCGGGTGGAATTAAAACTTATAAGCAGGCAATTGAACTTATCGATGCAGGTGCAACAAGAATAGGATCCTCTTCTTCAGTTAAAATTATGGAAGAATAAATGGAATTAATCAAATTAAAGGGCTATATATTAAAAAAAATCCCTGTTAAAGAAGACGATCTACTTGTTTTTCTTTATACTGATGCTATTGGCAAAGTTGTTGTTAAAGCAAAAGGGGCAACAAAAATTAACAACAGATGGTCAAGAATAATTGAAACTCTGAATTTAATAGACACGAATATTTATAAAAAAAGAGATTACTATTATCTAACAGAATCAAAAGTTTTGGATTCATTTTTTCCAATTAAAAGAGATTTTAATAAATCAATTTTTGCTTTTCAAATTATTAATTTAATTGATAAATCTCAGATAGATAATAACCCAAATATCAATATTTTTAATTTAATGACAGAAACTTTAAATTTTATGAAAGATAATGATAATATAGATATTATTCTTTTAAGTTTCATTCTTAATCTTTTAAAATTTGAAGGTGTTCTTTTTTCCTTAGATAAATGTGAGATTTGCGGGAAAGAATTATCAAATGATATATTTTTTGATTTAAAATATGGAGCATTTTTATGTAATAAAGATAAAAATGAAACTTCAATTTTTGTGAAGAAAGATGATCTAAAAAACTTAGAAAATTTCTTTGAAAATAAGAATAACGAATTTCAACTTAATAAGGAAGAAATATTAAATATTTATAAAATTTTAAATATCATGCTTTTTAAAAACTTTTCTTTCACTTTACCAGATGATATTTTTATTTCATATATTTATAATTAATAAAAGGAGGATAATTTGATACCAATATCTGACATTAATCCAAGAAGAAAATTTCCTTATATAACAGTATCATTAATTGTTATTAATACAATCATTTTTATTTATCAAAGTCTACTTAAAAATCCAAATTTATTTATCTATAAATATGCTTTAATTCCAAAAAATTTATTTAAAATTGGAGGATTTGAATATTTAAAATTAATAACTTCTACATTTTTACATGGAAGTCTTCTGCATATAATTGGTAATATGCTTTATTTATGGGTTTTTGGAGACAATGTTGAAAATAGACTTGGACCCTTTAAATTCATAATATTTTATATTTTAACAGGAGTTATAGCAGGAATGACTCATGCCTTGATTTATGCAAGTTCTGATATTCCAACTATTGGTGCTTCTGGAGCAATAGCAGGGGTTTTGGGTGCTTATTTTTATTTATATCCAAATGCTAAAGTTCTTGCTTTTGTGCCAATTTTTTATTTTTTTACAATTGTTCCTGTACCAGCATATATTTTTTTAGGTTTATGGTTTATTCTTCAACTTATACCTGGATTTGTTTATTTTGGTAAAGCAGGTTCTGGTGTTGCTTTTTGGGCCCATATTGGTGGATTTTTGGGAGGTATCATTTTAATAATATTATTTGGCGGAAGAAAAAAAGAAAATTATTATAACATCTTTGAATGATGAAAAAGACAAAAATAGTTGCTACTTTAGGCCCTTCAACTGATAAGAAAGAAAAAATTAAAAAATTAATAAAAGAAGGTGTGGATATATTCAGATTAAATCTATCTCATGGAGATCATTCTTATCATAAAAATTTAATTAATTTGATTAGAGAAGTTGATAAGAATATACCAATATTAATGGATTTAAGTGGGCCTAAATTGAGGATAGGCAAATTTGAAAATAATGAAATTTTTTTAAAAAAAGACGATCAATTTGTATTAACAACTAAAAAAATAGTAGGAAATAAGAACATTGTTTCTATTTCTTATAAAGATTTAAATAAAAAAATAAATAAAGATGATCTTATTCTTTTAGATGATGGCAAAATCAAACTTAAAGTTATAGATATAGATGATAAATCAATAATTACAAGGGTTATTTCAGGTGGAGTTCTTAGTAATAATAAAGGAGTAAATATAATAGGTAAGAAATTATCAATTCCTTCATTAACAGATAAAGATATTGAAGATATCAAATTTGGAATTGAAGAAAAAGTAGATTTTATTGCTCTATCATTTGTTAAAACTCAAGATGATATACTTGAACTAAAAGAAATATTAAAAAAGAAAAATTACAATATTCCTGTTATAGCAAAGATTGAAAAAAGAGAAGCAATACAAAATTTAAATCAAATTATTGATATTTCAGATGGAATTATGGTTGCAAGGGGCGATCTTGGTGTTGAAATGCCACTTGAAGAAGTCAGTATTTTACAGAAAAAAATAATAAAAGAGTGTTTATTAAAAGGAAAATTTTCAATTTTAGCAACACAGATACTTGATTCAATGATTGAGAGACCATCTCCAACAAGAGCAGAAGTTTCTGATATAACAAATGCAATTTTTGATGGTGCAGATGCTTTAATGCTATCTTCAGAAACTGCTACTGGTAAATATCCAGAAATTGTTATAAAAACAATGAGAAAAATTTCTGAAAGAGTTGAAAAAGAAATTCCATATGAAGATATGATTATATCAATGGAAAAAAATATTAAAGATGATACTGTTTTATCCATTTGCTATTCGGCGGTACTATTATCAATCAAAATTAAAGCAAAAATAATTGTTGTAACAACTGAAACAGGTAGAACAGCGATAAATGTATCAAGATTCAGACCAAAAGTTCCAATTCTTGCTCTTACACCAAATGATGAGGTAGTTAAAATTTTAAGACCTTACTGGGGAATAATAGCAGAAAAAACCAATAGATTTTATACACAAGATGATATAATTAATTCAATTAATGAGAAAGTTAGAGAGTTAAATTTTATAAAAGATGGTGATATTTTTATATCACTTTCTGGTTTAATTCCTGGTATTCCAGGAGGCACTAATATAATAAAGGTAAATAGAATATAAAATGGAAAATAGAATTTTAAGAAAAAGAAAGGAAATAGAAAATTTAATATTATTATTAATATTTTTACTTTTTTTATATACTCTTTTGGTTCCTTCAATAAAACTTTTTAGAGTTTATATGGATCTTAAAAAACTTAAAAATGATATCCAAGTTTTAAATGGTAAAATTGATAAATTAGAAAAAGATATTGAATTTTATAGTTCAGATGAGGGTTTAGAGAGGTGGATTAAAGAAAATTTTAAATTAACAAATGATAATGAGAAAATATATATTTTTCCGGATAAATAATTTGACTGACATGTGAAAAGTTAATATAATAAACAGAAATGAAAAAGTTATTTTTAGTAGATGGAAGTTCTCTTATATATAGAACATATTTTGCTTTACCTCCTCTTTCTAATTCAAAAGGAGAACCAACTGGAGCAACATATGGATTTGTAAGAATCATATTAAATCTACTTGAAGAAAATGAAATTGAATATATCGGTGTAACTTTTGACAAAGGTCTTGCTCAATATAGAATTGATAAATTACCTTCATATAAAGAAAATAGGCCGAAAGCACCTGATGAATTATCAATTCAGAAAGAAAGGGTAAAAGAGATTTTAAAATATCTTGGAATAAAGGTTCTTGAGTATCCTGGATTTGAAGGCGACGATATTATTGGAACTCTAACAAAAATTGCCACTGAAAAAAATTTTTTTACAATTGTGGTAACAGCAGATAGGGATTTATTACAATTGCTTTCAGATAAATGTGAAGTAATTTTAACAAAAAAAGGGATCACTGAACTTGTTAAATATTCAAAAGATAAATTTATTGAAGAATATAAAATTGAACCTTCAAGATTACCTGAAATTAAAGCACTTATTGGAGATGCCTCTGATAACATTCCAAATGTTCCAGGAATTGGAGAAAAAACAGGCATAAAATTATTGCAAGATTATAAATCAATAGAAGATTTATTTGAAAATTTACCAGAAGGTAAATTGGGCGATACTATAAAAGAATATAAAAAACAGATATTGATATCAAAAGAAGTTGCAAAAATAAAAGATGATATTATTTTAAATATTGAAATTGAAGATTTAAAAAAAGAAGAAATAGATACTCAGAAAATTATCAATATTTTTTCAGAACTTGAGTTTAGATCTTTGATAGATAAATTTAAAATTAAAGAGAAAGATGTAAAAATTGATGTTATAGAAAAGAATGACCTTTTTAAATGCAATGAAATATCTTTTATAGGCAAAGATGATAAAATAATATTCTCTAATGGTTCTGGTTTTTATATTGGTGATAAAAATTTTTTATTAACTATTGCTCAAAAAAATTTATATACTCACTCATTTAAAAATTTATTAAATTCAATTTATCCATTACCTGAAATTAAAAATATTTTTGATACAGAATTAGCAGCATATCTATTAAATTCGAGTAGAAAAAATTATGATTTAGCAACTATTTTTCCTTTATATCTTGGAAGAAGCGTTGACTTAGAAAATGAATATCTTGTAACTAAAAATCTTTTAGAACTTGGAAAAATTTTAAAAGATCAGATTTTATCTCAAAAATTTTCAGAACTTCTTTATGAAATTGAACTTCCTCTTTCATATGTTTTAAATGAAATGGAAATATCAGGCGTGAAGGTTGATAAGAAAAAATTAATTTCTATAAGAGATGAATTAAAAGATAAAATAGAGGATTTAAAAAGGGAGATTTCAGATTATGCTGGATTTCAAATTAATCCACAATCACCAAAGCAAGTTAGTTTTTTACTTTATGAAAAACTTGGATTAAATAAGTTAAAGAAAATTAAAACAGGTTACTCAACTGATCAGGATACTCTTATAGAACTTTCTAACTTACATCCAGTTGTTTCAAAAATTATGGAATTTAGAGAATTAAATAAATTATTAACTACATATTTCAATGTACTTCCAGAACTTGTCGATAATAATGATAGATTACATACAAAATTTATACAAACAGGAGCATCTACAGGTAGAATTATCTCCAAAGAGCCAAATCTTCAAAATATTCCAATTAGAACTGAATTGGGTAAAAAAGTTAGAGATTCCTTTATCGCTGATGAGGGATATATTTTGGCTTCTTTTGATTATTCACAGATTGAATTAAGGGTGCTTGCACATTTTTCAAAAGATCCATATTTAATTGAATCATTTGATAAAAATATAGATATTCATAAAGAAACTGCAGCTAAATTATTTTCTGTACCAGTTGAAAATGTAACTGAAGAACAGAGAAGAAAAGCAAAAACAATTAATTATGCAATTTTATATGGGATGAGTTCTCATGGTTTATCATCAGAACTTAAAATTTCTGAAGAAGAAGCAAATGTATATATTGATATTTATTTTAATAAATTTAGAAATGTAAAAAAATTTATAGATGAGATTATAGAACAGGCTAAAAAAATGGGATATGTTGAAACGATTCTTGGTAGAAGAAGGTATGTACCTGAACTTACCTCAAAAAATAAAAATATTCAAAAATTTGGCGAAAGAATTGCGATAAACTCTCCGATACAGGGATCTGGAGCCGATATTATTAAAGTAAGTATGATAAATATTTATAGAAAACTTAAGGGTAAAAAATCGAGAATAGTTTTACAAATTCATGATGAACTTCTTGTTGAAGTATTTGAAGATGAAAAAGACGAAGTTATAAAAATGATTAAAAGCGAAATGGAAAATAGTATTAAACTTGATGTGCCAGTAAAGGTTGAAGTAGGAATTGGTAAAACATGGCTTGAGTGTAAAAAATGAAAATTATTGGTCTTACTGGAAATATAGCTTCAGGTAAATCAAAAATAAGTGATTATCTAAAAACTAAAGGTTTTAAAATTATTGATGCTGATTTAATTGGAAGAATAATTCTTGAAGATGATATTATTAAAAACAAATTAATTAGAATTTTTGGTTTAGAAATATTGAATGAAGATGGAACTATAAATAGAAAAAAATTAGGAAGAATAGTTTTTTCTTCAAAGAAAAATCTTGAAAAATTAAATAGAATAACTCTACCTATCTTATCAAAAAAAATTAAAAAAAAGATAAATGAATATAAACGGAAAAGAACAAAAATATTAGTACTTGATGCTGCAATACTTATTGAAGCAAAATGGAACAAGATTGTTGATGAAGTTTGGGTTGTTTATACAGAACCAGAAATTCAGTTAGATAGATTAATAAAGAGAGAAAACTATACAATGGATGAGGCAAAAAACAGAATATTCGCACAAATGGATATAAATAAAAAGTTAAAATATGCTGATGTTATAATAAATAATTCTTATGATTGGGAAAGAACAAAAAAGCAAATTGATGAAGAAATTGAAAGATTTAAATATTATGAAACTAAGTTTTTCAAAAATTAAAACCTATTTAGAATGTCCTTTAAAATATTACTTTATTTATATTTTAAATTTAAAACCTAAACCTAAAAGTTATCTATCTTTTGGAAAAACAATTCATTTAACTCTTTCAGAATTTCATAAATTACCACCATATCCTTCATTCAATGATTTAAAAAATATATATCAAGAAAAATGGATTAGTGAAGGTTTTCCAGATAAAGAACAGGAAGAGAATGAATTTAAAAAAGGATTATTGCTTTTAAAAAAATATTATGCAAAAAATATCTTTAATTATAATAAAGCGTTTATGGTTGAGACAGAAGTTAACTTTAAAATAAAGGATATATTAGTTACTGGTTTTATTGATAGAATTGATAAATATAACAATGAATATGAAATTATTGAATATAAAACAGGCAAAAATTCTACTGATTATAATTCAATTGGTTTGGTTGATGAGAGTAATCTTTTACAAATGTCAATATACTATCTTGCTTTTAAATATCAGTTTAAAAAAAATCCCAAAAATATGCTAATTTATTATCTTTCTCTTGATAAAGATGAAAAAATACCGGTTAGTTTTAATAATAAAATTTTGAAAGAAACTATTAAAATAATATTATATGTTTATAAAAATATTTTAGATAATAATTTTTATAAAAAAGAAAATGAATTTTGTAGATATTGTGATTTTATAAAGGAGTGTAAAGAATGGAAAAGATAAGAGTTAGATTTGCTCCTTCACCAACAGGTCTCTTACATATTGGTGGTGTGAGAACAGCATTTATAAATTACCTATTTGCTCGAAAAGAAAACGGTGTTTTTGTATTAAGAATCGAAGATACTGATAAAATAAGATCTACAGAAGAGTCAAAAAATGCAATAATTTTAGGTTTAAAATGGTTAAATATTGACTGGGATGAGGGTCCTTATTTTCAAAGTGAAAGATCGGAATTATATTTAAAATATTTAAACTATTTAATTGAAAGCGGAGATGTTTATCCATGTTTTTGTAAAAAAGAAGAACTGGATAAAGAAAAAGAAATGGCAATAAAAAGTGGAAAACCTTATAAATATTCTGGAAAATGTAAACATTTATCAATTGAAGAAAGAATGGATAAAATTTCAAAAGGAGAAGAATTTGTATATAGGTTTAATGTCAAACCAGGAATTATAAAATTTAATGATTTGATAAAAGGAGAAATTGTTTTTGATAATGATATTCTTGATGATTTTATTATATTAAGAAACGATAAAACTCCTGTCTATAATTTTTCATGTGTTGTTGACGATGTTGATATGAAAATAACTCATGTTATTAGAGGAGAAGATCATTTATCAAATACTCATAAACAGATTCTCATATATAAAGCATTAAACAAAGATATTCCATTTTTTGGACATCTTCCATTAATGTTAGGTAAGGATAGAGAAAAATTATCTAAAAGACATGGTTCTGTATCTATTGAGGAATTTAAAAATGAAGGTTTTTTACCTGAAGCAATTTTAAATTATCTATTTTTGATTGGATTTTCATTGAAAGATAATAAAGAAATTTTTAATATGGAAGAAATGATTAAAGAATTCAATTTATCAAAAATATCAAAAAGTTCACCTGTTTTTGATCATGATAAATTAAAATGGTTAAATAGTCACTATATAAGAAATTTATCAGATGAAGAATTTTTTATTAGATCATTAGATTTTATACCTAATGGTTTAAAAAGTTTCGATAAAGATAAATTATTTAAAATTTTAAATGAAATTAAACCTAATTTAAAAACTTTAAATGATATAGAAAATTTAACCTTATATTTTTATAAAAAACCTGAATATGATAAAAAAGATTTAGAAATTATTAAAAATAATTATAAATTTATTGTTTTTATCAAAGATTTTTATAGTATTATAGATAAAATTGAACCATTCAAGAGTTCTTCTATTGAAGATCATATAAACAATATTCTAAAACAAAAAAATATTCTCTTAAAAGACATAGCACAACCTTTAAGATATTTATTGACAGGTAAATATATATCACCAGGTATTTTTATATTAATTGAATTATTAGGAAAAGAAGAGGTTAAAGAAAGAATCCAAATTTTATTATGATAAAATTAAATTGGAGGTAATGATGCTTTGTGATATATGTAAGAAAAGAGAGGCTGATATTTATATAACAGAATTTATTAATTCAGAAAATAAAACTTTACATATTTGTAATATTTGCGCTTCAAAATTAGGAATTAAAGGTATATTAAAAGAATTGAATATTCCCTTTGATGAAAATATTTTAAAGAAACTTCTTGAATTAATGCCTGGAATTGTTGAAGAAGAAAAAAAGGAAAAAGTTTGTCCAACCTGCAACACAAAATTTGTTGATTTTGAAAAAAGTGGATTTTTTGGATGCCCAGATTGCTATAAAACTTTTAAGGATGAACTAAGGCCGATTCTTTTAAATTTACATGGTAATGTTAAACATATCGGAAAGAAGAAAGGAGAAAAATTTACAATTGATACTACATTTGAAAATGAAATAAAAAAATTAAGAAGAGAACTTGAGTATGCGATAGAAGAAGAAAGATATGAAGATGCTGCAAAAATTAGAGATAAGATAAATGAATTAATTAAAAATGATAAAATCAATAATTAAAAATTTACCAAAATGGGTAAATAGTTATGGAATTGAGGGGGATGTGGTTATTAGTAGTAGGATAAGAATTGCAAGAAATATTGATAATTTTAAATTTCCAACAAAAGCTTCAATAGATGAAAAAAAATTGATTATTGATAAAATTACCGATACTTTTAAAAATTTTAATTTCATTTCAAATTACAATTTAACAGGTTACAACCTTCTTGATTTAAGTGATTTAGAAAGAAGCGCTCTTGTTGAAATGCATATATTATCACCTCATTTTATTGTCGATCCATACAATAAATATTTCTTTATAAATGAAGATGGAGACTTGTCTATTATGATAAACGAAGAAGATCATTTAAGAATTCAATATTTAAAAGAAGGTTTTACTATAAATGATGCAATTATTTTTATATATAAATTTACAGATGAAATAGAAAAATATCTTGATTTTTCATATCAGAATGATTTTGGTTATATAACAAGTTGTCCTACAAATCTTGGCACTGGACTGAGAATTTCCTTACTATGTCACTTACCATTTTTAAGTTATAGTGGAAAAATAAGAGAATTAATTTCTAATAGTTTAAAATTATCCATAGCATTCAGGGGTTCTTTTGGAGAAGGAACAAATCCCGTTTCTTCACTATATCAAATTTCTAATTCAACAACTCTTGGTAAAAGTGAAGAAAATATTTTAAATATGATTTCAAAATTTGGAAATGAAATTATTAGAATTGAAAGAAAAGAAAGAGAAAATATAATGGATAAATATAGATCTGAAATTTTAGATAAGATTGGAAGGTCAGTGGGAATTATAAAGTATTCAAAAAAAATTGATTTTGATGAAGCAAATGAAATTTTATCTTGGTTAAGAATTGGAGTTTTAGAAAAAGTATTAAATATACCCGTAAATTTAATAAATCAACTCGTCTTTAAAATAAGACCAAATCTTATGAAAATAGAATTTAATACAACAAATGATGAAGAGATAGATGCATTAAGAAGCAATTATCTTCGAACAATACTTGGTGGTTTAATATGAATAAAAAAGAAGTTAAATATAGATGTAAAGAGTGTGGATATGAATCCTTAATTAAATTGGGGAAATGTCCAAACTGTGGTAGTTGGGATTCCTTTGAAGAGATTGTAGAAAAAAGAGAATCTTTTACCAATATTGATTTAAAATTAAAAGATATCAAAACAGAAGATTATACAAGAATTAATACTGGTTTTTCAGAGTTAGATGAAATTCTGGGTGGAGGGTTGATGAAGGGTTCATTATCATTGATTTCAGGTGAACCTGGAATTGGAAAAACAACTTTACTTTTTCAGATTGCTTTAAATATATCTAAGGAAAAAAAAGTTTTATATGTTTCAGGAGAAGAATCTACATTACAGATTTCTTCAAGAGTAAGAAGATTGGTTAATGATGTACCTGAGAATCTTTTTTTTATGTATGAAAATGATATACAAAATATTTTAAATGTCATAGAAAATATCAAACCTGATGTTTTTATTATTGATTCAATTCAGGTTATGAAAAGTGAGAATTTAGACTCTTCATCAGGTAGTCCATCTCAAGTTAGATTCATAATGGATATAATAACAAATTTAATTAAAGAAAATAATATAACTGGTTTGATTGTTGGTCATATAACAAAAGAAGGAGATATTGCTGGTCCAAAAATGCTCGAACATATAGTTGATACAGTTTTATATATTGAAGGAGAGAGATATCAATTATATAGAATCTTAAGATGTAAAAAAAATAGATTTGGTTCAACACAAGATCTTGCTATTTTTACAATGGAAGAAGAAGGTTTGAAAGAAGTAAAAAACCCTTCAACACTTTTTTTAACAAAAAGAGATAAAGAAATACCTGGTAATATAGTTGTACCAGTTATAGAATCAGGTCAGAAACCTTTACTTGTTGAAGTACAAACATTAGTAATACCAACATATTATCCTCAACCAAAGAGGGTTAGTGTTGGTATAGATTTCACTCGAGTTTCTATTATGATTGCTATTCTTGAAAAACACTTAAACACTCAATTATTTAAATATGATATTTTTGTAAATGTTACGGGTGGCATAAAAATAGAAGAAAGAGCATCAGATTTACCTTTAATAATTTCAATTTATTCATCTGTAAACAATATTCCTGTTTCAAATTATATTTCATTTGGTGAAGTTGGTCTTGGTGGGGAGATAAGATCAATTTCACTAATGAAAAAGAGAGTAAATGAATCTATAAAACTTGGTTTTAAAAAATTTATAGTTCCAAATTTATTAAAAAATGAGTTAAAATTAAATAAGGAGGTTGAGTTTATTTTTTTAAGTAACATTAATGAATTAAAAGATGTATTTTTAAAAAAAGGAGTTTAATATGAAAAAATTTTGGATTTTTTTTAGGATTTTTTTCTCCTTTTTAGGTGGTTTTATAGGAGTATTTTTAGCATTTAAATTTTTAAAATTCTTAATTAATCTAACAAATTTACATTATATTATAATTTATGTTTTTTTCTTTTTACTTTTCTTTTTTATCTTTTACCTTATATATCCAAAATTCTTTAAGTTTTTGAGTTTTATAAGTATAGAAATTAACAAATTTTTATCAACCTTCACCCTTCCAGAACTTTTTCTTGGTCTATTTTCAATTTTAATCTCTCTTGTTATTTCTTTCCTTTTATATTCTTTAATTTCGAAAATTCCTTTAATAGGAATTTATTTAGGTATTTTCGTTGCTTTATTCGTATTTGGTGTTGTTATTTGGGCTATCTTAAGTAGAAAAAATGAGATTCTTGAATCTATAAAAAATATTGGAAGGGGTAGTGATGAAAGGTCTTTAAAAGAAAAAGAAAAAAAGTTATTTAACAAATACCTTTTGGATACTTCAGCAATAATTGATGGTAGAATTTTGGAATTGATAGATTTAAATTACATAGATGGAAAAATATACATACCTACTTTCATTCTTGAAGAACTCCAACTTGTTGCTGATTCAGAGGATTCTTCAAAAAGAATTAGGGGTAGAAGAGGTCTTGAAATTTTAGATAGATTGAAAGATGAATATCCTGAAAGAGTGAAAATTATTGAAGAAAGAGGTGAACTTCTTCCAATTGATACTAAATTAATTGAATTATCAAAAAAAATGAAGGCAAAGGTAATTACAACTGATTATAATTTATCTCAAGTCGCAAAAACAAGAGGTGTACCAGTTTTAAATATCAATGAATTATCACATGCTTTAAGAAAAATCGTTTTTCCTGGAGAAAAAATTGAGATAAAAATTATCAAAGAGGGTAAAGAGAGGAATCAGGGAATTGGGTATTTAGATGATGGAACAATGGTAGTTGTTGAAGATGGTAAATTTCATATAGGAAAAAAAGTTTTAGTAGAAGTAACATCCTTTTTACAAGGGCCAACCGGAAGCATGATTTTCGGTGATTTTATTAAAAATGGTGGGGACAATAATAGTTGGAGGAGGTAAAAGCAATAGATTTGGGGAAGATAAAATATCATATATAATAAATGATAAACCTTTAATTTATTATACCATAATTCCATTTATAAAATCAAATTTAGTAGATGAAATAGTGATTGTCTTATCAAAAGAAAATTACCAAAAAAATAAAATATTTTTTGAAAATTTAAAAAAAATTAAAGATATAATAATTGGAGGTGATGAAAGAAAAAATTCTGTGATTAATGGTTTAGAAAGATTCTTAAATTCTGAGATTGATAAAGTATTGATTCATGACGGTGCAAGGCCTATTATTAAAACAGAGATTATTAATGAAATCATAAATAAAATAACTGATAACAATTGTATTATACCTGTAATTAATGTTTCTGAGACAATCAAATTTATTAAAGATAAAAAAATTGAAACTTTAAATAGAGATTTATTATATATTACACAAACACCACAAGGCTTCCCTTTTCCAAAAATATATCATCTATATAAAAAATATGAGAATAAAAAGTTGTTTGATGATTCAATGGTTTTTGAATTCGAGGGTGAAAATATTGAATTAATAGAAGGAGATCCATCTAATATCAAAATTACTTATAATAACGACATGATAAAGGTTATTAATTTTATAAAGGAAAATGAAGATAGGTATAGGATTTGATTTTCATATAATTAAAAAAAATATCCCATTATTTCTTGGAGGAATAGAAATAAACAAATATTATGGTTTATTTAGCAATACAGATGGCGATATTTTAATTCATTCTATAATTGATGCAATTTTAGGAGCAATTGGCGAAAAAGATATAGGAGAAATTTTTGATGAAAATTGGAAAGGCAAAAAAAGTAGTGAGTTATTGTTGGAAACAATGAACATATTAAATGATAAAAATTATAAAATTGTAAATATTGATTCAATAATAGTAATAGAAACTGTAAAAATTAGTGATTATAAAGAAAAAATTATTGAAAATCTATCAAATTTAATCGGAATTGAAAAAAATAAAATAAATATAAAAGGAAAGACAATGGAAAAAATGGGTTATATTGGTCATAAAAAAGGCGGCGCAGCCTTAAGTGTTGTATTGATTGATTAAATTTTAATTTTCTAAATAAGATTTTTTAGTTCCTTTTTTCTCTTTATGATCTTAATTAAATCATTTGTTTCAAAAGTATTAATAATTTTTCTATCTTCTAAGACTGCTCTTTTTGCAATATTAACCCCATATTGATTTACAAAATTAAGTTGAGGAGCAAAATGAGAATCGGAATTAATTGAATATAATACATTAAAACTACTATTATCATATATTATATTTGAATATATATCTAATCTGTCTGGAGAAGAATTTATTTCAATTATTGTTCCACTATTTTCAATTTCATTATAAAAAATTTTCCAATCAATTTTCATTTCATTTCTTTCTGAAATTTTTCTTCCAGACGGATGCCCTATTATTGTAACATAAGGATTTCTAATGGCATTTATCAATCTTTTCATATTTGATTTTAAATCTTCATTAAAATTATTATGTATAGACGCAACAACAAAATCCAGATCTTTTAGTATATGTTCATTTACATCAATAGATCCATCATTTCTAATGTTTGCTTCTATTCCAAAAAATATTTTTATATTATTGAATAATTTTTCTATTTTTTTTAATTCTAATCTCTCTTTATATATTCTCTTTTCGCTTAAACCTTTTGCAAATTTTAAATCCTCAGCATGATCTGCTATTCCTATATATTTATAACCGATATCTTTACTTTCTCTTACTATTTCATAAATTGATGATATTCCGTCAGAGTAATTTGTATGAATATGTAAATCACCTTTTATATTATATAAAAGAAAATTTTTATCAATATTAAGATATTTTTCCCAATATTCTCTAAATTCAGGAGGAATATAAGGTAAATCAAAAATTTTAAAAATCTGTTTTTCATTATAATTTAATTTTAAATAATTAGTAGGTAATATTTTTATTCCTAAATCTTCACTTTTTTTATAAAAAAAATTATTCAAACTTTTAGGACCTGTAAAATATAATAATGCAGAATTAAAATATTCCTCAGGGCATATCAAAATATTTATATCAATTTCAGAATTATTGATTTTAAAATTTATTAAATCTCCATTTTCTTCAAAATTTCTTATTAAACTCATCTCTTTTAATTTATTTTTTAATTTTTTTGGATCATTGTTAGCACAAACAATATTAAGATTTGAAACAACTTCCTTTCTTCTTCTGACACTTCCTGCCTTTTCAACATATTTAGAATTTAAATTGATTAATATTTCTTTTATAAAGTTAAAAATTGAATCAGCATAAGAAATACTGAATTCTCTTTGTAGTTTAAAATATTGATTTAAATTTTTACTTATTATTTCCTCACCCTTTTCACCAATAGAGTTTATTGTTCTTAATCTTTTCTCTTTAATTAAAGATTTTAGTGAATAAATATCCATAATATTAAATTCTTTATATAATTTATAAAGGGTTTTCATTCCAATTCCAGGAATTTTTAATAATTTTAATAAAGAGGGAGGAACATCTTTTGATAAAATTTCTATATATTCACTTTTTCCATTTAAAACAAGGTCTTTTATGATTTTTTTAATCTCAGGTTTATCTGTTAAAAAATTTTCAATTCTATCAAGATTTGAATTATTTAACTCAAATGTTAATGATTGGATAGTATATGCTACAATTTTAATACCAGTAACAAAATTTTTATTCTCTCTTTTAAACTCAAGAATCTGGCTCAGTTTATATAATTCATTTGATATTAAAAAATTACTCAATATTTTTTCCTTAATAAGCCTTTCAATTCTTTTTCAATTCTTTTTTCTATTCTTTCTATAATTGGTATAGTATCAGAGTCTTTTAATGTTTTTTCATTTGAATTAAAAATTAAGTTAAATGCTAAACTTTTTTTGTCCAACCCTATTTTTTCATCTTCATATACATCAAATAACATAACTTTATACAATATTTCTCCACCTTCTTCTTTTATAATCTTCAAAATATCGTTAGTTTTTATATTTTTATCAACTATCATTGAAATATCAAAAGTTAAAGAAGGATATTTTGGTATCTCTTTATAATATTTTTTAATTATTGCTATGTTTAATAATTTTTCAAAATTAAGTCTTAATGCATAAAATTTTTGTTCAATCGATAATTCTGATAAAATTTTAGGATTAATTTCTCCTATTTCACCTACTTCATCATTTGAAATTATAATTTTTCCAAATCTATAAGGATGAAAATATGATTCAGGATTGATATTTTTTATCTCATAATCATTAATTTCTAACTCTTTAAAAAGTGTTTCTAATACTCCTTTTATATAGAAATAATCATAATTTTTATCATTTTCATTCCAATATTTTTCTATTCTTTTGCCAGTAGTTAATGCAAAAACTTCTTCTAATTCTTTAAACTCATTATTATCTATATAATATATTTTCCCGATTTCAAAAATTGCAAGGTTTTTATTACCATTTTTTATATTTCTATCAGCAACCCTTAATAAAGAGGGTAAAATTGAATTTCTTAAAACATTTTGATCATTTCTTAATGGATTTAATATTTCGATTATCTTTTTATCGATATAAAAATTTGAAAGAAAATTAGCATCGATTAAAGAAAGCGTAATAACTTCATTAAAATTTAAAGAAGTAAACACTTCTCTTATAATTTTTTTTAATATTCTCTTTTTGTCCTCCTGATATGGGTCAATTTTTGATAATGGAATTGAATATTTTATTTTTTCAATACCATAATATCTTATAACCTCTTCTATCAAATCAATTTCACTTTTTATATCAGGTCTAAAATATTTACTTCTAAAAATAGAAGAATATTCATCTTGCTCTAATATTTCAAATCCGCCTTTTTCTAATGAAGATATTATATCTTTGTTATCTAAACCTATACCAAGAATTCTTCTTACTTTTTCATATCTTAATTTAATATTTTCTTTAATATAGGGTTTTGGATAAACATCTATAGGTCCATAAATTTCTTTACCTTCAAAAGTTGTAGCACATATAGAACCAATTAATCTTGTTTTTTCTATATCAACGCCTTTTTCAAATCTATTTCCTGCCTCAGTTTCTATTTTTAATCTCCTTTTTGTTTTAGATATTGATTGAGGAGAAAAACATGCTGACTCTAAAAAAATATTTTTTGAGTCATCTGTAACTTCAGTGTCCTTTCCACCAATAACTCCTGCTATTGCAATTGGATTTTTCTTGTCACATATCAACAACATACCTTCTTCCAGTTCTCTTTCTTTTCCATCAAGGGTTACAATTTTCTCTTTTACCTTTGCTTCTCTTACAATGATTTTTGTGTCTATTTTATCTAAATCAAAGGCATGCAATGGTTGTCCATATTCATACATAAAAATATTAGTTAAATCAACCACATTATTAACAGGTCTTAATCCAATTGATAATAATTTTCTTAGATTTTTTATTGAAGATAATCTGGTATTTACATTTTTTATTATTATGCCAACATATCTTGGACATAATTCAACATTTTTTATTTCAACTTCAAAATCAGTTTCAATAAAATCTCCACTTTCATTTAAAAGTTGCTCTCTTTTTTTATTTATTCCAATATCATATCTTTCAAACTCTTCTGCTAAACCTTTTAAAGATAAGATGTCACCTCTATTATAAGTTTTAATATCTAAGATTGTGTCATTTAGCCACAATAAATCTACAAGATTTTCTCCTACAGCAGTATCAGGAGGTAAAATAAAAATTCCAGATTTCATTTTTTCAGAAAGATTATCTTCAGGAATGCCTATCTCATCATAAGATAGAAGCATTGCTTCAGATAATATTCCATTAATTTCTGTAGATTTAAAATTATTTGGTATGCTTTCTTTACCATTAGATTTTATAATTGTTTTATAGATTTTACCACCATTAATAACTGCTGGGACTATATCTCCTAAACTAATATTTTTTGCTGAAGTTATACTATTAAAAATATCTCCTTTTATATCGATTTTACATAAATACAAATTTTCTGAAATTTTTTTAATATCTATTACTTTACCTGAATAACATTTTTCAAGTATAGTTTTTTTGGGAGTTATATTTTCAATTTCAACTCCTCTTAAAAGACATATTTCTTCAACTTCCTTTATATCCATATTAAAATTAAAAAATTCTTCAAACCACTTGAGTGAAATTTTCATATTTTCTCCTTTAAAATTGATTCAAAAATCTTAAATCATTTTCATAAAATAATCTTATATCTGAAATTCCATATTTAATCATAGCAACTCTTTCAACACCTAAACCAAATGCAAAACCCTGAAAGATTTCTGGATCTATTCCTACATTTGATAATACTTTAGGATGAACCATACCTGCTCCTAAAATTTCAACAAATCCTGTATATTTACAAACGTTGCAACCTTTTCCTTTACAAACCGAGCATGTAGCAGTCATTTCAATTCCGGGTTCAACAAATGGAAAATATGATAGATAAAATTTTGTTTTTGTTTCTTCACCAAATATTCTTTTTGCAAAAAGATCAAGTATTCCCATCAAATCCGTAAGAGAAGTTTCTCTATCAATCATCAAACCTTCTATTTGATAAAAAATTGGTGAGTGAGTTGCATCAAAAGGGTCTCTTCTATAGCATCTTCCGGGTGCTATTAATTTAAATGGTGGTTTTATTTTTTCCATTGCTCTTATTTGTACAGGCGAAGTATGTGTTCTTAAAAGCAAACCATTTGGTAGAAATAAAGTATCCCACATATCTCTTGCTGGATGATATTTTGGTATATTAAGAGCCTCAAAATTATAATAATCTGTTTCGATTTCAGGACCTTCAAAAATCGAAAACCCCATTTTCAAAAAAATATCTATTATTTCTTCTTCAACTTTTGTTATGATGTGTTTCTTACCTAATATAAAAGGATAACCAGGTAAGGTTTCATCAATTCTTTCTTCTAATAATTTTTTATTCTCAAATTCCTCCCTGAGTTTATTTTCAAAATAATCTAACTTTTCTTCTATTTCTTTTTTAATTGTATTGATCCATTCACCATATTCTTTTTTTTGTTGAATATCAGCAATATTTTTTATGTTTTCCATTAAATTTTTAATTAATCCCTTTTTACCAAGATATCTATTTTTTATTACTTCAAGTTCTTCAAGTGTTTTAACTTTTGATATTTCATTATTGAACTTTTCTATTACATCTTTATCCATTACAATCTCCTTAAATATGTTTGCATTTATTATAACTATAATTGTATAATATTTTCAATGGAAGAAAAGAAAATCAACTTTAAGTCAATTGGAAAAAACATATTATTATCGTTTTCTTTGACAATCTTGATTGTCTTTATTTTAATAATTGCCTCTAAAGGTGGAAATATAATTGAAGCATTGTTTGAAATTAAACCCATTTTTTTAATAATGGCATTTGCCCTTGTTGGTTTTTCATGGCTACTTGAAGCCTTTCAAATTATTTACTGTGCAAGACTTTTATCAATTGATTTATCAAAGCGAGAAGCAATTAATCTTGCACTTATAGGAAACTTTTTTTCTGCAGTAACACCTTTTTCAACTGGTGGACAACCATTTCAGATGTATCTTTTAAATAGAAATTCAAATGTTGAATATGGTAAAAGTGCATTTTTTCTTTTAGTAAAAGAAATAATTGCTTTTGTAGTTAGAATAAGTTTATTCATTGCTTTACCAATATTTATTACTTTCTTCAAATTTGAATATTCACTACCATATGGTGTAAATCTTGCAATAAATATAGGTTTAATTTTCTATTTTTTAATTTCGATATTAATTGTTTTAGCACTTCTAAAAACAACAAAAATAGCAAATTTTATAAAGATGATAATTTCAAAGATCTTCCCTTTGAGAATTTCAACAAAAGTTAATGAAGAGATAGATAAAAACATTAATCTTTTTGAAGAAGGTAAAAAATCATTAGATAAAAGTAAAATAAATAATCTTTTGTTTATATTTTTCTTAAGTTTGATACAGTGGTTAAATTCGTTATTTTTACCAGTTGTTCTGCTTAGAGGTCTTGGCTCTAATTCACCTGTATTATCAATAGTATTTGTTACAATAATATTTTTATTATCTGTTGTATATGTGCCAACTCCAGGAACTTCTGGTGTAGCAGAACTTGGAATTGCTTTTCTTTTTTCAACCTTTTTACCAAGGCAACCTTTAATTGTTTTTATATTATTATGGAGATTTTTTTACTATTATTTAAATATTATTATTGGGAGTTTTTTTGTTTTTAAAGAATTCATATCAAAAAGAAAAAAAATTAAGAAATAAAATTTATAAAACTTTTTCAATAATTCCACCACCAAGGACAATATCATTTTTATAAAATACTGCTGATTGACCCGGAGTTATAGCGAATTCATTAATTTTTAATTTTACCTTTACACCACCATCAATTTTATCTACAAAACAATCAATCTCTTTGCTTTTATATCGAGTTTTAACTTTAGCTTCAAAAGATTTTTTATTTATTTCATAGAGCCAATTTAAGTCCTTTACAATAAATTCATTCTTCATTGTATGAATTCTTTCTCCGACATAGAGAACATTATTTTTTGGATCTATATCTATAACATATAAAGGTTCTTTCCATGAAATATTTAATCCCTCTCTCTGACCAATTGTATAAAAATAATAGCCTTTATGAAAACCTAATTTATTTCCATTAATATGAATGATATAACCTTTAGATTCTGGTAAAGTTTCTTTCAAAAAATCTACCTTTTTATCAATAAGAAAACAAAGATCCTGACTTTCTTCAGGTATTTTTTCATATAAATCTAATCTCTCAACTTCTTTAATAACATTTTCTTTTTTATAAGAACCAAGAGGAAAAATAATATTAGATAAATAATCTTTTTTTATTCTATATAACATATAGGATTGATCTTTTAAGTTATCTGAACCTTTTAATAAATAAAAATTTCCATTTTTATTTTTAATTCTTGCATAATGACCTGTTGCTATATAATCTCCTTTTTTTAGTAAATTTTCAATGATAATTTTAAATTTAATTTTTTCATTACATAACACACAGGGATTTGGTGTCTTTCCTTTTTTATATTCGTTAACAAAGTTATCAATAATTTCTTTTCTAAAATCTTCTCTAACATCTACTATTTCCAACTTTACATTTAATTTTTTTGTAATGTTAATAACATTTTCCAAGTTGCAGCATTTTAAGGAACAGTTATCTTTTTGATCAAATAAAATTAAAAAAACTGCAGTTACTTCTGAAAATTCTTTTCTTAATAAGTAGAGAGCATATGTTGAATCAATTCCTCCTGACAAACCAATATAAATCATCTACTATATTTTATTAATTCTTAATAAAAAAGTAAAATATAATAAAAAATCATACCTCTTGACAAAATCAACTTTTCTGTTAAACTATCAAAATAGTGTCTTTAAATTAGATTTGATTAAAAAACATTGAAAATTTTAATGTTAAGGTTACTTGACAATTTGTAACTTAATGTTAAAATTTAAAATGGAATATAGTCTTGAACTTTGAAAACTAAGCAGTACATGTTTATACCGTACTTATCAGGATTCAAACTTTTCTGAAATTAAATTAATTATATTAAGTTAACTTTGGAGAGTTTGATCCTGGCTCAGGATGAACGCTGGCGGCGTGCCTAATGCATGCAAGTCGAGCGGCAACAGATCCTTACCTCGGTAAGGATGCTGGCGAGCGGCAAACGGGTGAGTAATACATGGGTAACCTACCCTAAAGAAGGGGATACTCCACCGAAAGGTGGCTCAATACCCTATAATCTTTAGAAAGGAAGCTTTCTAAAGTAAAGGTGGTGAGGTAACTTACTACCACTTTAGGATGGGCTCATGGCCTATCAGCTAGTTGGTGAGATAAAAGCCCACCAAGGCAAAGACGGGTAGCTGGCCTGAGAGGGTGATCAGCCACATTGGGACTGAGACACGGCCCAAACTCCTACGGGAGGCAGCAGCAGGGAATATTGGGCAATGAGCGAAAGCTTGACCCAGCGACGCCGCGTGGGTGATGAAGGCCTTCGGGTCTTAAAGCCCTTTTCTAAGGAATGAAAGATTATATTCTGAATAAGAATATAATCCTGACAGTACCTTAGGAATAAGCTCCAGCCAACTACGTGCCAGCAGCTGCGGTAATACGTAGGGAGCAAGCGTTATCCGGAATTACTGGGTGTAAAGGGTGTGCAGGCGGTTTTACAAGTTAAATGTCAAATACCACTGCTTAACAGTGGAAAGGCATTTAATACTGTTAAACTAGAGGACGAAAGAGGGAAGTGGAATTCCCGGTGTAGCGGTGAAATGCGTAGATATCGGGAGGAACACCAATTGCGAAGGCAGCTTCCTGGTTCGTTCCTGACGCTCATACACGAAAGCCAGGGGAGCAAACCGGATTAGATACCCGGGTAGTCCTGGCCCTAAACGATGGGTGCTTGGTGTTGGAAGGGTAATTCCTTTCAGTGCCGTAGTTAACACGTTAAGCACCCCACCTGGGTAGTACGGTCGCAAGGCTGAAACTCAAAGGAATTGACGGGACCCCGCACAAGCAGCGGCGCATGTGGTTTAATTCGATGCTACACGAAGAACCTTACCTGGGCTTGACATGTATGTGAAAAAGGATAGAAATATCCTTCCTCTAAAGTTTATACTTTAGACACATACACAGGTGCTGCATGGTTGTCGTCAGCTCGTGTCGTGAGATGTAAGGTTAAGTCCTTGAACGAGCGCAACCCCTGCCCTTAGTTGCTAACAGGTTATGCTGAGGACACTAAGGGGACTGCCGTCGACAAGACGGAGGAAGGTGGGGATGACGTCAAATCCTCATGGCCTTTATGTCCAGGGCCACACACATGCGACAATGGTGAGGACAATGGGATGCAATAGGGTAACCTGGAGCAAATCCCCAAAACTCACCCCAGTACCGATTGAGGGCTGCAACTCGCCCTCATGAAGCTGGAGTTGCTAGTAACTGTGGGTCAGCTATACCACAGTGAATACGTTCCCGGGGTTTGTACACACCGCCCGTCAAACCACCCGAGTTGGTTGCACTCGAAGTCGCTTACCCTAACCTGCAAAGGATGGGGGCGCCGAAGGTGTGGCCAATAAGGAGGGTTAAGTCGTAACAAGGTAGGTGTACGAGAACGTGCGCCTGGATCACCTCCTTTCTAGGGAGCTATTTCTTTGAGGTATAAATATGTACTGCTTAGTTTTGAGGGTTTAAGCCCTCTTTTTATTCTTGTACTTTGAAAATTGGTAATTTAATTCTGATCTCTCAACTTACCTAAGTCAAGGAACTAAGGGCGTATGGTGGATGCCTTGGCACAGGAGGCCGATGAAGGACGCAGCAAGCCTGCGATAGGCTTCGGGTAGCTGCAAGCAAGCGTTAATCCGAAGATTTCCGAATGGGGTAACCCGATATTCCTGTTAAAGGAATATCATCTCTACTTGAATTCATAATAGTAGAGAGGGTAAGCAGGTGAAGTGAAACATCTCAGTAACCTGAGGAAAAGAAAGAAAACTCGATTCCCTTAGTAGCGGCGAGCGAAAAGGGAATAGCCTAAACCAATCAAGTGTTAAAGCCTTGGAGCGTTGCTTGGTTGGGGTTGTAGGAGTAACTATTTTGGAATTCCAAGATTCCAAGGGAAGTTACAAAAGAATTTCTTAATCGAATACTATTGGAAGAGTAGCCATAGAAGGTGACAGCCCTGTAGAAAAAAGAAATTCTCTTCCTTAGTTACTCCTGAGTACCATGGGACTCGTGAAATCCTGTGGGAATCAAGGAGGACCACCTCCTAAGGCTAAATACCTCCGTGACCGATAGTGAACATAGTACTGTGAAGGAAAGGTGAAAAGAACCCCGGAAGGGGAGTGAAATAGAACCTGAAACCATATGCCTACAAACCGTGGGAGGACTATGTTAAGATTTTCTTAACAGTCTGACCACGTGCCTATTGAAGAATGAGCCAGCGAGTTACTGGCTGCGGCAAGGTTAAGGGTAAATCCCGAAGCCATAGCGAAAGCGAGTCTGAATAGGGCGTTAAGTCGTAGTCAGTAGACCCGAAGCCGGGTGACCTACCCATGGTCAGGTTGAAGTGAGACTAATCTCTCATGGAGGACCGAACCAGTCAGGGGTGAAATCCTGTTGGATGAACTGTGGGTAGCGGAGAAATTCCAACCGAACCCGGGAATAGCTGGTTCTCCCCGAAATGCATTTAGGTGCAGCCTCAGGTTAAATGAGGAGTGGTGGTAGAGCACTGGATGGGCTAGGGGTCCATTGGGCTACCAAACCCAACCAAACTCCGAATACCACTTTTTCTTATCCTGAGAGTGAGAAAACGGGGGAAAAGCTCCGTTTTCAAGAGGGTAACAGCCCAGATCACCCGCTAAGGTCCCTAATGAAAACTAAGTGTTATTGATAAGGAAGTGGGGTTACTCAGACAGCTAGGAGGTTGGCTTAGAAGCAGCCATCCTTTAAAGAGTGCGTAACAGCTCACTAGTCGAGTGGCCCTGCGCCGAACATGTTCGGGACTAAGTTTTCAACCGAAGCGGTGGATTAAGATATCAATTTTACAATTGATATCTTAGTGGTAGGGGAGCGTTCCTATTGCGGTGAAGGTATACCGTAAGGAGTACTGGAGCAATAGGAAGTGAGAATGCTGGCTTAAGTAACGAAAAGAAGGATGAGAATTCCTTCCGCCGTAAGTCTAAGGTTTCCTGGGGAAGGTTCGTCCGCCCAGGGTTAGTCGGTCCTAAGTTGAGGCTGAAAAGCGTAGACGATGGATAGCTGGTTAATATTCCAGCACTACCTAAGTTTCGTTAAAAGCGAAGGGGAGGTCGAGGAGGATAGGTCTGCAGGGTGATGGAATACCCTGTTCAAACCTGTAGGTGGCATCTTTAGGTAAATCCGAAGATGCGTTAACACTGAGAGGCGATGAGGAGTTATTGGGTAACCAATAGCGAAGTGACTGATTCCATACTCGCTGGAAAAACCTCGTAGCATTGAAATTTAGGTAACCGTACCGCAAACCAACACAGGTAGACTGGGATAAATGTCCTAAGGCGCGCGGAAGAACTCTCGTCAAGGAACTCGGCAATCTAACCCCGTACCTACGGTATAAGGGGTGCTCTTCTTGGTTTAGGTATTTTCTGCTGAAGCTAAGAAGAGTCGCAGATAATTGGCTCGGGCGACTGTTTAACAAAAACACAGGTCTCTGCTAAGCCGCAAGGCTAAGTATAGGGGCTGTGGCCTGCCCAGTGCCGGAAGGTTATGGGGAGGGGTTAGCTTCCCTCGTGGAAGCGAAGCTCCGAACTTAAGCCCCGGTGAACGGCGGCCGTAACTATAAGATGGATCTTGTAGTTATAAAACCTGGCTATATGCTGGAAAACCCGGTGTATCCTTTGGTACTTGTTTTAGGAACAAGTGACAATCCATAAGGTGCGGGCAATCAGCAGGAAAGACTTTCAGTGAGAGAAGAAAGGAAATTCTTATGAGCAAAAAACCTTTTAAGATTCCAACTCATATTGGGTGGTATCTTGCTGGTTTCGCGGATGGTGAAAGTAGTTTTAATGTAAAATTTAGACCTAGAAATGATTCTAAGAATGGATGGAAAGTGTCTCTTTCTTTTAATGTATCTCAAAAAGAAAAATTAATTCTAACTCTATTTAAAAGATACTTAGGATGCGGAACAATAAGACAAAGAGGAGATGGAATCTGGTATTATGAGGTTACAAATATTGATGCTCTTGTTGAGAAAGTAATTCCTTTCTTCAATGAATATAAATTTTTCTCTCAGAGAAAGAAAAATGCCTTCTCTAAATTCAAAAAAGTTCTTGAAATCATCAAAAGTAAGAAACACTTAACAAAAGAAGGATTAGAACTTATAGCAGAAATTAGAGAAGAGATAAATAAGGATAATTCAAAAAGAAGATATGATAAAAAGAAATCATCTCTTCACTGAAAGAATCCTCAGAGACTATATGCCAGGCATCCTTAAAAGAGGATGATGATATAGTCCGGTCTCCATAGCGATATGGAGGATTAGTCAGAAACTTGACTAATCGCCCTTAAAAATAAAAAAAGGGTAACACAAACGAACGGTCCTATGGTAGCGAAATACCTTGTCGGGTAAGTTCCGACGCGCATGAAAGGTGTAACGACCTGAGCGCTGTCTCGACGAGAGATCCGGTGAAATAGCAATGCCCGTGCAGATGCGGGCTACTTGCAGCAGGACGGAAAGACCCCGTGGAGCTTTACTATAACTTGGCATTGGATTCTGGCACATTATGTATAGGATAGGTGGGAGACTTTGAAGCAGGAACGCCAGTTCCTGTGGAGTCAACCTTGGAATACCACCCTTAATGTGTTTGAACTCTAACACCTGACCCTAATCGGGCAGGTGGACAGTGTCAGGCGGGTAGTTTGACTGGGGCGGTCGCCTCCTAAAAGGTAACGGAGGCGCCCAAAGGTACCCTCAACGCGGTTGGAAATCGCGTGTAGAGTGCAAAGGCATAAGGGTGCTTTACTGCATAGACCGACAGGTCGAACAGTCACGAAAGTGGGGCTTAGTGATCCGGTGGTTGCGCGTGGAAGCGCCATCGCTCAACGAATAAAAGTTACCCCGGGGATAACAGGCTGATCTATCCTGAGAGTCCATATCGACGGGTAGGATTGGCACCTCGATGTCGGCTCATCGCATCCTGGGGCTGGAGAAGGTCCCAAGGGT